>NZ_JBBNAN010000248.1:0-40931 GCF_037994405.1 Phyllobacterium sp.
CGCGTGGCTGGTCCGGATCAAATTTTCGGGCAAGGTGCTCATGTATCCGCAATTGCGATTTCCAAAAATCAATTCCCAACTCCATTTGCCGGAATTTCATGGGTGGACAGGTATTTGGGGGCGCCAATCGCATCAATTTCAATTGGATGCTTTCGGTGGCGATACTATTTTTCAGGCGAACAGTGTGGCAGACAGGTAAGGTGGAGTGACTACGAAATAAATCCTTATAAAGGAATATATTCCCTAGAACAATTCGATCCCCATATGCCAGACAATGCCGGCCAGGGATACGGCAAGCAACGTCTGGATCATGCCGGCCCTGAACCGGAAAATGGCAATGACCGCGGCAAGCGTCAGCAGGAACGACGGAACGTTGATCGATGACAGAACGGGGATGTCCAGCGCAATCCCATAAGCCTGCCACCGGACGACTTCGCCGAAAATTACGTGCAGGGCGAACCACACTGCGAGATTCATGATCACACCGACGACGGCCGCGGTGATCGCCGACATGGCGCCGGTCAGGGCGCGGTTATTGCGAAGACCTTCGATGAAAGGTGCACCAAGAAAGATCCATAGAAAACACGGCACAAAGGTCACCCAGGTCGTCAGGATAGAGGCGAGGGTGGCCGCCGTCAGCGGTGACAAAGTCCCCGGATCGCGAAATGCACCCAGGAAACCGACGAACTGCACCACCATGATCAACGGCCCCGGTGTGGTTTCCGCCATGCCAAGCCCATCAAGCATTTCGCCTGGCTGCAGCCATCCATAATGCTGCACCGCTTGCTGTGCCACGTAAGAGAGTACCGCATAGGCACCGCCGAAAGTTACCATCGCCATCTTGCTGAAGAAGATGCCGATTTGGCTAAACACGCTGTCCGCTCCCAGAGTGAGGACGATTGTAGCAACAGGTCCCAGCCAAAGGAACAGCAAGATCGCCGATATCTTCAAAGACCAGGTGAGGTTGGGTCGGGCATGGGCAGGCGTTGTTTCCCCGAGCGCCGAATCCCGATCGGCGAGACCGGGAGCCGCGCTGCCATGACCGCCGCCCACCTGGAATAGCGGGGATCCGGCTCGCCCGCCGATGTAGCCGACGACTGCGGCTGACAGAATGATCAGCGGAAAGGGTACATGGAAAGCGAAGATGCCAAGGAAGGCAGCAACGGCGATGAGCACCATGACTCTATTTTTGAGGGCGCGGTTGCCGATCCTCACGACCGCTTGCAAGACGATCGCGAGAACGGCAGCTTTCAGCCCGAAAAACAGCCCTTCCACGACCCCGACATTTCCGAAAATAACGTAGAGATAGCTGAGGGCCAGGATTGACAGGAAACCGGGAAGGACAAATAGGGTTCCGGCGACAAGGCCGCCTTTGGTCTTATGCAAGAGCCATCCGATATAGATGGCGAGTTGCTGTGCCTCGGGGCCGGGGAGCAGCATGCAGTAGTTCAACGCATGCAGGAACCGGCTCTCGCCGATCCAGCGTTTCTCGTCGACCAGGATACGGTGCATAACGGCGATCTGCCCGGCGGGACCGCCAAAACTCAACGCGGCAATGCGCACCCACACGCGCACAGCCTCGCCGAAGGTAATCCCGTGGCCTTCCCGAGGCGCAGGCGATGCCCCGATGTCAGTACCGGCAAAATCGGACATGTCACGCTCCGGGCTTACGGTTGGGCCAGTTATGTGTTTCGTCCGTAGCATCGCGGCACCATCGGTAGAATGCGTCATACAGCGTCATTCCGGTTTCCAGTTGTTCGAGATCGTCCGAGAACATGCGTGACAGGCCAAGGGATGCGGCCAGCAGCCCGGGGGCTTCCGGTGCAAGGTCAGGACGAGCCGTATCGGCACCCCGAACGATCGTGGCAAGCCGCAACAGCGGCTCGGTGGTCAGGCCGAACTCTTCGACCATCACGTCGAAAGTGCAGAGTTCGCCACGGTGGCTCCAGAACACATTTTCGATGTCAAAAGGTGCTCCGTTAAACCTGTCCGCCACGGCTTCCACCTCCGCAGGCGTCACAAACAGGAATATCGCATCCGGATCAACGAAGCGGCGGATGAGCCATGGACAAGCGATTCTGTCGATCTTCGGCCGTGCACGTGTCACCCAGACCGTTCGTCCCTTCTGATCGAGGGCCGGCAGGCGTGACACTGGAACCAAGGGTTGGCCGGTCGCAACCCAGGCTTCGTATCCCCCCTCAAGCGTTTCTGCAGGTATCCCGTTATAACGCAGCAGCGCCGCCGTTCCCTCGCTCAGTTTTTTGCCCTGCTGGCAGATGATGATTGCCCGTTTTCCCGCAAGCTCGTGGACCCAGGATTCAACATCCCTGTGGGAGCGCCTTCGCGAACCGGGGATCAATCGCGGATCCAAAACAAAATCCTCGTCAATGCGAACATCGATGAGTGTGGGACTGGCGGGCATTCCAATCAGCCGTGCCAATTTATCGTGTGAAATAGTCGTGGTCGAAGACATGTCGCGTCCCTCCGTCAACGTCGGTTTGTTGGACGCGATACTTGGGCATGACGCCTCGTGGGGAGATCGCAATCCCCATGACAATAAGATTGGCACGAAACGGAATTATGTCAAGCAAGCCCTTGGCTGTCAGCTGGCCTTGTCAAGGAAAGTTCGCATCGCGGCGTTGAATTGCTCCGGTCTTTGCAGCGGTGCGAAATGGCTTACCCCTGGCAGCAGGACCAGTTCCGCACCCGGAATGCTCCGCGCGAGAAATTCCGCATGTTCGGGTTTGATGAACTCGTCATGCTCGCTTTGTACAATAGCGACGGGTACCGGGATTTCAGCCAAATCGCGTGCCGAATAGTTGGGCTCAGTCTTCATCATCAGGCTGACCGCTTCGGTAAATGATTTGAATTCGTCCGGCGTGACCGACAACTGGGCATAGTCATTGGTGTGCCGGCGGAAGCACCGGTCAATGATTGAACTTGGCTCGAATTCCTTTGTACCGCTGGGATCCATGTTACAGCCGAAGAAGAACACGCCTGCAACGCGCGCGGGCGCCTTCATGGCGAGGACCAGAGCGATACACGCGCCATCGCTCCAGCCGACGATAGGGGCTTTCTCCAGGTTCAGGGCATCCATCACGGCCAACACATCGGATGCCATCAACTCGTAGGTAAAGCGTCGCAAATCGCGCGTGCTGCGGCCATGACCACGGCTATCGATGAGCACGACGCGACGACCCGCATTTATTAGCATCGGAACCTGATAGCCCCAGTTGCCGCTATGGCCGAGACCGCCGTGCAGCAAGATGACGGGAGAGCCGGATCCGTAAGCGGCGTACCAGATTCGAGCGCCGTCGTGGTCCACATAGCCCTGGTCGCTCGCGACTGGAAGCGGCGCGGCACCATGTGTTTCGAAGTTCTTGAGATCGTCGTCGCACAATTCCATCTTGATCCGGCTCAAGTACACATGAATTTCGGAAGAGGCTGCGATGCTTAGCACCGCCAATCCATTGCAGCGACACGATCATCGCGCCAGATTGTATAGCCTTGAACGATTGGCTGATTCAATGGGGCGCTTTGGTATGCTCCGCGTCGGGCTTGGAATTTCCAATATCTGGGAATGCCGAATCGAGAGGTCATGCCAATCAATCCTGGTCTATGGGCACGCAACATGATCTCTTGGCGACAACAAAAAAGGCAGCCATGCAGTGTCGGTTACAAATGCCGCACCTGCGTCGGTTTGTTTTCCCAATGATCATGCCTTCCGTCTTGATATTCGACCGGTGCAGCCAGCAACTCTTCCGGCGTCAAGTCGTCGAGGCAAGCCAGGTTGATTGCGTAGAATGCGCCGGTGATTTCCATCTCGCCTCGGCCAAACGTCTTGACGCCGCAGGCCGAGCAAAAGAAATGCGCGATGGTCTTGCTGCCGAACCGGTATTCGGTGAGGTGGTCAGCTCCAGCGGTTATTCGCAAAGCATCTGCGCCAATAAAAGCTTTCCAGAACCGTCCCTTCGTACAGGAGGAGCAATTGCACTTGCTTGTACCCTGATCAAGGTCGAGTTCTGCTTCGAAGCGGACTGCGCCGCAATGACAACTGCCATGAAAGGCCTTTTTCACTTGTTTCCTCCTGACGCAAGGATTATGCGGTTAATAACCATTTGGTTAAATAACTATTTGGTTTAGTACAATCTTCGACCGATAACGTCAAGTTGTCGGAATGCTCTTTTTTGTCACAAAGTTTCCTTGGAAATCGCCATTTCGGAAACCAGCCTGCGCCTGGCGAGAACCTTCGCAGTTCAATCCTCGGAGATGGAGATGAGAAATGGGTGGTCATATCACGCGCCGCGGGGCACTGATTGGATCAATGCTTTCTATACCGGCACTATCTTTGTCGATCAGGTCAATGGAGGCTGCTCCGTCGAGCCGGGTGGATCTCACGGCCGCCTTCAAGTCGTTGGAAGACAAAACCGGTGCGCGCCTTGGGGTCTCGGCGCACGATACCGGCAGCGATAATCGCATTGACTATCGCGAGAACGAGCGTTTTGCCATGTGCAGCACGTTCAAGTTTCTGGCGTCCGCGGCGGTGCTCGCCCGCGTTGATCGCAAAGAAGAAGAGCTCAACCGGATTGTCAAATTTAACAAGAGCGATCTGGTTCCCAACTCGCCGGTAACGGAAAAGCATGTCGGCGATGGGATGTCGCTCGGAGCGATTTGCGAAGCCGCAATCACGCGGAGCGACAATACCGCCGGCAATCTCATTCTCGACAGTCTGGGCGGACCAAAGGAGTTGACGAAATACGCACGCAGTAGCTTGGGGGATGCAACATTCCGCCTCGACAGGCGTGAGACCGAGCTCAATGAGGCTATTCCCGATGACCCTCGTGATACGATTACGCCAGCTGCGTTCCTGAAGGATTTGCAGAAGACGGCTCTGGGCGATGCATTGACGAAATCCTCGCGAGATCAGCTCGTTGAATGGCTGCTGGCCAACAAGACCGGTGACAAGCGCCTGCGTGCCGGATTGCCCAAGGATTGGAGCGTTGGTGACAAGACTGGCACCAGCGACAGCGGCATGGCTAACGATATCGCCGTGATATGGCCGCCTGAACGCAAGCCCATTTTGCTCGCAGTCTATCTCTATGACCCCAAGGGAACGCCCGACAATCGCAATACCATTCACAAGAAGGTGGCAGCTTTGGTGGCCGAGAACATCTGAGACCTGTCAAAGAGGGACGGGCGAAAGCCCGTTCCTCGCTTCAGAAGTAACAGCTTTCGGCCCCTTTCCGAGCGCGATCAAAAGCAGAATCCACTACTGCCGTGTCAGGCTCTCGCTCTTGCAGATCAGCCCGCCCATCACGCAGCCGGATAGCGACAGCTTGCCCCCGCTGACACTTGCCTTACCATTATAGGTCTTGCCCTCGTCGAGCTTGTTGACCTGGCCTTTGTAGGTGCCGTCCTTGCCCGACATCGAGCCTATGGATTTGCCCTTGTATTCGCCGGTCATCACTGTGCCGCAATAAGTATCCGCACCGCAGGACGAATATTGGATGATTGTGCCATTTGGCCGCTTCCAGGAACCGACAATCGGTTCTTCCGCCAGGGCGGGGCCTGCCATGAGAGCAAGGCCGGTGCAGGCCAACAAAAATTTACGCTTCATACTTTCCTCCCAATAGGGCGAGCCTCTCCACGGCCATCGCCTAGTCTTACGCAAACGTAAACGTAATTCAAAATATCTGCGAATGGAAGAGAGCATGTCCGCTGGAATTGATAACGTTCCATCGCTGTGGCGGTCTCAATTACACACAAGGCGCGAATTGCAAACCTGTCGTGTGGTTATCAAACGATTGAGAAGGGAAAGCTGCATTTTACACGAATTTTCGTCAAATGCCTGCAATTGCTGGGGCGTTATATTTAACGAATTCCGAAGTTTACGAGTTGTTTTTGTTTTGTTTGGCTCCAGTTAATCATGCCCCTTAACAGCAATTTCAAGTCTCTGCGTCATTCTCGAAAGCATCGAAAGAGCACGCCAAAACAAACAAATCAGGCGGTTCTCAGAAGTCTAACAGGGCTTTCGTAAGACGCGAATTTGGTTCAACAAGGGGTATGGCACAATGGCACGCTTTGATCTTCAGCAAATCGATACCGGTCACGTCGGTGGTTCGGCGGAGACGGACATTCTCTTCGAAATGGGTATCATGTACGCAACCGGGCGCGATTGCGCCGTGGACATGGTAGCCGCACACAAGTGGTTCAACATCGCCGCAATCAAGGGTAGCGATCGGGCAGCGGAATTGCGGGCAGAACTCGCGCAGACAATGTCCAAATCAGATCTCGCGATCGCTCTGCGCGAAGCGCGGGAATGGATGACGTCGCACTGATCGCTCTGTGGCGGCACACGGCCGCAGCGTTTGGATCGCCGCTATTTGCTCGTTGTAGATACAATCACCACGAGATATCGTATTCTAATACAACCAATAGTATGATAACCAACGAGCACTGGTGTCTATAAGGAGCGGATGTGCTGCCATGCAACGGGAAGGACATTCGAATATACATATGCGGGAGTGGTAGACTTTAGAGTGCACACGTGGGTATGACGCGGATCATGCTCGAATATTTGGCAATATTTCAAAAACTGTTTCAAATTTTATTGAATTGATGGCGACGATATCGTCTTCTAACTCGATATAAGTTTGGCATTTTTCGCTGTGGTAGCACACCTGTAAACAGTCGCAGCTGACACTGACATTGCTGTGTCTTTGTCATTTTCAGGGTTTTCGAACACTGGGATATCCGTTAAGTAATTGGTCGGTGAAATTGTTTGATTCTTGATGAAAACGGAAAAATGATGCTGGAAGATCTTGAAGAGTTGTTGTCGAGATTAACGGAGGCTCAAAAACAGCTGGTACTTTCATCTGCCAAGACAAAAGCATTTCCAGATAATAATACACTTAAAAAAATTGCCACGATATCTCTCAACATTTCCGCTGTTGAAGCCGTCATCAGTGACACACACGACCTCAACCAGAAAGCTAAAATGGCCAAGGCGAACGACTGAGAGTTGAACTCCAGCCAAAGGTTCGGCAGGAGTTCAATAGATGTTCGTTCACACGCTGGCAGGGCCTACACGGGTTGCTTCGAAAAGGAACCAGTGTCTGCGTTCTGATTCATCGATGTAGTTCTCGATGATGCTGGTCGTGGCACTGTCGCGATATTCGCTGCACAATTCGTGAACCTGGCGCAGATAACCGATGTAGTTTTTCGTATCATCGCGAAGCTCGGCCAGCATGTCTTCCGGTGTAACGAAATTGGCATCATTGTCCGGAATACGCTGCTGCTTCGAGATTTGCCCGATTGACTTCAGCGTGGTTCCACCAATCTTGCGGACACGCTCGGCCAATACATCGGTCATCTCAAATATTTGAGCCGCCTGTTCGTCGAGCAAAAGATGGAAATCGCGAAAATGCGGACCGCTCATATGCCAGTGGAAATTCTTCGTCTTTATGTACAGCGCGAATGTGTCGGCAAGCAGCGCATTGACCGCCGCCGCGATGTCACGTGTCGCTTTCGCGCCAAGGTCGGTAGGGGTTGCCGTTGGTGCACGCTTGATTGTCTGCAGGGATTTTGTGGCCATGGTCGATCTCCTCGATTGTGGACGGGAAACTTCTCGGCTTCGACGCTCGGTGAGGGTGAGCGTCTTTATTCCTACCACGGCCCTCGCAATATTTGCCCTTCAATTCTTCGTTGAATCGATTATTGCGGTTCCTCAAATCGCACCAGCGATGAATTTTCCTTCACCTGCGCGTTCTCGCTCGCAATTTCCGCGATCTTGCCATCGTGTGGTGCGGTAATCGAATGCTCCATTTTCATGGCTTCAAGGACAAGAAGGATCTGGCCCTTCTTGACCATCTCACCCGCCGTGACGCGCACGGATTTGACCAGACCTGGCATCGGCGCGGTTAATCGGTCACCAGCGTTTCCGGCTTGTTCGGCAAGCAGGAACGGATCGGCAGCGGTGAATATCGCAGTCGTTCCTTTGGCCAGTACCGCCACGCCGTGCGGTACGGTTACCGTTTTTGCCCTCAGATTGATTCCCTTGCCGGTAATATGCCAGCCTGCCGGTTCATGCCGCACGCGTAATTCGATCGTCGTGTCCGGGCCGGTGATGGCATAGCGCTCATCACCGAGGACGGAGACGCCATAGCGAACCGTATGGCCGGCTTCTTCAAGCACAACAGGATAGGCGAGGGTGCTATTATGACTGTAGCCCCGCAAGGCAGTCCAAGGATCGCCCAGAACCGCTCTTTTTAGAAGGCCACTGGCGTAGAGGATCGCGAGCTCCTTCGCGCCTGCTTCGACTGCGACAGGAACAATAAGTCTTGCAAGATCGCGGTCTATCAGCCCCGTATCGACGTCGCCGCTTGCAAAGCCTTCATGACGGATCAGCGCCGCCAGGAATGGGGCGTTGGTGGTGGTTCCGGCAATTTCCGTTTCGGCGAGTACGCTTCCCATTGTAGCAAGCGCCGCCACGCGATCACCACCATGCACCACCAGCTTGGCGATCATCGGATCGTAATATGGCGATATCGTATCGCCAGTGCGCACGCCGGTCTCGATGCGAACCGTCCCGTCCTTTACTGTAGCCGGAAACGCCAGATGGTGCAGCGTGCCAATCACCGGCAGGAAGCTCTTCGCCGGGTCTTCAGCATAAAGCCGAGCCTCGATTGCATGACCATTCAGCGGAATTTGCTTTTGCGTCAGCGGCAGTTTCTCGCCGGCGGCAACGCGCAATTGCCATTCGACCAGATCGAGGCCGGTAATCATCTCCGTCACGGGATGCTCGACTTGCAGCCGCGTGTTCATTTCCATGAACCAGAAGCGATCCGGTTTCAGCCCCTCGGTAGCATCAACGATGAATTCGATCGTGCCTGCGCCGGAATATTTGATGGCCTGTGCCGCCTTCACGGCCGCGCTCGTCATTGCGGCCCGCACTTCTGGGGTGATGCCGGGGGCAGGGGCTTCTTCGATGACCTTCTGGTGGCGGCGCTGCAGCGAGCAATCACGCTCAAAGAGATGCACAACGTTCCCGTGGTTGTCCCCAAACACCTGAACTTCGATATGACGCGGCTTGGCGATGTATTTTTCGACGAGCACCCGGTCGTCCCCAAAGGCACTCTTGGCCTCCCGCCGGGCGCTGCCAAGTGCTTCTGCAAAATCATTGGGATCATCGACCTTGCGCATGCCTTTGCCGCCGCCGCCCGCCCGCGCCTTGATCAGCACTGGATAGCCAATCTCACGGGCCTTGGAGGCTAGCACCACCAACTCCTGCGCCTCGCCATGGTAGCCGGGCACAACTGGCACCCCGGCCTTTTCCATCAATCGCTTTGCTGCATCTTTCAGGCCCATCGCGCGAATCGAATCCGCCGAGGGCCCGATGAAGACCAGTCCCGCCTTGACCACTGCGTCGACAAAACCAGGATTTTCAGACAGGAAGCCGTAGCCAGGATGGATAGCTTCCGACCCAGTCTCAAGCGCAGCCGCAATAATATGGTCGGCGCGCAGATAGCTGTCGGTCACGGGCGAGGGGCCGATATAGACGGCCTCATCAGCCATGGCGACATGCAGCGAGTGCGCGTCGGCGTCCGAATAGACGGCCACGGTGCCGATACCCATTTTTTGTGCCGTGCGAATGACGCGGCAGGCGATTTCACCGCGATTGGCAATGAGGATTCTGGAAAATGTCATGAAAGCTGTTCCTTTGCCCTTATATGCCAATTGGCGCTCTCATCCGTGAAGCAACAGAAAATGACCTGCGACGGTACTGATGATTCAGCAAGAAAAATTGCAACGCTCCCGACAGCAATCTTTGCGGCATCGTCTGCCGGGAATCGATAAACGCCGGTTGAAATGGCGGGAAAGGCAATTGTCTCCAATCCATATTCCTTAGCAAGCGCAAGAGAGCTGGTGTAACAAGACGCCAGCAATTCTCGTTCATTGTTATCGCCGCCACCCCACACCGGTCCCACCGTGTGAATGATGTATTTGGCCGGCAATCGATAACCTTTGGTGATCTTGGCCTGGCCCACCCTGCAGCCATTCAGCTTTCGGCACGCGGCATCCAGCTCTGGTCCGGCGGCGCGATGAATCGCGCCGTCCACTCCGCCACCACCCAGCAGCGATGCATTCGCGGCGTTGACGATGGCATCGACCGTCAACTTGGTGATGTCACCCGTATGAACACGCATTCGTTCACTGATGTTGTTCATCCTCACATCCTGAACACGCCGGATTTGGTTTCTTCCGCCGGCGCATTGAGCGCCGCCGATAGCGAGAGCGCCAGCACCTCGCGGCTCTTGGCAGGGTCGACAATGCCGTCATCCCATAGCCGGGCCGATGAATAGAGCGGGTGACCCTCTCGCTCATACTTTTCGAGGATCGGCGCTCGGAACGCGCTTTCCTCCGAAGCGGACCATTCACCACCCTTGCGCTCAATACCTTCGCGCTTCACCAACGCCAGCACGGTTGCTGCCTGTTCGCCGCCCATGACCGAAATGCGCGCGTTTGGCCACATCCACAGGAAGCGTGGCGAAAAGGCGCGTCCGCACATGCCATAATTGCCGGCACCGAATGAGCCACCAACGATCATCGTCACTTTTGGTACCCGCGCTGTGGCAACTGCCGTTACCAGTTTTGCGCCATCCTTGGCGATGCCTCGCGCTTCATAGGAGCGCCCAACCATAAAGCCGGTTATGTTCTGCAAGAAAATCAGCGGTATGCCGCGCTGTGTGCATAGCTCGATGAAATGCGTGCCCTTCAGGGCGCTCTCGGAAAACAGCACGCCATTATTGGCAATAATGCCGACCGGCATGCCGTAGAGATGCGCGAAACCCGTCACCAGCGTCGTCCCGTAGTTCTGCTTGAACTCGTCAAACTCCGAACCATCGACGATTCGAGCGATCAATTCGCGCACATCGTAGGGCTGGCGCAGGTCGGTCGGTACGATGCCGTAAAGTTCATGTGGATCGTAAAGCGGCGGAATCACTTTGCGAAGGTCGAGCCCTATCTCTTTCTTTCGATTGAGGTTCGCGACGATCCGCCGGGCGATGGCCAGCGCATGCGCATCGTCCACCGCATAGTGATCGGCCACGCCGGATTCGCGCGTGTGGACTTCGGCACCGCCCAGATCCTCGGCCGAAACCTCTTCGCCGGTGGCGGCCTTGACCAGGGGAGGGCCAGCGAGAAAGATGGTTGCCTGGCCCTTCACCATGATCGTTTCTTCCGACATGGCGGGTACATAGGCGCCGCCCGCGGTGCACGACCCCATTACGACTGCGATCTGCGGGATACCCGCCGCCGACATGTTCGCCTGATTATAGAAGATGCGACCGAAATGCTCGCGATCAGGAAACACCTCGTCCTGGTTGGGCAGGTTCGCTCCGCCGGAATCCACGAGGTAGAGGCAAGGCAGGTTGTTCTGCAGCGCAATCTCCTGCGCGCGCAGATGCTTCTTCACCGTGAGCGGATAATAGGTACCGCCCTTCACCGTCGCATCGTTGACGACGATCATTACTTCCTTGCCGGATACGCGCCCGATCCCGGCGATCAGCCCGGCGGAAGAAATATTGTCATCATACATGCCCCAGGCGGCGAATTGCCCGATCTCGAGGAATGGCGACCCTGCATCGAGAAGCTGTGCCAGCCGGTCGCGTGGAAGGAGCTTGCCGCGTGAGGTGTGGCGCTCCCGCGCCTCGTCCGTACCGCCCTTGATCACCAATGCTGCCTTCGCCTCGATATCGCTGACAAGCGCCCGCATCCGTTCCGTATTGGCGGTAAAAGTCTCGGACGTGGTGCTGATCAGGGATGAGAGTATGGTCATGCGGTCTCCTATCGGATCACTTCAATTTTGCAGCCAACATCGAGATCGGCCCAGGAACAGTCAGTTGTGATAGCTGTACCGTCTTCCCGAATTGCAAGGGCAAGGCAAGCGCGATCCCCAAGGGAGAGGCCTTTCGAGCGTGTAGCCGGACATAGTGATGCAGCAAGTAATGCCAGTTCCATGTTGAAATCGATGTATTGAACACCATGCATTGCCATCAAATGTTCGGCTATCTCTGACGGAATGTCTTTGTCAGCACATCGGGTCATAATCTCGGTTAAATTGACCGTTGTGCAGAGAGCGCCGGGAAGGCTAGCTCGGGCAACCGCCGCACCAGGTTCCTCCAGCAGGATCGCCAAAATAGCCGATGCATCAAGAATGACCTTCGTCATTTCTTCTGCGCTCTGGCAATTTCAGCGGCTTCCCGTTCGAGCCTGTCAAAGCGCTCGTCAACTGCCCGCTGTTCGGCCAACCTGTCTGCAATAAATTCGTCGACCACGCTTTCCCCGGGCTTCTTCACCTTGGCAGCGATCTCTCTGATCTTTTTCAAGATCATACTTTGGGATACGACCTGCAGATAGCCATTCTCGACCCGCAATGACACTCTATCCCCTGGTGCTACATCCATCAGCTTGCGCAGTTCAGCCGGGATGACCAGCCTTCCACCTTCGCCGATTATTGCACCTATGGCCCTGGAGGACATGGGAGAAGCACTCGCGGGTTGGTGATTAAATTTGGGCGGCTCCTCTTCGAAGCCCTTGGCTCTCTTACCGGCATTCATGCTGAAACCTCATTTTGAACAATGAGAAGAGTTTGCCATTAACTTGTTCGAATGGCAATTGTTCCAAAGTATGGCATAAAATCGCTTTTATGCCATTACGCGCTTTCCGCGAACATCTCCCGACCGATCAGCATGCGCCGGATTTCGCTCGTGCCCGCGCCAATTTCATAGAGCTTGGCATCACGCAGCAGCCGTCCAGTCGGGTAGTCATTGATATAGCCATTGCCGCCCAGCGCCTGAATTGCTTCGAGTGCACACCAGGTCGCTTTCTCTGCCGCATAGAGAATGCAGCCAGCCGCATCCTTCCGCGTGGTCTCGCCGCGATCGCAAGCCGCCGCAACGGCATAGACATAGGCACGGGAGGCGTTCATCGTCGTGTACATGTCAGCAAGCTTGCCTTGCATCAGCTGAAATTCGCCGATCGGCTGGCCGAATTGCTTGCGCTCGTGCAAGTAGGGAACGACGACGTCCAGGCAGGCGGCCATGATGCCCAACGGGCCCCCAGCAAGCACAACACGTTCGTAATCGAGGCCAGACATGAGGATCTTGACGCCCTTGCCCTCTTCACCGAGCACGTTCTCAAACGGCACCTCGCAATCTTCGAACACGAGCTCGCAGGTGTTGGAACCGCGCATGCCAAGCTTGTCCAGCTTTTGTGCCGTTGAAAAGCCCTTGAACTCTTTCTCGATCAAAAAGGCGGTCATGCCGCGCGAACCAGCCTCTGGATCGGTCTTGGCATAGACCACCAGAGTGTTGGCATCGGGACCATTGGTGATCCACATCTTGTTGCCATTCAGCACATAGCGATCGTTCTTCTTGTCGGCGCGCAATTTCATCGACACGACATCGGAACCCGACCCTGGTTCTGACATCGCGAGTGCGCCGACATGTTCGCCCGAGCAGAGCTTCGGCAGATATCTTGCCTTCTGCTCCTCTGTACCCCAGCGGTTGATCTGGTTGACGCAGAGATTGGAATGCGCACCGTAGGAGAGGCCGATCGATGCAGAAGCGCGGGAGATTTCCTCCATCGCCACCGCATGCGCCAGGTAGCCAAGGCCCGAACCGCCAAACTCCGGGTCCGCCGTCATGCCTAGGAGGCCGAGTTCCCCCATTTTTTGCCAGAGCAGCATCGGAAACTGGTTTGTTCTGTCGGTCTCGGCCGCAAGCGGCGCAATCTCCGCCTGGGCAAAGCGATGAACGGTCTCGCGTAGAGCTTCGATGTCTTCAGAATGTCCGAATCTTAGGCCCGACTGATACATTTTGTCCTCCCGTTTTAGTTGTCGCGATGTTCTTGGCGCCAACAAGGCGCAGTCCCATCTGGACATATTTTTCTGCAATCTCCGCAACGGTAAGCCGGTCATCCGCACGGAACCAGACGTTTACCCCGGTGGTCATCGCGATGATTGCACGCGTCGTCAGGGCAATGTCTTCGATGATGAACTCGCGGGCATCGAGACCATCATCCAGAATCTCGCGTAGCCCGTTTTCGTAGCGTGCGCGCAGTTCGATGATAAAGGCCCGGTTCTCAGGCACGAGGCTGCGTAGCTCCATATTGCCGATATGCACATCGTCCCGGCGTTCCACATGGTAGCGGATGTGAAACCGGATGAAGGCCGATAGCCGTTCAAACGGAGTATGAACTTTACGGCTCTCATATTCCCATGCATCGAGCAGGCGATCCATATGATCCCGCATCAGGGAAAACAGCAATTCCTGTTTGTTCGGGTAATAACGGTAGAAGGCCGCAGACTGCACGCCAACCTCGTCAGCAAGCAAGCGCATCGTCATTGCCTCGTAGCCGATTTTCGCAATCAATCGCTTCGCCGCCGCGTCAATTGCGCTGCGTGTCTTTTCCCCATCGGATCCTGTTGTACGTGCCATGGCAGCTTAATAAAACGAACGTTCAATTAATTCAAGATGGGAACTCGTCCTAGACGAAGGTACGCATAAAAGAGGGACGTCGACACATGTAAATTGCGTTCTGCGAGCCGTTTTCAATTATTCATTTTTAGCGTGGATTTCATGAGCGAAAGAAGAGTTGTCCGCCAAGCAACCGCCAGTCTCATAGCCGTTCTGTTACCGCTGATGTTGGTCCGTCCTGCGACTTCATTGAGCATGAAAGAGTGCAGCGTGAAGTATAAAGCGCAGGACGCCGGGGAGGCAGAGGGCCTATCGTCGAGCCAATTCCGGAAGGCACAATGTGCCAAGTCCAATGATTCAACTGCTGCCGGGGAATCTGCTGACCCTGCGCCAATGGATGCCAAGCAAGCCCAGACGGCTGAAGATAAGCCTGAAAAGGTAGCAAAAAAGACTGATACTGCGCCCAAATCAATATCTGGCAAGACCACGTTTCCTACATCAGTCTCGTCGAAATTCGCGGCCGAAAAGCCCGCGAAAGCACGGATGCACACCTGTCTTGAGCAATACCACGCCCAACAAGGATGGCGGCACGCTCGGCTGTATGCGCTGGATCGAGAAGGACGGTGGCTATTACAAGCTTTGCAACGCCAAATTGAAAGGGGACAGCTAGCGAGCCTGAAGCCCTATGGCTCAAGAACTTACGCGGGTGGAACGTTTGAAATCCGGGGGTGGCGATGGCACAGTCGACGCTATGGAACATAGGGTCGCATTCCTGGAAAAATCGTTTGAGAAGATGAATGCCAAACTCGACATCCTGATCAGGTATAGCGCGCGCGCTCCAAGAGGAAGTCACCTATCTCAAAGGCAGGATGGAAAGTCTTCCCTCGGCTGAGTCATTTGGGCGCTTCGCGAATCCTTTGCAGAACTTCGCGGTCGCGTGGATAGTCTGCCCACGACCGCTAAACTCGCCAGTTTTTTGGGCATCGCCGTTGGCGCGATCGCCATCATCAACAACTGGCAGGTCGTAAGACTTTCTATCTTTGGTGCTTGAAATCCAGCGCCCCAAACGCCGTTGCCGCCACCACGAGCCATCCCAGGATGAGCAGCGATCCACCGAGCGGCGCCGCGAAGGCGAACAGCCGGTTGCCCGCATAGTCGCGCGAAAGTAGATCGCCAATGAACAGCACCAGCCCCAGTATCAGCACGAGTCCGCCAAAACTGGCTGCCCGGCTGATTTTCGCCAGAATGGATAGCGCTAGAAAAGCCGGGGCATGGATAAACAAGATTGGCGCGATGGTGGCCACATGACCCTCCGCGCTGTGGGCCGCCGCCGCATAGGCAGCAATACCCGCGGCCCCGAATAAGCCCCCGAGGCCGGCAAAAATGCGATGAATGTCCAAGGTAGTCTCCATATACTGGGGCTCGCGAAACGCGGGCTATTTCACGGCAGCGAGTGCTTCAGGAAGTTGCTGCTCGAGATAATCGAGTTCTTCGTCAAGACCAACACTGACCCGAATGCAACGGTCCAGTATTGGCGCCATCGGTTTGCGCACGAAGATATCACGATCGATCAGTGCGTTGAGAACAGCGAGGGCATAGGTCCCATCGCGCCCGCAGTCGATGGTGACGAAATTCGTCGCGGACGGGATAGCTTCCAGCCCATTTTGAGCAGCGATCTGCGTGATTCGCTCGCGACCCGCGATAATTTTCTCCGTCACGACTTTGAGGTAATTCTGATCCTTCAGTGCCGCTAACGCTGCGATTTGCGTCAGCTTGTTCATGCCAAAATGATTGCGGATCTTGTCGAACGCGCTGATCTGCTTTTCGGCGCCGATAGCATAGCCGCAGCGCATGCCGGCAAGCCCGTACGCTTTGGAAAACGTGCGCATGCGCAGAACATTCGGCCGTGAAACATCAATTGGGGGCAGGGCCGTCATCGGCGCGGTTTCGCCGTAGGCCTCGTCGAGGATGAGCATCGTGTCACCAGGCAGCGCATTGATAAAGCGCTCGATTTCCGGTGCCTCCCACCAGGTCCCCATGGGATTGTCCGGATTGGAGAAATAGACCAGCGGTGCCTGTTCCCGTCTCACCGCGGCGAGAAGACCCTCAAGATCCTCCCGGTCGTCGCGGTAGGGAACCGTCACCAGTCGCCCGCCAAACCCCGCCACATGAAAATTGAAAGTAGGGTAAGCCCCAAGCGACGTGACGACCGGCGTGCCTTCGCGCACATATTGGCGGACTGCAAGACCAAGCAGCGTATCGACGCCCTCGCTAACGACGACATTGCCAGGCTTTATGCGGAGATGCGCCGCAAGATCCTGTTTCAGATCGAAGTTTTCCGGATCGGCATATTTCCAGACCTCGCCAGCGTTTTGCTGCATGGCAGCAATGACCGAAGGTGCGGGGCCAAAGCCGTTTTCGTTGGCACCAAGCCGCGCGCGGAAGGGCTGATTGCGCTTGCGTTCCAGTGCTTCCGGTCCGACGAACGGCACGCTCGAAGGCAGCGACTCGATGAGTGGGGTGAATTGCGGTTCCATGCGCAAATCGATATCAGTTTTTGCGCTGGTGAAAAGCAAAACTTCGGCGCTTATTTGGCTGATGCGGGATTGAGTTTCCCGCTTTCCGGCTTTGTTACCGATTTAATGCCAACCCACAGTGCCGGGACCAACGCTGCGCCCAGAACCCACCACATAGGCCGTATTGAATAGCTAAACGAGATATTGGCGAAAAGGACGCGTGTCGGTGGAATCCTTGTTGCCAGCGCAAACCAGGCATATTCGACAAGTGCCGTACCCAGTGCAGCAAGGACGGCTATACCGATCAGTGTCCGGACCGATGAAAGCTTGAAATTGTGAGAATGGGCGGAGCGATAGAACAGAAGCGCGATGAGGAAACCTGCCATCAGCGTTGCCTCCGTTACGTCCGCCTTGGACTGCATGAAGAAGTGCAGCACGCCAAGCGCCGCTAATGGATAGGCTAGCTTGTGTAGCCGGTTCCAGTTCTGGCCCATGCGGCGGATCATGGCGTCGGTCGATGTTACGCCGAGCGCCGTCAGCCCCAACAGCGTCGTAAAGCCGATAAGTAGATAGACGCGTAGCCAGATTTCGCTGGCGACGCGCAGCAAATTGAAATTCTGGTCAACGATATAGAGCGAGAAATGCAATGCCGCGTAGGCGAGGGCCGTCAGTCCCAGAATGCGCCGGATAAGCACAAGCTTCGACCAGCGGGTGATATTGCGGACAGGGGTGACCGCCAAAGAAATCAGTAGAAAGCGGATCGCCCAGTCGCCCGTCTCGTGTATGGCCTGGGTGATTGGGCGCGGTCCGAGAATATTGGCTTTGTGGCCGGCAATGATCAGAACAAGCGGCATGAAAGCTGTGCCCAGGGCCACGACTTTGATGACTGATAATTTTCCGGCCCGGTCGTTCCACGGATAGTTCATCGCCTCACTCTTTTGTCCTGAACATACAAAGCTTTACGGCCACAGCTCCCTGTGGATTTCAAGACAAGATGCTGTGAGGTCGCGGTTTTTTTTACCTCTCAATCTGTCGAAGCCTGTGTGCTTGCCCTCGCATTTCGCCCGGAACCAAACCGTCTGATACCGGGTTTCCTTGTCATTGGGACGGATCGGAAACAATAGAGAGGCAAGAAGATGAACAAGGTTTTTACACTGACTGCCGCGGCGTTGTTCGCGACGTGCGGTCTTGCGTTCGCCCAGGATAGCGTTGTTGTTGTACCGCAAAGGGCGCGTGATTATGTCATAGCTCACCCGGCCGATCCGGTCGTTATCGACGACAATATTTCTCAAGGTTACGTCGTTCCAAAGCACATAGTCGTGCATCCAATTCCGGATGATCCGGGCTATGGCTATATCTACGTGGATGGTCGGCCGGTAATCGTGTCCATTGAAAATCGCCAGGTCGTTTATCTTTCAGACGATGTATCGGCGATTCCTGATGATGCGATTACCTATGTCGAAAGGAATCCCGTCGATACAGTGATGATCGACGGCCCAATCCACAGGGGAACAGTCATCCCCGACGATATTCCCCTCGCCGAAATTCCTGACCAGCCACATTATTCCTATGTCTATGTTAATCAGAAGCCGGCGCTGGTTGATTCCGGAACCCGAAGGGTCGTCTGGGTTCGGTAATTTGCGGATGGTATGACTTGAAGCTGCCCGCTAACCAAGCGGGCAGTTTCCCAGTTCGGCTTCCTGCCCCATACTGGATGGTGCCCTAAAATGCGATCGCCACATTCAACTGAATCAGTCTTTTAAATATTGAGCGGAAGCTCTTGAATGCATTTTAAAAATTCCACATTCAGCCGGAAATGATTGCTGTCGCTTCGATCTCTACCAGGGCACGATCCTCGAGCAATGCCAAGACCTGAACCAGCGTCATCGCGGGATAGTGGCGACCGAAGACGCGGCGATAGGCTTCGCCCAGCCGCTTCTGTTCTGCGACATAGGCTTTCTTGTCGGTGATGTACCAGGTGAGCCGCACGATATCGGTCGGTTCGGCGCCAGCGCTGGCCAGTACATCGGCGATATTGCGCATGGCCTGTTCGGCCTGTTCGACAAGATCATCCGTCTCGAATTGCTGATCCTTGGTCCAGCCGATCTGACCGCCCACGAACAGCGTCTTGCCTTCGCCGATCACGCCGTTCGAATAACCCTTTGCCGGTGGCCATCCCTGAGGATGCACAATCTCTACCATGCTGATTTCCTGCCTTGTCTTTTAGTGCTGATTCGCGCGCCGCAATTGGAAGCGCTGTATCTTGCCGGTTGCCGTCTTCGGCAAGGCGTCGACGAACTTGATGGAGCGCGGATATTTGTACGGCGCGATCACTTGCTTGACGTGATCCTGCAGCCGCTTGATCGTTGCCGCGTCTGCGGCAATGCCGGTGCAGAGCACGATATGCGCCTGGACGATCTGGCCGCGTGCTTCGTCGGGCGCACCTATTACCGCACATTCGCTGACGTCCGGGTGAGCGAGCAGGGCTGCTTCCACCTCGGGCCCCGCAATATTGTAGCCCGACGAAATGATCATGTCGTCCGAACGAGCGGCGAAATGGAAATAGCCGTTCTCGTCTTGGACGAAGGTATCCCCGGTCAGGTTCCAGCCATCGCGCACATATTTCTTCTGGCGGTCATCGGCCATATAGCGGCAGCCCGTCGGGCCGCGAACTGCAAGCTTGCCGATCTCGCCGCGCGGTACTTCGCGCATATCGTCATCGACGATGATCGCTTCATAGCCGGTAACCGGCTTGCCGGTTCGGCCGGGACCGGAATCGTCAAGACGGTTGCTGATGAAGATGTGCAGCATTTCCGTGGCGCCAATGCCGTCGAGCAGCGGTTTGCCGGTCTTGGCCATCCAGGCTTCGTAGATGGGTGCTGGGAGGGTTTCCCCGGCCGATACCGCCACGCGCAAGGAGGATAGGTCCGCACCCTCGTTCATCGCCTGCAGCATCACGCGATAGGCGGTTGGCGCCGTAAAGCTGATCGTCGCCTTGTAGGTCTCGATGATCTCGATCATCTTTGGCGGTGTTGCCTGTTCGAGCAGTGTCGCCGCGGCGCCGAACCGCAGCGGGAAGATTGCGAGACCGCCAAGCCCGAAGGTGAAAGCGAGAGGCGGCGAGCCAACAAATATGTCGTCCGGCTGCACATTCAGCACTTCCTTGGCATAGGCGTCGGCGATCATGAGAAGGTCGCGGTGGAAATGCATGGTGGCCTTGGGCTCCCCAGTCGTCCCGGAGGTGAACCCGAGCAGGGCGACATCGTCGCGGCCAGTTTTCACGGCCTCGAAACGCACGGGCTTGTCGAGCGCGATCCGGTCAAGTTCAGCGTCATGATTGGCTGTGCCGTCGAAGCCGACGACGCGTTTCAGATAGCGGCTTTCCTTGGCGCACGCCACCAAGTCTTCCATGATCCGTGTATCGCAAAGGGCGAGACTGATTTCCGCCTTGTCGACGATCTGGGCAAGCTCGCCAGCCCGCAGCATCGGCATCGTGTTGACCACCACGGCCCCAACCTTGGTGGCTGCGAGCCAGCAGGCGACCATCGCAGGATTATTGGCGGAGCGGATCAGGATGCGGTTGCCCGGTTCGACGCCATAGTGCTCGATCAACGCGTGGGCGATGCGGTTGGTCCAGTCTGTCAATTCCTTATAGGTACGGCGGCGGCCATTGCCGATCAGCGCCGTATTGTCTCCGAAACCCTTGTCGACCATGGCATCTGTCAGTTCGACCGCGGCATTCAGCCATTCCGGATATTGGAAACGATTCAGCAGAAATTCTGGCCAGTCTTCTGCTGGTGGAAGATTATCCCTGGTGAAGTGATCCCTATGCGCCGTTGGTCCCAAAATCATAGCTATCCCCTTGCAAGTTCATGCCTTGCGATGATTATTTTTTGTACATCCGATGCGCCCTCATAGATGCGCAATGCCCTGATTTCCCGGTAGAGACGTTCGACGATGCTGCCCTTGCGCACGCCGTCTCCACCGTGGATCTGCACCGCCTTGTCGATCACATTCTGCGCGTGATCGGTTGCGTAGAGTTTTGCCATAGCCGCCTCGCGGCTCACGCGTTCCGCGCCGCTGTCCTTGAGCCAAGCGGCGCGATAGACGAGGAGCGCTGCCGCATCGATATCGAGCGCCATGTCGGCAATATGGCCCTGCACCATCTGCAGGTCCGCCATCGGCGCGCCGAAAAGATGGCGGCCATTTGCGCGCGATACCGCCTCATCGAGCGCACGCCTGGCAAAGCCGAGTGCTGCTGCGGCTACGGTCGAGCGGAAGACATCCAGCACCGACATGGCAATACGGAAGCCCTGTCCGGGCGCTCCAATGAGCGCGGAGGCAGGAATGCGGCAATTCTCAAAGACAAGCCGAGCGAGAGGGTGCGGCGCGATCGTCTCCAGCCGTTCAGCGATACGGAGGCCCGGCGTATCGGCGGGAACGATGAAGGCGGAAATACCCTTGGCGCCAGCGCCTTCGCCGGTGCGGGCGAACAGCGTATAGAGATCGGCAATGCCGCCGTTCGATATCCAGGTCTTTTCGCCGTTGAGCACATAGTCGACGCCATCACGTGTCGCGGCCAGTTCAATATTGGCGACGTCGGAGCCCGACTGCGGTTCGCTAAGCGCGAAGGCGGAAAGGGCTTCACCGGCGCGGGTCTTGTGCAGCCAGCTCTGCTTCTGCCCTTGCGAACCGAACAGCGACAGGGCGCCAGTGCCAAGACCTTGCATGGCAAATGCGAAATCGGCGAGGCCATCGTGCCGGGCCAGTGTTTCGCGGATCAGGCAGAGGCTGCGCACGTCGAGCCTGCTGGCCGCATTGTCGGGATCAATAGCAGTGTGGTGCAGGAATTTGGCCTCACCAAGCTGCGATACCAATACGCGGCAGGCTTCATCGACATTGTCGTGATCAATGCCGCCGAGATTGTCTTCGGCCCATTTTTCAATGCTATCGGCCAGTTCGCGGTGGCGGTCATCGAAAAACGGCCAGGACAGAAACGACCTGTCAGCCATCTCAGTTGCCCTCGAAGACGGGCGTCTGGTGTGCAACAAAAGCGTTGTAGGCGCGCTCGAAATCCTGTGATTGCATGCAGATCGCTTGCGCCTGCGCTTCCGCTTCGATGGCCTGGTCGATGGACATGGACCATTCCTGGTTGAGCATGGTTTTGGTCATCATGTGACCGAATGTCGGCCCCTCAGCGAGCCGCTTCGCCAGCCTGACCGCTTCCGTGTCGAGCTCGTCCGCGGCAACGATGCGGTTATAGAAGCCCCAGCGCTCGCCTTCTTCTGCCGACATCGAGCGGCCGGTGTAGAGAAGCTCAGCGGCGCGGCCTTGTCCGATGATCCTCGGCAATATCGCGCAGGCACCCATATCGCATCCAGCGAGACCGACGCGGGTGAATAGAAATGCCGTCTTTGCATTGGCAGTCGCCAGACGCAGGTCCGACGCCATGGCAATGATCGCGCCAGCACCAACACAGACGCCGTCGACCGCCGCAATAACCGGCTTGCCGCAATGCACGATCGCCTTGACCAGGTCGCCGGTCATGCGGGTGAAGTCGAGCAGGCTCTTCATGTCCATTTTCAGCAGCGGACCGATAATGTCGTGCACATCGCCGCCGGAGCAGAAATTGCCGCCATTCGAACCGAAAATCACGGCTTTGATATCGTCTGCATAAGCGAGTGCACGGAAACAATCCCGAAGCTCGGCATAGCTGTCAAAGGTTAGCGGGTTCTTGCGTTCCGGGCGATCGAGCGAGATCACAACGATCCCATCTTCCGCGCGCCATTTGAAATGGGTGGCCTGATAGTTCGCCATCTTACGCATCATGATCCTCCCCGGGAGTAAGTCCTTGCGAATGTTCGATCGTATCGAGAATGGAAATCAGCCGCGCCGTCGTATCCGGCGAGAGACCTCCAAAGATCTCGTTGATCCAGAGCTCATGCGCGGCCGCCATTTTGGCGAATTCGTCGCGCCCCTTGTGTGTCAGGCGCACCAGCATGGCACGCTTGTCACCGGCGACGGGCACGCGCAGCACGGCGCCGTCGGCGACAAGCCGCTCAATGATGCCGGTCACATTACCATTGGAAACCCGCAGCGCCGAGGAAAGCTCGCTCATCTTGAGACCTTCTTCAAAACGGTAGAGCGCCGCCATGACGTCAAATCGCGGCAGCGTCGTATCGAATTCGACGCGCAGCTTTTCCCGAACCGTCGCCTCGACATGCTTTGTTGCCTTCAGCATCTTCAGCCAGACACGCAGGTTTTGCTTGACCAGGGCAGGGGATGTGTTTGCGGTGGCGGATGGAAACTGGTCCGGATCGCTCATACTTCGCCTCCTGATATCGAAATAGCCTGGCCCGTGAAGGATCCAGAGTGCGGGCCGCAGAGCCACAGCACGATCTGCGCAACCTCGTCGGGCTGGATCAGTCGTTTCTGCGGATTTGTTGCGGCAAGTGCGGCGACTGCCTCGTCGCGGCTCTTTCCGGTCTTCGCCATGATGGTCTCGAGCGAACGCTCGAGCAGCGGCGTTTCGACGAAGCCGGGGCAGATGGCGTTGACCGTGATCCGTGTCTTGGCAAGTTCCAGCGCCAGCGACCGAGTCAGCCCCACAACACCGTGCTTGGCAGCCGTATAAGCCGATACGTAAGGATAGCCTTTCAGGCCGGCCGTCGAGGCGACGGCGATAAGGCGGCCGCTGTTGCGCTTCATCATGCCGGGCAGTGCATGATGATAAGTCGTGAAGACCCCGGTGAGATTGAGATCGATCTGGCGCTTCCATGCCTGCAGATCGATCCGGTGAAATGGCGCACTTTCCGCTGCGCCGGCATTTGCAACAGCAATGTCTAGTTCGCCGATATCGGCGTTGATTTGCTCAAACAGACTTTGTGAAGACGCTTCGTCCGTGACATCGGCAACGATCGCAATGATGCGCTCCGATTTAGCCGCTGTCTCCTCCAGCACATTGGCCCGCCGCCCGGAAATGACCACGCGGGCGCCTTGTTTTGCCAGTTTCAACGCGATCGCCGCGCCGACGCCAGAGCCGCCGCCTGTGACCAATGCGATCTTGCCTTCAAGAGAAACAGTCATCTAAGCCCCCTCGATTGGAGTGACGATCTCGGCGCGTTCGGCCAGCCGGACCATCTGGTCGCGCCCTTGGTAATAGGGTTTCGGCCAGGCTTCGATCTTGTCGCCAAGCGCGACAGCTGCGTGCAGGGTCCAGTAGGGATCGGCGAGGTGCGGACGCGCGAGGCAAACGAGATCGGCGCGGCCCGCAAGCAGGATGGAGTTGACGTGGTCGGGTTCATAGATGTTCCCGACCGCCATGGTCGCCATGCCAGTCTCGTTGCGGATGCGGTCAGAGAAAGGCGTCTGGAACATGCGCCCATAGACAGGCTTGGCCTGGATCGACGTCTGGCCGGCGGACACATCGCAAATATCGACACCGGCATCCTGCAGCATACGGGCAATCTCGACAGCATCCTGCGGCGTGATGCCTTGCTGGCCCACCCAGTCATTGGCAGAGATACGCATGGAGATCGGCTTTTCGCCCGGCCAGACCAGCCGGACGGCACGGAAGACCTCAAGCGGATAACGCATGCGGTTTTCCAGCGAGCCGCCGTAGTCGTCGGTGCGGTTGTTCATCATCGGGGTGATAAACGATGACAGGAGATAGCCATGCGCCGCATGCAGCTCCAGCATGTCGAAGCCGGCGCGGTTGGCCATTTCCGCGGCGGTAACAAACTGATCGCGGACCTGGTTCATATCGGCACGGGTCATGGCGCGGGGGATCTGATTATCCTTCGACCACGGCACGTTGGAGGCGGAAAGGACCGGCCAATTGCCATCGGGCAGGGGAACGTCATTACCTTCCCAGCCGACACGCGTCGAGCCCTTGGCGCCGGAATGTCCAAGCTGGCAGCAGATCTTGGCCTCGGTCTCGGCATGGACGAAATCGACGATCCGCTTCCACGCCAATTCGTGTTCGGGTGCATACATGCCGGTACAGCCGGGCGAAATGCGGCCTTCCGGGCTGACGCAGGTCATCTCAATGGTAACCATGCCAGCGCCGCCCTTGGCGCGCTCGCCATAATGCACGAGATGCCAGTCGTTCGGCATGCCGTCCGCAGCCTTGTATTGCGCCATCGGCGAGACAACGACTCGGTTCTTCAATTCCATTGCGCGAAGACGGAATGGCGCGAACATCGGTGCGCGGCAGGTTCCGTGACGCGCTCCCGACTTCTCCTGAAACCAGCCCTCGGCGCTCGCCAGCCAATTGCGGTCACGCAGGCGCAGGTTCTCGTGGCTGATGCGCTGTGAACGCGTCAGCAGCGAATAATTGAACTGGACGGGATCTAGATCGAAATAACGTTCCACATCCTCGAACCATTCAAGCGAATTGCGCGCAGCCGACTGCAGGCGCAGCACCTGCAGGCGGCGCTCATCCTCATATTTGCCAAACGCCGCCGCGATGGATTCTTCCGTATGAAGATATTCGGCCAATGCAATGGCACTCTCCAGCGCCAGCTTGGTGCCGGAGCCGATGGAAAAATGCGCCGTTGCCGCCGCGTCGCCGAGCAACACAACATTCCGATATGACCATTTCTCGCAAAGGACGCGCGGAAAGCTGATCCAGGCCGAGCCGCGAATATGATTGGCATTGGTCATGAGCGCATGACCGCCAAGATATTTCGCAAAGACCCGCTCGCAGACCGCGATGGATTCCTGCTGGCTCATGTCGCCGAAGCCGAACTTTTCCCACGTCGCCTGGTTGCATTCGACAATGAAGGTCGCCGTGTCGCCATCGAATTGATAGGCGTGCGCCCAGACCCAGCCGTGCTCGGTTTCTTCGAAGATGAAGGTAAAGGCGTCATCGAATTTCTGATGCGTGCCGAGCCAGACGAACTTGCATTTACGCATGTCGATTTCCGGCTTGAAGTGCTCGGCGAATGTTGCGCGGGTGCGTGAATTAAGCCCGTCCGCCCCAATCACCAGATCGTATTCGCGGCTGAGTGCCTCCACGTCTTCCACGGGCGTCTCGAAGCGCAGATGCACCCCGAGCTCGCGGGCGCGGTCCTGCAAGAGCAGTAGCAATTTCTTGCGGCCGATCCCGCAGAAGCCGTGCCCGGTCGATACGGTTTCGGTGTTCTTGAAGTGGACCGCAATGTCGTCCCAATAGGCAAACTGCGCACGAATAGCTTCGGCACTGATCGGATCATTGGCCGCGAGATTGTTGAGCGTCTCGTTGGATAGCACGACACCCCAGCCGAACGTATCGTCGGCCCTGTTGCGCTCGATAACGGTGATGTCGTGTTCGGGATCGCGCAATTTCATGCTGATCGCGAAATAGAGACCGGCGGGTCCTCCTCCAAGACAAGCGATCTTCATCAGGCGTGCACTCCGGTTTGACCTTCGTCGTGGGCTCATCGTGTCATTGCACCAAAATAATTTCAAGTATGAAATTTCAAGCTTGAATAATTATTCGATTGTGCGGATAGTCGAGATGGAAAATGAGAGGGGCGATATGGAAAACTATATCCGAACCGAATTGCAGGATGGCTTTACGATCCTGACGCTGTGTCGTCCGGATGTGCGCAATGCCCTCAACACCGGCATGCTGCAGCAACTGGCCGAAGCCCTTTCCAAATTCGATCGCGATCCCGATATACGCACAGTCATTCTGACCGGCGCAGACGGCAATTTCGCTTCCGGCGCTGATATTGGCGAGATTGCCGACAAGACCGCGGTCGACGGCGTTCATGATCTTCGGCTGCAATTCTGGGAAACTATCGCCAGGTTCAGAAAGCCGCTCATCGCCGCGGTCGAAGGCTATTGTCTCGGCGGCGGCTTTGAACTCGCGCAGCGCTGCGATCTAATCGTCGCCGCCGACAATGCGATATTCGGCCAGCCCGAAATCCGGCTTGGCCTGATCCCCGGCGCTGGCGGCATCCAGCGCCTTGCGACGAGCATCGGCAAGGCACGGGCGATGCGCCTCGTCCTCACCGGGGAGACAATCACGGGGCAGAAGGCGTTCGACTGGGGCCTCGCTTCCCATAAAGCTGCACCCGGCGAAGCGCTGCAATCGGCCAAGGAAATCGCCGCCAAACTGGCGAAGGGCGCGCCGCTGGCGCAGCAGTTCGCCAAACAGGCGGTGTTGACCGCGTTGGACAAGCCGGAAGGTTTCAATTTGGAGCGGCGGTCCTTCGAACTGCTGCTTTCGACGGAAGACAAGGCGGAAGGGATTGCAGCGTTCCGCGCCAAGCGCAAACCGGACTTCAAGGGGCGCTGATTTGACCGAACCGATTGATACAATTGCCGTCATTGGCGCCGGTGTCATGGGACGCGGCATCGCCCATCTCATGGCGCGAGGCGGCAAGCAGACGATACTCTACGACGCAGCAGCGGGCATGGCGGAAAAGGCCAAGATGTCTATCCTCGCCGAGGTTGACCAGCGTATCGCGCGCGGCAAGGCCAATGAAGCCGAGCTCAGCGCCTGCACCAGCAACATTACTATTGTCGGTAACCTGCATGACCTGGCGTCTGCGGACCTTGTTGTCGAAGCAATCATCGAAACGCTGGAAGCAAAGACTGCCCTTTTCCGTTCACTGGAAACCGTGTGCAGCGATCGCTGTATCCTCGCCACCAATACTTCTTCGTTGTCGGTCACCGACATTGCCAAGGTGCTGCGCAAGCCACAGCGTTTTGCCGGATTGCACTTTTTCAACCCGGCAACAATGATGAAACTGGTCGAAGTTGTCGCCGGGCCGTCGACGGAATCCGGCACCACGAAGCGTCTGGTGAACCTTAGTCACGATCTCGGCAGGACAGCGGTCGAGGTGCGAGACAGCCCGGGCTTCCTTGTCAATCGCTGCGCGCGTCCCTTCTATGGCGAAGCGCTCAAAATGCTGGAGGACGGCGTTGCGGATGCCGCAACCATTGACGCCTGTCTCAAACTCGAAGGCGGCTTTCCGCTTGGTCCGTTCGAACTGATTGATCTTGTCGGCGTCGATATCCATCTCAATGCCACCCGCGCTGTCTGGAATGCCTTCGGGCAGGCGCCACGCTTCACGCCATCGCCTCTGCTCGAAGATTTGGTGAAGCAGGGAAAGCTGGGTCGAAAGACCAATGCCGGCTTCTTTGCCTATCCGCGGGAAGCAACTGCGCCACTCAGCAAACAAAGCTGCCATCCAGACATTTTTCTGCGCGTTGCGTCCATGCTCGCCAACGAAGCCGCTTTTGCTTTTCAAGAGGGTCTCGCCCCAGCGGAAGGGATCAATACCGCTCTGAAATTAGGCCTCAACTTCAAGCACGGGCCGCACGATCTGGCGAAGATGATCGGCGTTCCGGCCATCATCGACACACTGGAGCGTTACGCCAAAAACGACTCGTCCGGCCGATACACAATCTGTACGGCGCTCGCGGAATTTGCGGATCAATAGGTCCGCGATACGCCCACACATTCTCGTTATTGTGCGTCCATGGGGGCGACATTTGCCCATGGGGCAAGTATAGGTAACAGCTGGCCAGCTCATGGCCACTCAAACCATCACCCTCAGCCACATCATATCCGTCAGGGGAGTTTTAACCATGGAGTATCGTCAACTTGGCCGCTCCGGTCTCAAAGTATCCGCGCTCAGCCTCGGTACGATGACGTTTGGCGGCGCAGGCAAGTTTGTCAAGACCGGCGATACCGACTTAAATGGCGCCAAGCGCCAGATCGGCATGGCGCTGGATGCCGGCATCAACCTCTTCGATACAGCCGATGTCTATTCGGCGGGCCTGTCCGAAGAAATTCTCGGCCAGGCACTCAAAGGCAAGCGTGACAATGTTCTCGTCGCCACCAAGGCCCGGTTCCGCATGGGCGAAGAGGTCAACGATGCAGGCCTGTCGCGCTATCATCTCATCCGCGCCGCCGAAGCGAGCCTCAAGCGCCTCGGCACCGATCATATCGATCTTTATCAGTTGCATCAGTGGGACGGGCTGACGCCGTTGGATGAAACGCTCGAAGCGCTTGATACACTCGTGCGCTCCGGCAAGGTGCGTTATGTCGGCGTGTCGAACTTCTCCGCCTGGCACCTGATGAAGGCAGTGGGTACCGCAGCGCTGAAGAATTTCATTGTCCCCATCAGCCAGCAAATCCATTACAGCCTCGAGGCGCGCGAAGCCGAGTATGAGCTGATCCCTGCAACGCTCGACCAGCAGCTCGGTATCCTCGTCTGGAGCCCCCTGGCCGGTGGGCTTCTCTCCGGCAAGTATCGCCGTGACAAGGCAACACCGGAAGGCACGCGCCAGATTGCCAATTGGGGTGAGCCGCCGATCCGCGACCAGGAGCGCCTCTACGATATCATCGAGGTTCTCGTCGCCATCGCCGAAGCGCGCAATGTTCCGGCCGCGCAGATTGCGCTTGCCTGGCTCCTTGGGCGCAAAGGCGTAACGTCGGTCATCGTCGGTGCGCGCACGGACGCCCAACTGGCGGACAATCTCAAGGCCGCCGATGTGGTCCTGACTGCTGAAGAACGCGAGAAACTCGACAAGGTCAGCCAGTTGCCGCTCATCTATCCGTACTGGCATCAGGCCTGGACCGCGTCAGACCGTCTTTCTGCCGCTGATCTTTCCCTGATCGAGCCGCATCTGAACAAGTAATCATGGACCGGCGATGGGAGGATCGCCGGCAGCGAGAAACATCATGCCATATTCCAGAGACGCCATATCGCCTGCCGCCGAGCTTGCCGAACCTTTGACGCCAGAATTGCCGGGGCTTTCCCCGGCATTGACATTTTTGTTCGCCTTTGCCTGCGGCGCTATGGTGGGCAACATCTATTACGCGCAGGCGCTGATTGGCCTGATCAGCAGCGATCTCGACATGCATGGCGGCATGGCGGGTTTCATCGTCACCGTGACGCAGCTTGGCTACGGGGCAGGGCTGCTGCTGCTGGTTTCGCTTGCCGATCTTATCGAAAACCGCCGCCTGGTCCTGATGACGCTCGGCGGAACAGCACTCGGCCTCGCTGGCGCGGCTTTGTCCGGCTCGGCAATCACCTTCCTCCTGTGCTCCTTTGCCATCGGCTTTTTCGCCTGTGGTGCCCAGGTCCTCGTGCCCTTCGCCTCGCATCTCGTTCCCGCCGCCTCGCGTGGGCGGACGATCGGCAACGTCATGGCGGGGCTATTGACCGGCATCATGCTGGCACGACCTTTGGCAAATCTCGTCGCATCGGAATTCGGCTGGCGTGCGATCTTCTGGATTTCCGCCGCCGCGATGCTGGTGGTGTTGGTGCTCCTGCGTGCCGCGCTGCCGCAGCGTCAACCGCATGGCACCATGCGCTATCTGGAAATCATCAAATCGATGTGGCATCTCCTTGTCACAACACCCGCCCTTCAGCGCCGCGCTCTCTATCAAGGTATTATCTTCGCCAGCTTCAACTTGTTCTGGACCGCGATACCACTGCTCCTGACCGAGAAATTCGGCTACAGCCAGCGCCAGATCGCCATGTTTGCGCTGGCCGGGGCGGCTGGTGCCGCCGCTGCGCCCGTTGCCGGACGGCTTGCGGATCGCGGCCATACCCAGCGCGGCACCGCCGTCGCCATGATCACGCTCACGATCTGGTTCATTGTTGCCGGCTGGGGCGGAACGGCCATCTCCATTGCGGCGCTGGTGCTATCCGCGATTTTCATCGACAGCGCCGTACAGACCAACCAGATCCTCAGCCAGCGCATCATTTTTTCATTGAATGAACACGCGCGCGGCAGGCTCAATGCGGTCTATATGACCATCGTCTTCCTGCTCGGATCGGCGGGTTCGGCCCTTGCTGCTGCCACCTATTTTTATGGCGGCTGGTGGATAACAGCACTCACCGGCGCCGGACTTGGCCTTGCGGTGCTTCTCGTTTTCTCAACCGAGCGTTCGAGGAAATCCTGAGGCTCATGCCGACCATTGCGGGATGTCGTCGCGCTCGCCAATAAGCGCGAGGCCATGGGCGATGGAAAGCAGTTCGCCGCCGCTCTCGATGCGGCCGTGATCGAACCGTTCGGTGAAGATGCGCCGCACGGCCGGTACGAAAGAGGTGCCGCCGGTCAGGAATATCTTGTCGATCTGTCCAGGCAGGGTGCCTGTCTTTTCCAGCACGTCGTCAAGGGCAGCTTCGATCCGCGCCAGATCGCCCTCGATCCAGCTTTCGAAATCGGCACGGCGGATGGTCTTGCGCCCTCCGCGTCCGAGCGGTGCAAAGTTGAACTCCGCCTCGTCTGCCGATGAGAGCGCAATCTTCGTCGCCGACACGGCCTGATACAGCGGATAGCCTTCGTCGTGATCAACCAGATCGACGAATATCCCCAGCTTTTCCGGTTCCAGGCTGTCGCGCACCAGTTTCTTCAGCGCTGCAAATTCCCTCGATGTCTTGAAGATGGAAAGTTGGTTCCAGCGACCGAAATTGGCGTACCACGAGCCGGGAACTTCAAGTGTTTTATCGAAGCTCTTGAACAAGCTGCCTTTTCCGATCTGTGGTGCCACGATTTGATCGATCATGCGATAGTCGAAATGATCGCCAGCAACGCCAACGCCTGAATGGCCGATCGGTGTGGCGCTGAGTTTGCCGCCAAACGTTTGGAAACGGATGATGGAATAGTCGGTGGTGCCGCCGCCAAAGTCGGCCACGAGCACCGTGGCGTCTGATTTGAGGTTCTGGGCGAAATAGAATGCAGCCGCCACCGGCTCATAGACGAAGTGGATTTCCGGAAAGCCGAACCGGGTCAATGCCTCATTGTAGCGTTCAGTCGCCAGTGCCGGGTCCGGATTGGCACCGGCAAAGTGTACCGGGCGGCCGGTGACGATGCGGCTGACGTCCGAAGGCCAATGATCGCCGGCATAGGTCCGAAGACGGCGCAGGAAAATTTCCATCAAGTCTTCGAAGGTCTGGCGCTTCGCAAAAATCAGTGTTCCCTGAAACAGGGCACTTGCAGCAAAGGTCTTGATCGACTGCAAAAAACGGCACTCGCCCGGGTGGTCGATGAACTGGCGGATAGCTGCGTGTCCGGCCTCTACCTTCAGTGCCGAAGCCCTGGCGAGCGGGTCTTTCATGAAGGACAGTGCAGTGCGCATGCTGTCGGCAGTGCCGGCGGCGCTGGTGAAGGCCATGGAATGAGTCGTCGCTCCATTGGCCAAGGCCATGACTGTATTGGTTGTGCCAAAGTCGAAACCCAGCGCCTGAGCCATCGCAGCGCTCCTTTTGTCCAGTGAATTTCAAAGATCGAGGCATTGTCCGCAAAGGCGGCGCGATGCGCCCTCAATAAGGGAGGCGCGTCATGCCACAGCGAAGCGACAGATGCAAGGGAGCAGGGCGGGACTTGACGCTGTTGTGAATTACGAGGTCAGCGCCCGTTCTTCGGGACTCTTGATGAAATCGACAAAAGCCCGCAGTGGGGCGGGCATGTGCTTGCGGCTCGGGTAATAGAGCCGGGGACCAGTGAAATTCTGCCACCATCCGCTTAGAACGGGTACCAGATCGCCACGTTTGAGGCTGTCGTCCAGGTATTCCTCGAACGTGTGGATCAGTCCCAGGCCCGCGACAGCTGCGCCTATCCCTAGCTCCGCGGTCGAGGCGATCAAGGGTCCCTTGGGCGTTATCTTCACCACTTTTCCATTGCGCTCGAACTCCCAGTTGGGAACGACACCGCTGGCGAAGCGGTGGCGAATGCAGGCATGATTGATCAAATCGCGCGGATGCTGCGGTGTTCCGTATGCAGCAAGATAGGATGGTGCCGCGGCGACCATGAAACGCTGGGTCCGCGGTCCGATGGGAACAGCGATCATGTCGCGCTCGATGCTTTCATCATAGCGGATGCCCGCGTCAAAACCTGCCGCAAGCACATCAATGAACGTATCGGAGGCTGAGATCTCCAGCGTGATCCCGGGATGGGCAGCAAGAAAGCGATTGACGATTGGCGGCAGGATTCTTTGCGCCGTAATGATTGGCACATTGAGTTTCAGCGTTCCCGTCGGACTGTCGCGAAAACTGTTCAATGCATCGAGCGCCCCGGCAATCTCGCCGAGCGCCGGCGTCAGGCGTTCGAGCAACTGGTTCCCCGCCTCAGTTGGCGTGACGCTGCGTGTGGTCCGGTTGAGAAGACGCACGCCAACGCGCGCTTCCAGCCGGCGAATGGCGTCGCTCAGGGAGGATGCCGAAACGCCGCGAAGAGTGGCGGCAGCACGAAAGCTGCGCGTCTGCGCGACGGCAACAAGGGCGCCAAGGTCAGAAAGATCTGGATCGATCATTGTGCATTTTTCCGAACAACCCGTACAGAATGCACTGGATTATCGCACAAATACAGATCTTTTATCTTATCTCTCGAACAATCCGTCCAATGGACAAGACCAAGGAGTTTGAGAATGCAATATCGTCAACTTGGCGCGACGGGACCACGCGTTTCTGAAATCGGGCTCGGCTGCATGGGCATGTCGGGCATATATGGTCCTTCCGACCGGGCGGAAAGCATCGCCACCATTCACGCCTCGCTTGAATCCGGCATCACATTTTTCGACACCGGCGATTTCTATGGTTCTGGCCACAACGAACTGCTGATCTTCGAGGCGCTGAAAGGCAAGAAGCGCGAGGATGCGATCATCAGCGTCAAATTCGGCGGGCTTCGCGATCCTGCCGCCGGCTGGACCGGAATCGATGCGCGGCCGCAAGCGGTCAAGAATTTCCTTGCCTATTCATTACAGCGGCTTGGCGTCGATTATATCGACATCTACCGTCCGGCGCGGCTGGATCCTAACGTGCCGATCGAAGATACCATCGGCGCCATCGCCGACATGGTGAAGGCAGGTTTTGTCAAACATATCGGCCTGTCGGAGGTCGGTTCAAAAACGATCAGGAGGGCTGCCGCCGTTCACCCGATCGTCGATCTCCAGATCGAGTACTCGCTGATTTCCCGCGGCATCGAGGATGGCATCCTTGAGACCTGCCGCAAGCTTGGCATCGGCATCACCGCCTATGGCGTGCTCTCACGCGGCCTGATCAGCGGCCACTGGACCAAGGATCGCGCTGGCCCCGGCGATTTCCGCGCCCACAGCCCGCGCTTCCAGGGCGAGAATGTCGACAAAAATCTTGCCCTGGTTACGGCTTTGCAGAAAATCGCCGAAGCAAAGGGTGTCACTGTCGCGCAGATCGCCATTGCCTGGGTTGCATCGCAGGGCGACGATATCATTCCGCTGGTCGGTGCCCGCCGACGCGACCGCCTCACCGAGGCGCTTGGCGCTCTCGACGTCAAACTGACACCGGAGGACATGGCAGCCATCGAAACGGCGGTTCCGAAAGGCGCAGCTGCGGGCACGCGCTATGCGGAAGCGCAGATGGCACATCTCGACAGCGAAATCGGCCACAACTAACCCGGCAACAACATCCCGGAGACAGCATCGTCTCCGGGATGTTGCATTCCCGGTATTCACATCGGCGGGACGACACCATTGGTGCCGACCACGACGCGTTTGGTCGTCAAAGCCCCGTCGCTACCGCGTTCAGCCGAGACGAAGACTGTCGCTCCCGGCTTCAGGTCATCCTTTGTCGCCTGCGCGAGCGTCACGATCGGCGTTCCATCGGGAATTGCGATTTTCTTTTCCGTGCCATGGTAGACAACGGTGACCGTGCGCCCATCAACGCCCTTGACGGCATCCGCAACCGTGGCGTTGGTCATGCTGCTGTTCGGCTTCAGATCCCACGGGCGGTCGCCCTCGCCGGTGCCTTTGAGGACCGCGGGGAAGATCACGACCTCCAGTGCACTGCTCAGTCCTGCTTCCTTGGGCACATTGGTGATCCCGACGAAGTCGCCTTTCTTGATGTCGTCGATTGACGCCTTGGCGACGCCGCCTACGACCCAGCCGTCGCTCAAGGATACGGTCGCATCCGGACCTTCGCGCGTCTTAACCACCAGCGACTTGTCGGTGACGCTCTCAATGGTCCCGCGGACATTGATGCGCGTGGCAGCCTGCATGCTGTTTGCCGCCTGGCCGGCCTGTTTTGCCATCCCGGCTGCATCAGCCTGCAGCGGTAAGGACAGTGCGACCGCTGCCCCCAGCACGAAGGCCGGGAAGCCTATCTTGAGTATCGTCATAGCCATGGTCATTCTCCTGTTAGGACAGGCAACTGGCGGGCCCTAGTGCCCCGCCGGTTTTGGCGCCTGTTTTTCCACGTGCCCGCCAAACTCACGTCGCATGGCGGACAGGATCTTGTTGGCGAAGTCGGCATTGCCGCGCGAGCTGAAGCGCTCCTGCAACGCAGCGCTGAGCACGGGTGTCGGCACGGCCTCATCGATGGCCGCCATGACGGTCCAGCGCCCTTCGCCGGAATCAGAGACATGGCCCGCATAGCTCGCGAGGGTCGGATCGTCGTAAAGCGCGTCGGCAGTGAGATCGAGCAGCCAGGAGCTGATCACGCTGCCGCGCCGCCACACTTCGGCGATCTCCGGCAGATCGAAATTGTATTGATAGTGTTCCGGATGCTTGAGTGGTGTCGTTTCCGCGTCGGCTTCATGGGAACGCATGCCGATATCGGCATTGCGCAGGATGTTGAGGCCCTCGGAATACGCTGCCATCAGCCCGTATTCGATGCCGTTATGGACCATCTTGACGAAATGCCCGGCGCCATGCGGTCCGCAGTGCAGATAGCCCTGATCGGCAGTACTGCTCGTCTTTTGCGGTCGGCTGGCTGTCACGGGAATATTGCCCTTGCCCGGTGCGAGGGCGGCCAAAATCGGCGAAAGATGTTGCACGACATTCGGTTCACCACCAACCATCAGGCAATAGCCACGTTCGAAACCAAATATGCCGCCGCTCGTTCCAACGTCGACATAATGAATTCCATGCGATTTCAGCTCGCCACTGCGCCTGATATCGTCATGGTAATAGGAATTGCCGCCATCGATGACGATGTCGTCCGCGTCGAGCAAGGGCACCAGCTTGGCAAGAACCTGATCAACCACGGCGGCAGGCAGCATCAGCCACACAGCACGCGGCCGCGCCAGCAACGAGACGAACTCCTCAAGTGAAGTGGTTCCCTTGGCGCCGAGGCGCTGCAGGTCGGTCATGCTCTCCGCGCGCGTATCATGCACCACACAGTCGTGGCCGTGCTTCATGAGGCGCTGTGTCATGTTGCTGCCCATGCGCCCCAGTCCAATCATACCAAGCTGCATCTCGAATTCTCCTCAGGAGGGGTTGGAATCTGTTCTGGAGGCTGCACGTTATCGGGGGCAGGAGCAACAATAAGTTAGGTCCGCCTGCTTGACAGCACAAGCGAGCAACACGGTCATAAGATCGTGATGGGGTAAGGGGCTGTGCACAGTTCCTGCACGAAACTCCTGAGATTCTCCCTTTCGGCACCACACGGGCTCCCTGATCCGCTTGCACAAAAGTGTCATGCGACCCAGCCCTTCCAACATTGCCTTCCTGCCACTTCCTTTGCCATCGCGTCTGCTCGCCGATGGCTGGTGGCTTGTGGACCAGCCCAACCCCGGCGCTGGCGCGACAATTCTCCCGTTCAAATCCAGAACCGCAACAGACGATCCTTCAACCAGGAACAGCGAAAAATGATCTCCACACGCGCCCGACAATCGAGTTTCCCATCACGTCTGGGCATTGCCCTTGTTCTTGCGCTTTCTGCCGATTTCCTGCTGTTTGACCAGACGCCGGGAATTTCTGTTTTTATTTTCGCCGCGTTGCTCGCTGCTGCCATTATCCTCGTCCACCGGTTCCCGGGAGGTCAGAAAGCGCTGCTCGCGAAATGTGTTGCTCTGCTCATTGGATTGGTGCCGCTTATTGAAAACGTCAGTGAACTGTCAATTTCAATTGCGTTGCTTTCGCTTGCGGCTTTCGCGCTGGCCATGGCGGGCCGGTTGCGTGCCAGGCTTCTGCCGATTGTCGAGCAAATATTTGGTTTCCTGCTCGTAACACCAATCCACCTGGGGTGGGATTTGCGCCGCTGGCGGCTAGCTGCCAGGCGGGTCGGCGGTGGCACCGTCAAACTGGTGAGCCTGATCGTCTGGCTGATGCCGCTCATATTGTCGGCGGTTTTCATCGCCCTCTTCGGCGTTGCCAATCCCGTCATCGAACATTGGCTGTCACTGATCGACTTTTGGGCGCTCCTCAATCGTATTGAAATCGCGCGGATTCTGTTCTGGATCGTGGTTATTGTTGTCACCTGGGCCTTTTTGCGGCCCCGTTTGCGCCGGCGCGCTCGCCGTTCGACATGGTTGCCAGTCTCGCGCCAGACAACCACCATTGAGGACATCGTCTTTGGCAAGGCGGCAATCTTGCGGGCATTGATCCTCTTCAATGCAATTTTCGCAATTCAAACCCTGCTGGATGGTGCCTACCTGTGGGGTGGAGTGGCTTTGCCTGCTGGCGTGACCTATGCCAGCTATGCCCATAGCGGTGCCTATCCGCTGATTGCGACAGCACTCCTTGCCGCGTTGTTTGTGCTGATCGCGATGCGGCCCGGCAGCGCCACTTCGGCTGACGGTCGCATTCGTATGCTCGTCTACGCGTGGATCGCTCAAAATGTGGTGCTCGTCATTTCGTCGATATTGCGGCTCGATCTCTATGTCAGCATCTATTCGCTGACCTATTGGCGAGTATCTGCGTTTATCTGGATGGCACTGGTGGCAACGGGTCTTATGCTGATCATGGCCCGTATCGCCTTCGAAAAATCCAGCGAGTGGCTGTGCAGTGCCAATTTTCTGACGCTTTTTGCGACGCTCTATCTCTGCTGCTTTGTCAATTTTGGTGCGTTGATCGCAAGCTATAATATCCAGCATAGCAGGGAACTCGGCGGTGAAGGGCAGCAACTGGATATCTACTATCTGAGATCGCTTGGTCGTGAGGCAGTCCCGTCGATCGATCGTGTCTTTGCCGAAGGAAGACTGACCACAGGTAACAGCTCACCTATTCTGCGACAGCAGCTTTATGAGCTTGTGATGCGTTACGACGAGAGCAACGCGAATTGGCGCGGCTGGACCTTTCGCAATTGGCGTCTTTCCCGCTATCTGGAGCGAAATCCTTTTGCGCCGGCCACCCAGGACGCGGCCTCGAACGAACGTTGAAAGAAGCATTGTCATGGTCCATCGTATTCTGGTTGCCGATGATGATCCGCACATCCGCGAAGTGATCTGTTTCGCCCTGGAGAAGGCGGGCATGGTAACCGACATCGCTGCCGACGGAATTGCCGCACTTCGCCAGTTCGAGCGCAAGACGCCTGATCTGGTGGTTCTCGATATCGGCATGCCGGAAATGGATGGACTGGAGGTCTGCCGCGAACTGCGGAAGAAATCCACGGTTCCGATTCTGTTTCTCTCGGCCCGCGATGACGAGATCGACCGTATTCTTGGGCTGGAGATCGGCGGCGACGATTATGTCACCAAGCCATTCAGCCCGCGTGAACTGGCGTCACGCGTCAACGTCATCCTACGCCGTGTCCGTTCGGTACCGGTGGCGGATACGAGCGCTACCATCCCGATGATACATGGCCGGCTGTCGCTCGATCCGGGGCGGCGGAGTGCAGCTTTCGGCGGCAAGGAAATTGACCTGACATCGATCGAATTTTCGATTGTGAAGAGCCTGCTTGCTAGGCCCGCGCATGTACTTACACGCAACCATATCATGGATGCGAGCCACGCCGCCAATGTCCACGTCTCGGACCGCACCGTGGACAGCCACATCCGCAACATTCGCGCCAAATTTGCTGCAGCCGGTTGCAATGATGTTATTGAGACCGTCCACGGCGTCGGATTTCGCCTCGGCAGGTGCGGTACATGAAGATCACGAGGAAGTGGCGTCCACCTCTTGGCTTGGTCGTACTGGCTATCCTCATCGCGGTCATGCTGCTGCCGCTCGTCGGTCTCTTTTTCTTTCGGCTCTATGAGAACCAGCTGGTCCGGCAAACAGAGGCCGAACTCATCGCCCAGGGCGCGGTGGTTGCCGTAACCTATGCGCGCGAGGTGAGGGAAGCCGGTATTCCTCCCGCTGAAATGGGCGCGACAATTGCTGCCGCACCTGCGAACCAAACCGGGGAGCGCTACCGCCCAATTGAGCCGCGTCTCGATCTGGCCACGGACGCCATCTTGCCGCGCCGCCCTGATTCGGTTCCGGCAACCAGCAATCCTGCCTATGCCGCAATCGGTGCACGGCTTTCCGGCACCCTTGCCGAGGCACAAGACACGACGCTGGCTGGCTTCCGTCTGCTCGATCCCGCCGGAACCGTTATTGCCGGTGGCGGCGATATCGGCCGTTCCTTCGCCAGAGTTGAGGAAGTTCGCGCTGCACTCGCCGGGAAATACATGAGCGTGCTGCGGACGCGTGTGCTGGATGAACCAGCGCCGCCCCTTTATTCAATCAGTCGCGGAACCAAGATACGCATATTCGTGGCGATGCCGGTGATCGTTGGTAACAAGGTGGCAGGCGTTGTCTATCTGTCGCGCACGCCAAACAATATTGTCAAACATCTTTATGGCGAGCGCGGTAAAGTGGCACTCGCGGTGGTCAGCATATTGGGCGCGACTTTGCTCATCGGTTTGATTTTCCTGCGCACCATCAGCCGGCCGATTTACGAGCTGATGGACCGGACGACCCGCATCGCGGCCGGTGATCGCGATGCGATCCGTCCTCTCAGCAGCCACGGCACGCGGGAGATGGCTGAACTATCCGGGGCATTCCTCGACATGGCACAAAAGCTTCAGGCACGTTCGGATACGATCCGCACCTTCGCCACGCACGTCTCGCACGAGCTGAAATCGCCACTCACAGCTATTCAGGGTGCGGCGGAACTATTGCGTGACGGCGAGGACGAAATGGACCGCGCTCAGCGGCAGCGCTTTTACGACAATATCATCGCTGATACCGGACGGCTGAACCAGCTTGTCCGCCGCTTGATAGAGCTTGCGCGTGCCGAAAGCATGACCCTGACCGGAGAGACGACCTCGCTTGCCGAAGCTCTGAAGATCGTCGTTGTGGACAATCGTCACTCTATCCAGCTCGAAAGTGGCAGCGAAGTCCGGTTCCGCATGTCTGCAGAGAATGCGGCCATCATCATGGCCAATCTGGCCGACAACTCGGCACAACACGGAGCCACACACCTGTTTATGTCGGCCATTGAGGAACGCGAGACCGTCGTCATAGCTGCATGGGACGATGGCACGGGAATTTCGCCGGGCAATCGCCCGCGTGTTTTCGAGCCATTCTTCACCACGCGGCGTGAGACCGGCGGTACCGGCATGGGCTTGGGTATTGTCGCAGCCTTGATCAAAGCCCACGAAGGAACCATCCAGCTAATGGATTCCGGAACAGGTACACGTTTTAAGATCAGGTTGCCTCTGGCTTGACGCTTACCACCGGCGGTAGCGGCGATACCGGTTGTCGTAAATGATAAGTGGCTTGTTGAACTGCATCTGTTCAAACTGTGCTCTGCTTGCGGCGCGACGGTCGAGCTCGAGATTGAGCAGGCAGGAGGCGAAGCCGTCTGTCCCACGTTTGAAGCCGTAGGAAGCGCATGTCCGGGCATCGATTGCCCGTCGCTCCTCCGGGGTCATCGTCGTGCATCCCGCGGCAAGGAGGGTACGCAGCAGGACCGCACGCGTCGATAGTCTTATCATCTCCCTCCGAACAGGACCTGCGTCAAGTGCCGGCAACTCAAGCCGCGATTCGACATTATCCCGATTGCTTGGAATGTTTAACAGCCAGACTTTGGTTGAACGCGATGTTGAGGTAGGGTGGTGACCATCAAGGTCACATGAGGAAGGGGCCTATAATCAATAAAAGCACAACGGCTCCTGCCAATATTGGCAAGATCGAGAAACCCGAAGAAGTGGGCTGCGGCCTCAATACCAATTTGGCAAGGTCAGCAGCACCGTGGCTGCAATTTCAGTAAATACGACAAAGACGACGAACGGAATAAACCCGTTG
>NZ_JBBNAN010000249.1:0-2703 GCF_037994405.1 Phyllobacterium sp.
CTGCCAAAGGACAAGGGCGCTTCCGGGAATATGATCTCGGCTACGTCCATATCGACGTCAAACACCTGCCGAAGCTGCGGACTGCCGATGGAGAAGTGCGCAAGCGCAGAATCCTCAAGTGATTGATAGCCGGGATGCGGACAAATTGAACGTCACTTGGCGGTGCAGCAGCGTCCGGATGGCAGTGCTTGATGATACCTGCGGAAACCTTATTCAATTGGTACAGATGAAGGTCGATTAGGGCTCGAAGCGGTCGTGGAACTTTGCTGGAATAATGGGTCCCGACCTTAGGCCACCAAGACCTCGGTTCGCATCGGCACCTTTTCTTTAATATGCTCGTGCGAGCATAACCGCAGCGCGAACAATATCGGCATTGTCGACAGCTTTCTTGCCGGAGGGTAGATCATTACCGTCCTCGAGCCCGATGCGGCCGTCATAGCCCCGCGCCATGGCCTCCCTGAACATCGGCCAGACGCTCTTTTCATCCCCGTGCAGCAAAATGGGAAGCTTGAATTTGGCCCGCTCCAGGATCCCTATGATTCCGGTTGCGACGGCAAATCCTTCGTCGATGTCCTGTTCGTTGATTTCAATCAAGACGCGAAGGCATTTTTTGGCGTCGGGCAAAGTCACAAAGCGCTCGGCATCGCTGACAGACCAAATCCCGGCCTCTACGCCAACACCCTTGCCAAGAGCCAGCGAGATCACATCCGCAGCGTCGTCTTCGACGAGATTGACGGAAACATAGTCCGGAAGCACTTGCCATCGTTCGATCGTTTTCTGGCGGGCCAGACCGCCAGGCGGTATACGCCAATGCGTCGAAAGGCCAATAGGAGTCCCGGGAACGCTCTCGCGAATTTTAAGGATCGCTTCGGCAACAACCTCAGGTTCAAGACTCTCGGCACCGTCGGGACCGCGCGGATGGATATGCAGTTCGCTGGCCCCGGCCGCAATGGCGTGCACAGCATCGCTCGCGAGTTCTGCCGCAGTATAAGGTACGCCGGTGTGAAACTCGCGTGTACGTCCACCATTCAAGCAGGCCTGCAGCATGGTTTGCACTCCGGTCACATATGAGTGCGTTGATCATAACCGATATCCTGCTGACAGCGATATGGCAGGATCAAAGTATTGGATCTTGAGAGCGGCGATGTGTGGCGCCGCTCTCGCTGGCCAACGTCAGGCCTTGATGGGGATCCACACCTCAAGGCCGCCATTGCCGGTTCGTGGGTCGAATTCCGGCCCGTACCGTTCGAAATTGGGCGCGTCTGCAACTTCATGCCCTGACTCGGGAAGATATTTACCCCAGATCGTCATCATGGTGCTCCGAATCGTCGAAATATGATCCCGATGAGCGAAGACCAGATATTTCAGTGCCGGGATGCGTACCCGGCTGAACTCCTCCGGAAGGTTTGAAAAGTCCCTGACTTCGACACCTGCAATATAATCGAAGTTGTTTTCATCGTCGCTGTTGCAGCAGACGCCATAGCAGACATCGCCCACCTGGCCCGACACATGGCCAATATAGGGGGCAAAGCGTTGCCATTGCGACGGGATTGCCTTGCTGGTCTCACAATTGTAGCGCGCACCGATTCCGGCGATGAGCATCGCCCTGCCGTCCACAGTGCGGGGTGTTTCCAGGTCTATGATAAATGACTCATCCATTTTGAGTGCCTCCACCAGTTGGATGTTTTCGACATTGCCCTGTGCGCGAACCTGTTCTGGTGTGAAACCGAACTGGTCGCGAAAGGCCCGGGTGAATGCTTCATGGGAGTTGTAACCTGCCTCGAGGGCGACGCAGAGAATATCGGGAGCACCGTTGCACAGAACTTTCGCTGCTTCGGTCAGCCGGCGGCCACGCAAGTAACCACTGACGGGACAACCTGTAAAAACGGCGAACGCGCGGGACATGTAGAAACGCGACAGTCCGGCCGAAGCCGCTATATCGTCCAGCGTGATGTTTTCGGCAAAATGCCCTTCGATAAACCAGATCGCCTTTTCAACCGGATTCATTCAAACCTCCATTCAAGCATGTATTGAAATAAAGGCCTTCAAGGTTGCGCATTTGATCGTTGTTGCGGTGCCTTTAAAAAAGTTTCAAGCCCTTCAGGCTTTGCATGACCATTCTTGTCGATAATGATGTGATCATGCACGACAATGCCCATTTGCGCGCCAATATTGGCCATGGTCCTGGTCATTTCGATATCGGCCTTGGAGGGTGTCGGATCGCCTGAGGGATGATGTGGGTGAGAATGATTGCACTCGCGGAAAGCTGGAGCGCCCGTGCGATCACTTCGCGCGGGTCGACTGGTGTGGTCGACGGTGCCGATCTGTTACATTTCGTCGGCAATCAGAGCGTTCCTCTTGTCGAGAAACAGAATGCGAAACTGCTCGCGTGGTTCATGGGCCATCGCGGCAACGCAGTAATCCATGACCTTGCACTCAACACTGTCTTTTCACGTATGTCGCTGCCGATCATCCGGTGATTCAGTGCAAAGACCAGCTTGAGGTCAATGGCGATCGCCGGGCCGCAGCCCTTGATCTCCTTCAGCAGATGTTCAGGTGCGCCAAGGACTTCCGCCAGCGAGCCAAAGCTTGCAATTAACGCCTTGGCGAGAGGCTTTGTGTCGCCCTGGCGATTGAACGATAGAGGAGCATCTCGAGCATTTCATAGTCGGCAAAGCCTTCATGACCGACTTTCTGAAATCG
>NZ_JBBNAN010000250.1:0-3434 GCF_037994405.1 Phyllobacterium sp.
GTCTGCAGTCCACTCTCTTTTCAAGGCGTACTATTGAATAGGTCGCCACAATAGGCTTTTAATCGGGATTGTAGACATTCAGGCTACAATCGAAAACGCTCCAGATTCGCCTATTATCGGCATTTTCAAACGAACAGTTGCTGGTGCCTGCCCGTATCATACAGCGCTGGGTCTGCAGTAGCCGCCGCTTTTCGCTAAGCAATTCTCCTGATTGACATTTACGGTCGCGACTATGAATCTCTAGCCGCACTATAACCGGGTTGTTGCCAATCTCGCGCGCTCCCATACGCACCAAGGGTTTAAAATGGCTACTGGCACTGTTAAATGGTTCAATTCGACCAAAGGTTTTGGCTTCATTCAGCCGGATGATGGCGGTATGGATGTTTTCGTTCACATCTCGGCCGTAGAGCGGGCCGGACTACGCGGCCTCAATGACGGTCAGAAAATCAAGTACGAAATGGTGCGGGACAAGAAATCGGGCAAAATGTCGGCCGATCAGTTGAGCACCGACTAACGATGTGACTCGTTCGCGCCCGCGGCGAAGGCTGGTCTGGCATAGCAAGAGGGCTGGAGTTGCTGTCTGGCCCTTTTTTCGCATCACTCACACTGAGAGCGGCAAACACTGATCGGGCCGCGCCTAAGCGCGGCACCCGAAGGGATCAGCGGCGACTTGAGGCTGCGATGGTGGGATAATCGGTATAGCCAGCGGAGCCGCCGCCATAGAGCGTCGCCTGATCGAATTTAGCCAGCGGCGCGCGCGTCTTCAACCGTTCCACCAGGTCGGGATTGGCGATGAAGGGTCGACCGAAGGCGAACAGGTCCGCCTTTTCCTCAGTGAGATGCGACGTCGCAAGCTCGAGATCATAGCCGTTGTTGGCTATATAGGTGTTGCCGAAGCGGCGGCGGAGCGAGCCCAAGTCGAACGGTGTGACATCGCGCGGTCCGCCCGTGGCGCCCTCGACGACATGAATGTAGACGATACCCAAGGCGTCGAGTTGGTCGACGATATAGTTGAACTGGGCCTGGGGGTCGCTGCTCGAGACACTGTTGGCGGGCGAGACAGGCGAAATGCGAATTCCGGTGCGCTCGGCGCCAATCTCCTGGACCACTGCAGCCGTAACCTCCAGCATCAGCCGGGCCCGATTCTCGATAGATCCGCCGTAGGCGTCCGTCCGGGCGTTGGCGCCATCCTTGGCAAACTGGTCGAGAAGGTAGCCGTTGGCGCCGTGGACTTCCACGCCATCGAATCCCGCCGCAACGGCGTTTGCAGCTGCTTTGCGGAAGTCGTCCACGATGCCCGGCAGTTCATCGAGTTCGAGCGCGCGCGGCTCCGAGACATCAGCGAAGCCATTGTTGACGAACGTCTTGGTTTCAGCCCGGATCGCCGACGGCGCAACTGGAGCGGTGCCGTTTTCCTGGAGGTCGACGTGGCTGACGCGGCCGACATGCCAGAGCTGCAGGAAAATCCGCCCGCCCTTGGCGTGCACAGCGGATGTGACCTTGCGCCAGCCCTCAATCTGAGCCTGGGAGTAGATGCCGGGAGTGTCTTGGTAACCCTGTCCCTGCTGCGAGATCTGCGTGGCCTCGGAAATCAGCAGGCCGGCCGACGCTCGCTGGCCATAATACTCTGCGGTGAGATCGCCTGGAACGAAGCCCGGGCTAGCGCGATTGCGCGTCAAGGGCGCCATGACTATTCGATTGGAGAGGGTTAGCGAGCCGAGTGTATAGGGCTCGAACAGTGTTTTGTTTGACATAACTTACCTTTGCTTGCCCCCGCCGCAGCGGGTCGTTTATCGAAATCTTTAGTTGATTTTTTAGGCGACCGCGCGGTACCGCTCGGCCGGATGCTGATTCCCATAGTTTGGAAGCATTGCCTGCCGCGCTGCCTCAAGCGCGTCCCACTGACCGGCATCGGGAAGCGGGGGGATTGTTACCGGTTCGCGGCGGTCGAACCCAACCAGCGCCGCATCAACCAGATCGTCCACCTCCATCACGTTGGAGAGCGTGTTGACGTCGGCTCCGACGTGCTCCCATATCTCGGTTCGCGTCGTGGCGGGAAGCACGGCCTGGACGTAAACTCCTTTCGGCGCGAGCTCGAGGCTGAGCCCCTGCGACAGAAACAGAACGAAGGCCTTGGTTGCGCCGTAGACCGTCATGCCGAACTCCGGCGCCAAGCCGACCACGGAGCCGATGTTGACGATTGCTCCTTCGCCGGCCTTCGCAAGCCGCGGGGCGATGGCGCTAGCAAGCCGCAGAAGCGCGGTCGTATTGAGTGCCACCAGCCGCGCGACGACATCAGTGCTCTGCTCGATGAAGCTTCCGCCGATGGCCGTTCCGGCATTGTTGACGAGGATTCCGATGCGGGCGTCATCGCGCAGCCTCGTCTCTACCGTTGCAAGCTCGGCAGGCTGCGTAAGGTCGGCCTGGATGATGTCGACCGCCACGCCATGCTCTTGACGCATCCGGGCTCCCAAGGCCTCCATCCGTGCCACGTCACGGGCAACCAGCACGAGGTCGTGCCCGCGGCGCGCGAAGCGCTCGGCATAGGAGGCGCCGATGCCCGTGGAAGCGCCGGTGATGAGAACTGACGGAATGGTGGTCATGGCATTGCTCTTTTCTCTGATGGAACCTATAATCATGACGGCTATCATGATTACGTAAATATGATCGTCATCATGTAAAAGTCAATGGGCAAGACGGAGAATTTTGAAATGAAGGTCAGTCGAGAGCAGATGGCGGAGAACCGCAACCGGATTCTGGATGTTGCCAGTCGGCTGTTTCGCGACAAGGGGTTTGACGCGGTCAGCGTGGCGGAAGTGATGAAAGCGGCCGGGCTCACCCACGGCGGCTTCTATGGCCATTTCAGTTCGAAGGACGACCTGATCGCAAACACCCTTGCCCATGTCCTCGCGGCGGACGCAGGCGGAGGGGGGGATTTTCGCGCTTATTTGGATGCCTATCTTTCGCCGCGGCATCGCGACAATGCCGCCGGTGGTTGCCCGACCGCGGGCCTTGTTGCGGACATCCGATATCAGACTCCGGCTGCACGCTCGGCCATGACCGAAGGCCTTCGGTCGCAGATCGACCGTATCGGCAAGGCGATCCCGGAGGTGAACGCGGTCGACAGGCGTCGTGCGGCAGTTGGAAGCTGGGCGGCGATGGTGGGGGCAGTAATCCTCGCCCGGGCGATCGACGATCCCACGCTGTCGGATGAGGTTCTGGAACAGACACGTGCGTGGGTTGATGCCGGCATCAGCCAGGTATCTGCCAGCTAACGATGACGCCGACGTGCGTCCTGGCCAGGTGGCGCGCCGTGCGAAGCGCCTGCTCTTCGCTGTCTAACGCTGCAGCATCGAACGCCGGCACCAGCTCACGGTCATCCGACCTTGAGAACGCCGTGACAACAATGAGCTGAGTGTGTTGAGTCATGAAGG
>NZ_JBBNAN010000251.1:0-2262 GCF_037994405.1 Phyllobacterium sp.
TGTACCTTTTCGTGGCCATCGACCGGACGTCGAAGTTTGCCTATGCCGAACTGCACGAGAAGGCCGGCAAAATGGCCGCGGCGCAGTTCCTGCGCAATCTGGTCGCCACCGTTCCCTATGCCATCCATACCGTGCTGACCGACAACGTCCTAAGTGCGGAAGAAAATGGGCTTGGCAGGCAAAGTTTCTCTGTTCGTCAGCATGCTCGCGCTGCATGACGCTCGTCAAGTCACATCGTCGAACCAGGCGGCTTCCACTGGCATGGGAAAAGGTCTCGTCCATAGCAAACACAGGGTCCATCATTTTGGCCCTCACCGTCCTTAACACGAGCTTCTGATCCAGGTGGAAGACCCAAGCATTGTCTACAGGGTCATCCGATGGATGCCCTCACGGCCCTACCTGACAGAGGTTCTTCCACCTGGTACCCGCCCTTCAACGAAGGGCCGGTAGTCTGAACCGCTTTTGACGACGGCGTGTACGACACGCGCCATCTTGGCGGTAATAGCGGTCATTGCCTTGCGGCGGAGATCGGGATTGTCACGATCCCTTGCGATGTAGCGTTCGAACTTATGCCGGAAGCCGTTCTCACGCTGGCGGATTGCAACTTGCCCAGCGATCCACAGGGTCCGGCGCAAACGCGCATTGCCGAATTTGGAAAGCCGGGTCTGGCCGCGATACTGGCCCGATTGCTGTGTCGACAGATCCAGCCCGCAGAATTTGAGAAACTGACGGTGATGGTGAAAGCGGCGTAGGTCCCCAGCCTCCGCGATGATGGTTAGCGCATTGATTGGCCCGATCCCAGGTATCTGCCGCAAAAGCTGATAATCACGGCTGTGTCGCAGCAGCTCATCGGCCTGTGTTTCGATCTCGTTACGTTGGCGGATCAGGCTACGGGCTTCGGCCACAACCATCCGAAACATGCGAATGGCAGGCGCATCCAGCGGCAATGGCAAGCCGATCGATGTGCATGCTGTCTCATAAATATCCATTAAAATCTGTGACTTGCTGACTTTCCTGCCGACAACATCCCATGCTGCTTCGACGAACTCCTCTTTCGTCAGTGTCGTGATGCTCGCGGGTGTGGGGAACGCATCGAGGAAAGCGAAGAACCAGTCGCTACGGCTGTTGCCCCTGAAGCGGTCAATCTCAGGAAAATACAGCGGCAGGTAATGCGTCAGGATGCGATGCTGGATCTCGGTCTTGGCGTTAGCAATGGCTTCGTGTGTCTTCGACAATTCCTGAACGTCGTTGATGCCGGCACGCAAGGGATCATGATAGACCTGAGTCGAATGGATCCTCAACATGTGCAGGATCACCTGCGCATCCTTGGGATCGTTCTTGTCCCAACTGTTGTGCAAGGCTTCTCGCGTTCGGGCAAGCGCCAGCGACGACACCAACCGCGTCTCGAAGCCGGCTTCGACCAAACGCCAGGCGATGGGTCGGTGATAATTGCCCGTTGCCTCAAAAGCACAGACCACCGGCTGGCCATAAGCCTGCAGGACTTCGATCAGACGATCATGCTCCGCACGGGTGTTGAGAACTGCCAACCGGCGGCGGCGTTTATGGCCGGGTGCTTCGATCAACACTTCATTGCGAACCTTGGCGATGTCGATGGCTACCAACACGGCATCGGCAGGTATAGAATTCTGACTGGTCATGGTCGGTCTCTCCGGAATGAGTTGTGAACACTCACATTCTAGAGCTACTTCGACTGACCATGGCCACCTCAAACCGTGCGCGCTTGCAGCAAAAAAGCTGCGCGCACCGTTCCCTCGGTGGCTCCAATTCTTCCTTCCGTAGGTGCTACGGCTCATGTTACAAGGCACGCGACTTCCCCACGGCCTGCAAGGCGCTCAGCCTCAAGCATATCCGCACGAAACCATACACCCCGAAGACCACTGATGTGATTGACAAGAGCTTTTTGGCTGGATCTGCGATATTCTCCCGTTGCGCATGGATGACCGCGTGGCGAAGAGTAGGGTCTGAGGTGAGAGCCCTGCGACGCGGCCTTTATCGTCGTGCCTCATTTGCGGCATCCGTGCGCACCTTCTTTGGCCCTCGTGAGTTCCAGCCGGAGACGAAGCGAGTGTACGCACCTTCGGCCTGCTCGACCCAACGCCGCTCTTCATCGCGATGGCTCTTGATATTGTAGGCATGCGCGGCGCCCTTTTGGCCGCGCACTGCCTTGCTCCCCGCCTTGAGTTCCATATCACGCAGCTTCCTGGCATGCAGGGACGGCCTTGCCCAGGCATAGCTTTGGCC
>NZ_JBBNAN010000252.1:0-8715 GCF_037994405.1 Phyllobacterium sp.
CCCTCGGGAAGCCGCTCAACGGCACGATCGAGATTGCGGGTCCCGAGCGCGCTCCCATGAACGAGATCGTTGCCCGCTATCTGAAAGCGGCCAACGATCCGCGGACGGTCGAGGCAGATGTTCATGCTCGTTATTTCGGGTCCGAACTCAACGATCAGTCGCTTGTGCCCGGCGATGGTGCGCGGCTCGGCAAGATCGGCTTCGAGGACTGGTTCCGTCAGTCGCAACAGCCGAAGTAACCGGGCCAAGTGATCCTTTGCCCGGGCTTTCGAGCTCGATACGCAACGCACACATGCATTCAACAACCAAAGGGATGACGACAATGAAGTCAGCTTTGTTAACGCTATTTGTGTCAGCTTCAGTTTGCCTTCTTGGCACTTTGCCGGTTGCCGCCGCTGAAAACACTGCAAAGGTCACGTCGCTCATGAGTAAGGAGCTTCCCAACTATCCGGGCAAGGAAGGGCTGATGATATCAGTCGAGTATGAGCCAGGAGGTTCCTCGCCTATTCACAAACACGAGGCAAATGCATTCGTCTACGTTCTGGAGGGCTCGATCGTGATGCAGGTCAAGGGAGAGAAAGAAGTCACCTTGTCGCCGGGAGAGACGTTCTACGAAAGTCCTTCCGACATTCACCTGGTCAGCCGCAATGCGAGCACGTCTAAACCGGCGAAATTTATCGTTGTGCTGCTTAAGACTAAGGACGCTCCGGTTGTCATGCCGGTGGAGTGACATTCCGTACGATGGCGAAGATCCAGTGCGGCCTTATCCTGCTAACGTGAGGCGACGCTTTATTGATCGTCGCTTTCGTATTTGTGCCGGTCGGACACCACGCCTGGCATCACTCGCAATCTGGACATCCTTGGCGATCGGAATCCAAGGCAAAACCAGATCGCAGTTCGGCACAATAGAGGGAGCAAGTTGATGAAAATCACAGTCATGGGAGCGACCGGGCGAATCGGGACACACCTCGTAGAGAATCTTGGACAGGCAGGCGTCGAGGTGGTCGCCGCGTCCACTTCTCTCGGAGTCAACAGTGTGACGGGGGAAGGCCTCAGAACAGCCATAGCGGAAGCCGACGTTGTCATCGACGTCACCAACGCCGCGTCGTTTGGTGACGACACGGCGCTGGATTTTTTCAAGGCCTCCACCCGGAATCTGTTGGCTGCCTCAGCAGATGCTGGCGTCAGACACTACCTCGCACTTTCCGTGGTGGGGACACCTCGCCTTGTTGAGAGTGATTATTTCCGCGCGAAGATGGTGCAGGAAAATCTCATCCGGGCAGCAAGGCGGCCCTACACCATTGTCCATTCCACGCAATTTTTTGAGTTCATCAGCGGCGTGATCGACATGGGGGCAGACGGAGATGGCTTTCGACTTCCGTCGGCATCGGTAAGTCCGATAGCTGCTGACAACGTTGCTGAGATGCTAACCGAATTGGCGATGGGAACAGCAAGGAACGATACCGTGGAGATCGGCGGGCACGACCAGTTCGGTCTCGACGAGATTGCTCGTATGCACCTCGCAGCAAACGAAGACACGCGCCAGGTTACGACCGACAACAGCGCCCGCTACTACGGCGTCGAACTGAACGATGACACATTGCTGCCGCTCAAGGGAGCACGTGTGGGTTCGCTGCGCTACGTCGAATGGCTGAACCGCTCTATGGCCAATTAGACATCGCCGTCCTGACAGGCACATCATTGGGCGCTCAATTGGACCCAAATGGACGTTTCGATCGATCGCTATCTTTCATCGTCTATCGGGGCAGTGTTCCGAAAAAACCTTGCCCGTTTGCCACCGTCTACCGCCGTTTCTACTACTCCTCACTCCCACTCGATCGTGCCGGGTGGCTTTGATGTGACGTCATAAACAACGCGGTTTATGCCCTTGACCTCATTGATGATGCGGGTTGCCGCCTGGCCGAGGAAACTCATGTCGTAGTGGTAGAAATCGGCAGTCATGCCGTCGACTGAAGTCACGGCGCGAAGGGCACAGACGAATTCATAAGTACGACCGTCGCCCATGACGCCAACGGTCTGCACCGGCAGCAGGACGGCAAAGGCCTGCCAGATGACATCATAGAGACCCGCCTTGCGGATCTCGTCGAGATAGACCGCGTCGGCCTCGCGCAGGATTTCCAGTTTTTCGCGGGTGATGCCGCCCGGGCAGCGAATGGCAAGACCCGGTCCCGGGAAGGGATGGCGGCCGATGAAATGATCCGGCAGGCCGAGCTCCTTGCCAAGCACACGAACCTCGTCCTTGAACAGTTCGCGCAGCGGCTCGACCAGCTTCATGTTCATGCGGTCCGGCAGACCGCCGACATTGTGGTGCGACTTGATCGTCACCGAAGGACCGCCGGTGAAGGAGACGCTTTCGATGACGTCGGGGTAGAGCGTGCCCTGCGCGAGGAAATCGGCACCACCGAGCTTTTTGGCTTCCTCCTCAAAGACTTCGATGAAAAGCCTGCCAATCGTCTTGCGCTTCTTTTCCGGGTCGGATTCGCCTTCGAGCGCACTGATGAAGCGATCGGATGCATCGACGAGGATGAGCGGCAGATTGTAGTGTTCGCGGAACATCTGGACGACGTCCGCGGCCTCGTTCTTGCGCATCAGACCGTGGTCAACGAGGATGCAGGTCAGCTGATCGCCGACTGCCTCGTGGATGAGCAGCGCCGCGACGGACGAGTCGACGCCGCCGGACAGTGCGCAGATGACTTTCTTGTCACCGACCTGTTTGCGGATCGTGTTGACCGCCTGCTCGCGATAGGCGGACATGGTCCAGTCGCCCTTGATCCCGGCAATGCGGTGTACGAAATTTTCGAGCAGCTTTGCCCCGTCCGGCGTGTGCACCACTTCCGGATGGAATTGCACGGCGTAATATTTCCGGGCTTCGTTGGCGATGGCCGCAAAGGGCGCGCCGGTCGATGTACCGACGACCTTGAAGCCATCCGGAATTTCGACAACACGGTCGCCATGGCTCATCCACACCTGATGGCGCGTGCCCTTGGCCCAGACCCCTTCGAACAGTGCGCATTCTTCCTGGATATCGAGGAAGGCGCGGCCGAATTCGCGGTGGTGCCCGCCCTCGACCTTGCCGCCGAGCTGCGCGCACATGGTCTGTTCGCCGTAGCAGATGCCAAGCACCGGAATGTCGGCTTCGAAGATTTGCTGCGGCGCGCGGGGACTGCCGATATCGACAGTGGAATGCGGGCTGCCGGAAAGAATGACCGCCTTCGGATTGATGCGGCGGAAGGCTTTTTCAGCGGATTGAAAGGGAACGATCTCGGAATAGACACCGGCTTCGCGCACGCGGCGCGCAATCAGCTGCGTAACCTGGCTGCCGAAATCGACGATGAGGACTGTATCGGGATGAGTGGGTGTGTTCATGGCGGGCCTTTAAAGCAATTGTCGAGTCGGCGCAATGGGTTACCGCAAGTGACTGAAAAACTGATTCCGTTTGTTCACAACATGGGTGAAGTTGGCCGAAATTATCGCGAACGTCGATGTCAATTATCTGCCCCTTGTGGGGAGATAGTCGGCATTAACGTTTGTAATAACCACTCTTTTCGGGCCCTCGCCACGCCCGGCGCAAAATGCCAGATAGTCCTCAATGGACTCCGCAAGAGCTTCCTTCAGCACCGCGCCTGACGAACCCGAAAAGTGATGACATCGCGTATATTTGCGACCTCGCCATTGAAAGTATTAGCGTGTTCATCGAACTCTATGATGGCTTCGTAGTCTTTGTAGTGTGGCGGAGTCATGATCAATCATGCATCAGTTCTAAATGCCGTGAAATAGTCCCAAAGTCTCATAAGCATATAAGTCCCGCCTCAATGGCCGCGCCCATCGCCTCCACGGCCAGCGCCAGCCTTTCATCGATCACGTGCAGATACTCCGTCCAGTCGCTGACATGGCGAAGTTCTGCCGCGCCATCGGAAATGCCGCGCAGCCCGATGAGCGGAAGCTCGAAACGCTGGCACGCACGCAGCACAGCGAAGGTTTCCATCTCGACCATATCGGCATCGACGCCGTCATAGGCGCTACCCGAAACAATGTTCGCGCCGGTCGACAGCGACGCTTCCTTCACGCCCGGAATGCGATGGTGCAGCGGGACAGTGACGGGTAGGTCGAGAAACGGCGTTGCGCCCTTCTTGAAGCCGAGGGGCGACGCATCCATGTCGCGGTAGGAGACGCTGGTGACCTGATAGACTTCCGTCTGTTCAAGTGTACGCGAACCGGCAGAACCGAGGGAAACGACAAGGTCGGGAAGGGATTTGTTAGCGGCCAGGCTGGCCAATGTAGCCGAGACACTGACCGCGGCTTCCACCGGGCCGACGCCTGTGATCAGCGGCGTGAAAAGCCGCTGCAAATGCGGGCCATATTCCGCATCGACGGCCATTGCAAATAGGACCTTTTTACCGGCAACCGGCGTCAGATAAGCGAGCATATCAACCTGCATTGAGAATCCAGAGTGAAGCGTTGAGCAATGTCGCAAAGGCTACCCACAAGAGGTACGGCACGAACAGAAGCGCCGAAATCTGCTCGGAATCCCAGGTCACCCTGATGAAGCCAATGATCGCGATAAGCAACAGCACGATGACGATCAGTGCGAGGCCCATTTGCTGGAAGCCAAAGAAGGTCGGCGACCAGAGGAAATTCAACACGAGCTGCGCCCACCAGAATTGTTGCGGGGTCGTCAGTTCATGATCCCAGACCCGCCAGCCGGCAATGGCGATGAGGATGTAGAGCACCGTCCAGACCGGGGCAAAAATCCAGTTCGGTGGATTAAATGAGGGCTTGACGAGCCCGGCATACCATTCGCCCGGGAGGGTGATGTAACCTATGGCGAGACCGCCGCCGACAACCAATACGAGAAACAATAGAAGCGCCTGGGAACGGGACATGTGACCTCTCTCACGCGAAGCATACAGTCACGTTTGTAGCGTTATTTTTCCCGTCTGAGAACTGAAATGAAGAACCCGTCGGTGGACGTGGCCAAGGGCGAAAGGATCGCTGTTCCGTCCTTGAATAGCGGCTTCCATTCTGACTTTTCGGGGACGGCCTGATCCCAAAGTGGCTGCGTATCGAGAAGACTATAGTTGCGGTTGCCATCAACAAAGGCAGCAACTTGATTGCCGTTCTCCGGCGCGAACAGCGAACAGGTAATATAGACGAGCCGCCCGCCTGGCTTCACATAGGCCTTGGCCGCATCGAGCACCTCACGCTGTTCGACTTCGCGGCGTTCCAGCTGCTGATCGCTCAGACGCCACTTGGCATCGGGCCTGCGCCGCCATGTGCCGGAGCCTGTGCACGGGGCATCGACAAGAACGAGATCCATCTGGCCTTCGAGCGGAGCAAGGTCACCAATATTGGCATGAGCCTGGGCATTGCGCACCCCTGCCCGCTTCAGGCGATCGAAGATTGGCGCCAATCGGGCGCGCTCGGCATCGTAGGCGTGGATCTGGCCTTTGTTGCCCATCTCCGCTGCAAGCGCCAGGGTCTTGCCGCCGGCACCGGCGCAATAGTCCAGCACCTGTTCGCCAGCCTTGGCATTGCTGAGCTTTGCCGCAAGCTGCGAGCCGAGATCCTGCACTTCGAACAGGCCGCGCTGGAAGGCAGGCTCTGCCTGGACGTTGGGATGACGACCCATGGCGCGCAAAGGCGGCACGCGTACTGCGGTCTTAAGCAAAGGCGCAGGGTTGGCACCGGCGCGTGCCAGTTCCTTCAGCACCTTCTCACGGTCGGCTTTCAGCGTGTTGACGCGCAGGTCAACGGGCGGCCGATCGCTCAGCGCGGCAGCCTCTTCCACCCATTTATCGTTAAAAATCGCCTGGAAATGCGGGACGCACCATTCGGGCACGTCGGCACGGACATGATCCGGGGCATCGGCGATATCGCGCCCATTCCACACCGCCATGCGCTCCGCCTCCAGCGGTTCGGGCGCAAACTTGTCGCCGTCAAGGGCGATGGTGATATCCTCAATATCGAGTTCCGCGTCGGACAGCAGAACGCCAAAGGCGATATGGCGCGCGGCATCGCTGTCCATGCGCCAGCCGAGCGATAATTTCCGGCGCAGGGCGTCGTAGACAATGTTGCCGATAACGGCGCGATCGCCCGCACCGGCGAAGCGATGCGACAATCCCCAATCCTTCAGCGCATCGGAAGCCGGCCGCTTGCGGTTTTCAATATCGTCGAGAATTTCGATTGCCGCCTGCAGGCGTCCACCAAGTCGCATGTGCATTCCTTTGTTTCTTTGAGTGTCGCATACATGGGTGCGGCATTAAAAGAAAGCCGAACAATATGGCGCCTTGCATAACTTGACGAGGTGGCCACATGCGGCCGCTTTGTGCCATGAAGATGGTATCAATACGCGACAGCCATGGCATAGGTTGATGATCTCTGAGGACGAACCGGATGAGCTCGCGGCTTAGGCAACCGGTGGCACCGCGAGATGCAGTCCCAGCATGATCCACAGGACGCCGTTGAGCGCACAGCCGATGGCAAAAATCGGCTGACGCAATCTGAGCCGGTTGGATGTGACATGGACGAAGGTGTGGGCAATGCGCGTCGCCACGAAAAGCCACGCGATGATGACCGCCAGCAGAGAGGCGCCATTGACCGCATAGAGCGACAGACAGACGACGTAGAATAGGACCGGCAGTTCGTAGAGATTGATCAGGTTGCGTATGGCGGTAACGCTGGCTTCCGGCTCTTTCAAAGGCAGTTTGAAATCTCGCGGCGTCGCTTGCCCGCTCATCACCGCCTGCCTGCGCCGAAGAAGAACGAGCGCGTAAACCACGTAGATCAAAGCGGTCAGCGCGATCATCGGCCAGAAAATTGCAGTTTGCGACATGGTGCCCCTCCTGATGCCTGACTATACGTTCTTTTCCGGTGCGCGGATCATGCGCAAGCCATGTATCTGCTTCAAGCCTGCCGTGAGGTGATCAATAAAGGCGCGCACCTTGCGCGGCATGAAACGAGCGGTTGCATAGACCACATGAATGTCCATCGGTGCATAGGTATAATCTGGCAGGACCCGTACAAGCTTGCCTTCGTCAAGCAAGCCTTGAACGAGCGGCACTTGTGCTCCGCCAATACCGAGGCCAGCGCACAGCGCGTCATTGAGGACAAATGCATGGTTGGCCAGGAACGTCGAGCGGACAGGGACGATGACCGGGCCGCCGGGTCCTACCAGGGGAATTGCCTCGCCCTGCGGCGACCATATGAACCGGATGTGCTGGTGTTTCACGAGGTCCTGCGGCACTTCGGGATTGCCGTGCGCGGCGATGTAGTCCGCTGACGCGACGAGGATGCGCTCGAATGTGGCAAGTTTCCTCGCAATGAGGTCGGAGGATTTCAGGTCGCCAAAGCGAATCGCGACATCGACACCTTCCGCAATGAGATCGGCAAAACGGTCATCGAGGACAAGTTCGATTGTCAGTTCCGGGTGCAGGCGCTGAAATTCGATGACGATCGGCGAAAGATGCATCTGGCCAAATCCTACGGGACCATGTAGCCGCAGATTGCCACGTAGAGTGGAGGACAATTCGCCAGCGCTATCTTCCGCTTCATCCACAGCCTGCAAGATTTGCCGCGCGTGCTGGTAATAGGTCTCGCCGCCTTGGGTGAGCGCGAGCTGGCGTGTTGACCTGTGAAACAGGCGAACATCGAGATGCCGCTCCAGTGCCGCGACCTGCTGACTGACCGCCGGTTGTGTCAATCCAAGCTCGCGGGCGGCCGCCGACAGCGTACCGAGCTCCGCGACGCGGACGAAAGTCTTCATCGCAGCGAACCTGTCCATACATCACCTCAAAGAATTTCTTATGAATGCTATCATTTCTGATCGCCTACGCAAAGGAAGCCGAATGGATCATATCTGACTCAGGAAATAGAACCGGGATTATGAAATGACCAGGAAAGCAGTTGTTGTCGGTGCCAATGGCATCATCGGTGGAAATCTCCTCGCCCATCTTGTTGAGTTGGGTGACTGGGAAATCATCGGCCTGTCGCGGCGCGGCGGAGCGGCAAGCGGCAAACTTAGACATATCGCCGTCGATCTTCTCGATGCGACAGACGCCAGGGACAAGCTCGCCCATCTCACGGACGTGACGCATATTTTCTATGCCGCCTATCAGGACCGGCCGAGTTGGGCCGAACTGGTGCCGCCCAACCTTGCAATGCTGGTGAATGTGGTAAATGCGATCGAACCGATAGCGCCCGGACTGGAGCACATCAGCCTGATGCAGGGCTACAAGGTCTATGGGGCGCATCTTGGACCGTTCAAGACGCCAGCACGCGAATCCGATGCCAATCACATGCCGCCGGAATTCAACATCGATCAGCAGGATTTCCTGGAGGCATTGCAGAGGGGCAAAGCCTGGACCTGGTCGGCGCTGCGACCGTCGGTCGTTGTTGGTTTTGCACTCGGCAATTCGATGAATCTAGCCTCGGCTATTGGCGTCTATGCCTCGATGTCGAAGGAACTCGGCATTCCATTGCGTTTTCCCGGCAAGCCCGGTGCCTATGACAGCCTGCTTGAGATGATCGATGCCGGGCTGCTGGCGCGGGCCACAGTGTTCATCGCGACGAACCCGCATTGCGGCAATCAGGCGTTCAACATCAACAATGGCGATCTTTTCCGCTGGAGCGAAATGTGGCCGAAGATCGCCAAATTCTTCGACCTGGAAGTCGCCCCGCCGCTTCCAATGTCGCTCA
>NZ_JBBNAN010000253.1:0-3271 GCF_037994405.1 Phyllobacterium sp.
AGAGCAGGGGAGAGTTCGCCATGTCCAGGATCAACCGCCGCGCCTTGCTTCTTAACTCCGGCAGCGCCGTGATCGCCTCGACGGTTGGAGCAGCGGCTCTCGCCACAGAGCCGCTAGGCCGGGACCGGGGATCGTCCCGCGATCTGCAGGCGCTGATCAAGGCGCACAAGGCAACATACGCGGCGTTCGCCAAGGCAATCCACGAAATAGGCGGCAGTGACCGAGGCCACGACAGTGCGAGCCGGGATGAGGAAAGGGCGCTGGTGGCTGTCTGCGCCTATCCTGCGGTCAGCGAAGGCGATCGCCGGGCCAAGGCTCGATATCTTTTGGAGATTGAGGCCCGCGGCGAGCTCGACCTGGCAGAGCACATGCAGACTCTTCTCCGCTCGACGATGTGGAAAGGATAGGACCGGCTTCCGTGTCGTGAAACTTGGACTTCCGCGTCTTAATGCGGCAAAGTTGCCGGCTTGACCAACACAAGTGCCGGCCACTGCTTCATTCCACCGGAAGCGGAAGTTCGTAGCGGATCTAATTGTTCACTCGGTCAACGCTTTAGCTCTGGGTAATTATCCTCACAAAAGTGAAAATAATCCCCGTCTCGATGGGTTACCCGGGCGATTCTTGCTCGTCCCAGCTAGTGGGTGAGTGACTTTATCAACAACAGGTGAGTGATTATCATCACATGGGAAGTCGGCCATCATTTGCGAGCGGCGAAAGCCATGTCCCGAACCCTGATCACCATCGGTCTCATCATCGTTGCAGCCGGAATTCTTTGGCCGTGGCTCACGCGCCTTGGTTTGGGTCGACTACCGGGCGACATCATGATTAGGCGCGGGAATTTCACCTTCTACGCCCCAATTGCAACGGGTCTCCTCGTCAGCATCGTGCTTTCCGTGATCCTCTGGCTGATCAATCGTTGGTGATTAACCCAGTATAAGAGGCGCTGCTAACCGCGAGAAGCCAGCCAGGTGTTGTCGCCCAAGCGGCCAGATCAGCGCTCCGGCCTGCGCGAAGGCAGGTCATCATGGTCGCCGACCGCAAGTCCCTAATACTAGCTCGAATATCCAGCAATTGACGTCGGTAAAGGCCCACGATTCCCTTTGTTAGAAACGCTTCTTCGGGTTCGTGGGCATTTGGTCTGCCGCCAACGTTGGTTTATGAGTAGCCCTGTCAAGAATATGGCTATCAATCAGACACCAATTCCGGCCCGGGACTGCACCGTGTGCAATCACACGATGCCAGGGACGACAAGAACGAGCCAGGCGACAATAGGTCCGATAATCGCAATTAATCCGCTGTAGATGAGCAGCTTGCGCAGGACATCATCGCGCTCGGCTTCAGGCGCGTTGGCCACCACAAGTGCACCGTTGGTTGAAAACGGGCTCGTATCGACGATCGTGGTCGAGATTGCGATTGCGGCGACGACACCGATGGCACTGATATGCCCTTGCATGAGGAAAGGGACTGCCAGTGGAATGATCGCGCCGAGAAGTGCAGTCGAGGATGCGAAAGCCGAAACGATCGCGCCAGTAAAGCAAAGGAGCAGCGCAGCCAAAAGCGGCAGGCCGAGGCTGGAGATTCCGGATGCCACATAATCCACCGTACCGGCCTCTTGCAGGACACCGACATAGGTGATGATGCCAGCGATCAACAATACGGTTGACCAACTGACCTTGTCGATCGCGGCTTTTTGCGTTTTAGGCGACAGCAGCGCTAGGGCCACAGCGACGGTGATCGCAACGAGACCCACATTGAACTTGAAGACGAGTGCGCCGATGGCCAGGGCGGTAAGTCCAATCAATGTCATCAGCCTTTCCCGGGTCAGACCTTCGCCCGAAGGCATCGCCGCACCTGTGGGCGAAACCGCACTGCGATGATATGCAGGCGAGGCCGGTGTACCGCCATGGCCAACGATCGAACGCGATGCGCCGGCGACATGGGTATCAGGGTCAGAGCCTGACGCGGCAGCATGATCACGCAGGCTCTTCCAGCCGCCAAAAACGAAGAACACGACAATGGCGATGGCAAGGTTAAACAAGAGGCTCGCGAGAAACAGCGAGGTCGGGCCATAGGGCAGGCCAGCCTTCTCGACAATCTGGTTGGTGATGCCGCCATAGACACTGATCGGCGAAAAGCCGCCGCCTTGCGCCCCATGAATGACCATCAGCCCCATCATGACCGCGCTGATGCGATATTGGACGGCAAAACGCAAAGCGACCGGAGCGAGAATAGCAACAGCCGCAGGACCAAGAGCGCCAAAGCCAGTAATGATCGCAGCGACAAGAAACATGACCCAAGGGATGAGCGCCATATGCCCTCGCACGAGCCGGACGGCCTGTTCAACAAGCCAGTCGATCGTTCCGTTGTTCTGCGCGATGGCAAACAGATAGGTGATGCCGACCAGCGTCAGAAAAAGATCGCTGGGAAAGCCGGCAAAGATGCCATTGGGTGTCATTCCCATAATCAGAGATCCGACAATAAACGCGGCGGCGAACGCCAGCGCACCCATATTGATTGGCAGGATCGTTGCAATAACGAACATGCCAATCAGAACAAGAATGGATAAAATCTCAATATTCACGGCAAAATCCTCCCTCTACGGCGCGTCCAGACGACGGCCGTCTTTTCCTCATTAATGTGGCGTGAGCTCCCTTACGCCTCTGTAGCGCCAGTCACCCTCCCGGTAACGACGCGGCTTGCTTCAGTCATGCGCTCTTGCGACCAGCATAAAGCGTGCCGTATTGCTCGCGCAGGACGTTTTTCTGGACCTTGCCCATGGTGTTGCGCGGCAGGTCGTCGACAAAAATGATCCGTTTTGGCTGCTTGTAACGTGCAAGGCGGTCTCCAAGCGCATCAAGAATGGCCCGCTCATCAAGCCCGGAACCGGGCTGTTTGACGACGATTGCGGTGACCCCTTCGCCAAAATCAGGATGGGAAACGCCGATAACAGCACATTCGACGACGCCCGAAAGCTGATCAATTTCGCTCTCGACCTCTTTTGGATAAATGTTGTAGCCACCGGAAATCACCAGGTCCTTGCCGCGCCCGACAATGTGTACGTAGCCTCGCGGGTCAATCTTGCCGAGATCGCCCGTGATAAAGAAACCATCATCGCGGAATTCCGCTTTCGTCTTTTCGGGCATACGCCAGTAGCCCTTGAAAACGTTCGGCCCCTTCACCTCGATCATGCCAGTCTCGTCATGCCCGAGAATTTCACCGGTATCGGGATCGGTAACCCGTACCGTGACACCTGGAAGCGGGAAACCGACGG
>NZ_JBBNAN010000254.1:0-3632 GCF_037994405.1 Phyllobacterium sp.
CGCGAGCTGAGTGCGACGCATCTAGGACAACACCGTCCCGGTCGACGGCCGCCAACAACCAACTTTCGTGCCGCGCCGGGCCCGGAGGAGTCACGCTCGCGTCCGCCTTGCTATGGTACGTGTGCGCGGAAATGCGCGGTTTCATGGATAACGTAACTCTCGACGATGAAAGGAGTCCGACGATATGACGATTGACGAGTTACTCACCGAGCTGCACGTCAGATATCCGGACGGTGCCACATGGCGTGAGCGTCTTAGTCTTAGCAATCTTGATATTTTGAGATGGACTGCCTCTACGGGCATGCCCAGGCACGACCTCTACGATCAATTGGCAATCGAACTAGCACGTGGCTTCAACGCCTCAGAGCTATCGTTTGAATTTTGCGACGCCGTCGTCAATGACATTCATTCAGTAATAATATTTAACGACGAACAACGCCCGCATCTCTTTTGGGAAATCTACCTCGCCTTTGATTCCGGAGAATATTATCACGATGAAAATCGGGATCAGCATCCGGCTCAGGTCTATACACGGCCCCAAATCGGGCGAATTCTTGATGCTGTCGCTGCGCGATGAAGATCATTGTCTTTGAAGTCACACGAACAATGCCCCCGCATTGTCATGGGCTGCGCTAAGCCGGTAGGCCGGCCAGACGCAACCTCGCCCGTAGGTTCTCGGCGTCCGCCTCTTGTTGCAGGAAAGATACGTCGACCCAGCCTACATTCCCGGCGGCTCCCGCTCTCGGGACGCCGAGCCAAAGCCTCGCCAAACCGTTGACAAAGGATCGATGCACCAACGCTATGGCGCAGTGGAACATCGCAACGATCGCGATTGCCTGAAACACGCCGTAGAGGCAAACTCCACTTCACCTCAGTTTATGTGACAATACCCAGTTCAACGGCGAAAGGCGCAGGTATGGTCATAGCCTGCCCCGCGATTATCCTGCTAAATATCAGGCGAGCTAAATGACGATCACCTTGGCGCCGATTTCGGTGCGGTTGTAGAGGTCGATTATATCCTGATTCATGAGACGAATGCAGCCAGCCGACACGGCGGTGCCGATCGTCCACCATTCAGGGCTGCCGTGCAGGCGATAGCCGGTGTCGCCGCCTTTGTTGAAGAGATAGAGCGCCCGTGCACCGAGCGGATTTTTGAGTCCGCCCACCATATGAACCGGTATGATACGGCCTTTCTTCCTCTCGCGCACGATCATCTCCGCCGGCGGGCGCCAGTCCGGCCATGCGTGCTTCAATGCGACGTGCGCCGTGCCATGCCACTCGAAGCCTGCCTTGCCAACGCCAATGCCGTAGCGCATCGCCTTGCCGTCTCCCAATAGGTAGTAGAGAAACTTCGCCCCGGTATCGACAATGATCGTGCCGGGCAGCTCGTCAGTCTCCTCATAGGGCACGATCTGGCGAAGATATTTGCGGTCGACCTTGTAGATCGGGACCGGCGGAATGCGGTAACCGGCGTCGGTGAGACCGCCGTAGCCCGAGGAGAACGTCCGGAAGGCCCCGCCGGTGGTGCAGGCGGAGAGTGCGACCGCCACGGCGATCCCTGCTCCCATCAGGATCGGTTTCAACAGCATAAGCGCAGCCGGCAATCCTCTAAGCATGGTTTGCCCGATCCAGCCGCATCTCGCTATTATTCCTAATTCGGCGCGCCCCGGTTCCAACGGCTCGGCATTGGGGTTTGATGTAATCCTCAAGGAACGATGCCGGGCGTCGAGGGCCTGATGACAGCGGCCATTTCACCACTAGTTCCCGTGCGCGAAGCAGACTATCAATGGCGCGTTGCACGTCCGTCAGTGTCCAGTCCTGCGCGGAGGTCCGCTGATAAACGTCGAACATATCTCTAGATGATAATCTATCGAGATAACGCTCGCGCAATTGTTCGCGGCAGTTGCGTTCCCATTCTTCAGAATCAATACTTAGCGGCGGAGACGCTTTACTCATTACATACTCGTCGTGGAAGTGACTGAGCATCTTTGCCGTAATTTTGTTGCGAGTAATAGGCAAGTTCCTGGCCTGATATCGAACGCTCCTTATGTAATATCTATTTGCACCCCGTTGAATATCTCGGTCGCATTCTCGTCAGACAAGGGGCTGCCGCGCTAGTTCACTATGAAACCGCGGCGGGAAAAGATAATCTTACTACGTTTTCGCTAGACAGGAGGTTTTTTCTTGTGACAAGTCTTTCGATGTACCATTTATAACTCTTTTGATGTACTCTCGCCAGACATATTAGGCTATTCATTGCTTGGGTGAGAGTAACGCATAACCCACTCACAGATACTACATTTCCAATCACTTTTGCGGAGGGATACACATCATGCAACTGTACTTCTTCCCGACCGGCCTTGACGAAAGCGGCGGGTCTGCCTGGTCCTAAGCATCGCCGGAACGCCAGCACCCGGCGCCACCTTGCAGACCGCGAACAACGTCTCAATGCCGTCCCAACTCTGGTAGCTGGCTTCCGACGGCCAGCTAATCAGCGCGTACAACTCGACCCTCGCGCTGAACATCGGCCAGAATAACGCGCTTATCGTCGACCGCTGCTTCGGGCAACACCGCTCAGCTCTGGAGATTCTCGGGCGGCCCGATCGATCTAGGGCCGATCGTGAACCTGGAGACCAGGCAGGTGGTCACCGTCTATACGCCCGGCAGTCCCGCCGACTCGTCGGTGATGCTCGAGCCAGTGCAGAACACGCAGGCCCAGCAGTGGACGGGGATGAGCAATTGCAGCGACTCGCTGCTGACGACCATGACCAACGGAACCGGCAACGCGCGCTCGCTTACTGCGAATGCCTTTGAGGGCACAACCAATCTCTCGGGAAGCATCCCGCTGCCGCCCAACACCACCGTGACCATCCTGTCGAGCTACAACGGTGGCCTGGCGACTGGATTCGGCGTCTGGGACCCGAACTATTCGACCACGGACTCGGTGGCTTCGTTCGCCGTCCACCGGCACGAATGCTTCCTGTCAGCCGGCAAGGTCTGGGTCGACACCATCAATTATGTCGACGGCTATACGGTCTCGAACGTGCAGACGCAGGAAGGCTCGTACACAGACGGCATACCAGGCAATGCTTCGATCACGATCCTGAACTAGAGGCTGGTGAACCTATTCACCACTGGAACGGGATCAGGCGGTATGGTAGCCGCCTCGCATAATCCGGATAGGGCCCTGGAGGGCCGCAATGCAGTTCGCGTTCCCCCAGGGCCGTGCGGATCACCCGCTTCGATGGCAATATTTCGTTCCGCCAAATGAGAAAGGAAGTAGTCAGCGTTGCGGCAGTAGTTATAGACCATTACCGGATTATATCTCTGTCGGGTCAGACTCTCTCTGAGCAGTAAAATAAGAGCGCTGTATTCATGTGGCATAGCAATTTCCTCGACAATGTTTGAACAACAGCTGAGGATCGCACCTCAAAACGTTGGCACCAATAGGCGCGAACAAACAAACGCGGATGGGTGGTTAGCCGAAGTCTGACTTGCATGCATCATAGCTGATTTGAGGACATGGCTGCCTTTTGCATTGGCAGCCATGATCAATCGGCCACCGTTACGGCATGAAGATTCTCGCAATATCCGTCAGCGCTCGGCCCAATTCCACCAATACGGCCATGCTG
>NZ_JBBNAN010000255.1:0-4334 GCF_037994405.1 Phyllobacterium sp.
ACCCGGCTGGAGGCGCTCGGCCTTGCCATTGCCTTGCCGGAAAATGGCCTCGACGCCGATATTCTTGGGAGGGCTGTCGAGACAGCCATGTCGCAGCCGAAACCTCTGGCGCACACACTCAACTTGAATGGGGCGCAGCGCACAGCAGAAGTGCTGCGCTCGCTTCTTTAGTGCAAGCTATCGGGAGTTGATGTCCGAACGCAACGTCGATGTTTCGGCTTATGCCGCTTTAAAAGGTCTTTCTCGAGGAAAGACGCGGAACGATCATGGGAACGATGAAATGTTCAACATCGCTCATTTCAACCGTTTCCCCAGGCGCGTTCTTGCTATCCGTGCAACGAATCAAACTGCCCGACGCCCACGTCATTGACAAGGGAAGTTGGGAACCCATGTCATATAGCGTTCACGGTTTGGATGCTGTAGGCTTGGGCGATTCAATCATGGAGTTCGTCCATGTGCTCTTCAAACGTTTCAATACTTGAAATTTCTGCTCAATTCGCAGCTCACGGTTGTCTATGGAAAAAAGTCTAGGTCGCTATATCTGGTCGAACACGCGGCTGCAGCAGATATGGATTCTGCTCGTCGTGGCTGCCTCGATGGTACCCTATTTCCTCTCGTTCGATCTGCCGAAGCAGATTGTCAACGGTCCGATCCAGGGTAGGGGGTTCGACACGCCTGGCGCAATGCAAACCTTCATGCGCATTCAGTACGATATTCCTTATATCGGCAAGGTCATGTTTTTCGAAGGGCTGCAGCTGACCCGCTTCCAGATGCTGATGGCGCTCAGCCTGGTGTTCCTGCTGCTTGTCATCATAAACGGGTTGTTCAAGCTTTATATCAATACCTACAAGGGCCGGCTTGGCGAGCGCATGCTGCGGCGTATCCGTTTCGAACTGATCGATCGCGTGCTTCGTTTTCCACCTTCCCAGTTCAAACGGGTGAAATCAGCAGAAATCGCCACGATGATCAAGGACGAGGTCGAGCCAATGGGCGGCTTTACCGGCGACGCCTTCGTCCAGCCGGCGCTACTTGGCGGACAGGCCGTTACAGCGCTCGTGTTTATCATCATGCAGAACTTCTGGCTTGGTATGATTGCCGCAGCCATTGTCGCCGTGCAGGGCGTTGTGATCCCGCGCATGCGCAAACGATTGCTGGACCTTGGCCGCAAGCGTCAGTTGACCGCCCGGGAACTATCCGGCCGCGTTGGCGAAATTGTCGACGGCATTGGGACCATTCACGGCAATGACACTTCAAACTTCGAGCGTGCCGATATCGCCGCCCGGTTAGGTCAAATTTTCTCGATCCGCTATGACCTCTACCAGTGGAAGTTCCTGGTAAAGTTCATCAACAATTTCCTGGCTCAGGTTACGCCCTTCCTGTTCTATTCGATTGGCGGTTTCCTTGCTTTGCAAGGTCGGCTTGACATCGGCCAGCTCGTTGCGGTCATCAATGCATATAAGGATCTCCCCGGCCCGCTCAAGGAGCTGATTGATTGGGATCAGGCCCGCCAGGACGTACAGGTCAAATATGCGCAGGTCGTCGAACAATTCAACGTGGACCGCCTTGTCGATCCGCAGATCCAGGCCTTGGCCCCCGAGCCCGTCAATCGTCTTGAACACTCTTTGCATGCGATCAATCTTACACTTTCCGATGATAGCGGCGCCCCGCTGCTCCGCCATGTCTCGCTGGAGATAGACCCCGGTGAGACCGTTGCGATCGTCGGCAGTGCCGGCAGCGGCGCCGAGCCGCTCGCCGAGGCTTTCGCCCGGCTCATCTGGCCAGACCAGGGCCGTATCACGATCGACGGCAAGGACATTCTCGAACTGCCGGAATCGGTAACGGGGCGGCGTATCGCGTATGCCTCCTCCGACACCTATTTCTTCCACGGAACATTGAGGGACAACCTTCTCTACGGCCTCAAGCATGCTCCATTGACCAAGGTCGAATATGAGGGAAAAAACGCGGCGCAGTATAAGTGGAACATCCATGAGGCACGCCGTGCCGGCAACCCCGAACTCGACCTCAACAGCGACTGGGTCGACTACGTCTCTGCCGGCGTGACTGGCCCGAATGATCTCTTCAAGGTGGTGCGGCCGGTGCTCGATGCTGTGATAATTTCGCAGGATATTCTCGACATGGCGCTGCGCTCCACGGTGAACACGGCTACCCATGCCGACCTCACCGATCGGATCGTCGAATTGCGGCAGGCGCTGCGCAAGCGCCTCAAGAAGGAGGATCTCGACGATCTCGTCGTGCCATTCAAGCTCGATGCCTATAACACGCAGGCGACGGTCGGCGAAAATCTCCTGTTTGGATCCATGAAGCGGCCGATGATGACCAACCGCAAATTAGCCGCGCATCCCTATTTCCGCTCTGTGTTACGTGAAAACGATCTGCTGATCGATCTCTACAGGATGGGTCTCGAAATCGCCGAAAACGCTGTGGAACTGTTCCAGGATCTGCCGCCGGATCATCCCTTCTTCCAGCAATTGACCTTCATGACCGCCGACGACATCCCGGTCTATCAGCAGCTTCTGCAGAAGCTGCAGGGCCGGGGCATAGAGGCTGCATCGTCCGATGAACGGACAAGCATTATTCGGCTGAGCTTCTCCTATATCGAGCCGAGACACCGCTTTGGTCTATTGAACGACGAACTCATGGCAAAGATCGTCGATGCACGCGCCCGGTTCCACAGCAATTTGCCTGAAGATCTCCAGGCAGTGATCGAACCCTATGATCCGGAACGTTTCATCGCCTCAGCAACCCTGATCGATAATGTCTTATTCGGCAGGATCGGGTTCACGCAAGCCGACAGCTCGGAACGGATCAGCTCGATTTTGCGCGACATTTTCGACCGTCTCGATCTGTTCGAAAGTGTCCTCTCGATCGGTCTGGATTTCGACGTGGGTTCGGGTGGTAAACGCCTGACCAATGTGCAGAGACAGAAGCTCAACATGGCGAGAGCTATGCTCAAGCGTGCAGATTACGTGATCTTCAATCGTCCTTTGCCGGCTCTTGACCAGCGTGTTCAGGACCAGATTACCCACAATATCATGGAGAATTTGCATGAGGAGGGCCATGCCCCCTCTATCATCTGGGTCTTGTCCAATACTGCACTTGCCAATCTGTTCGATCGTGTGATTGTCTTCGACAAGGGGACTCTGGTCGAAGAGGGAACGCACGCGACTCTTTTGGAGAAAAACGGTATATTCAAAGAACTGGTGTCATAATGGTCGGGGAATATGAGACCGTTCCATGGGGGCAAAGTGGACTCGATGTTACTGAAAGATGAAGTCGAGATGTTGCGGCGAGTGCCGCTGTTTTCTGGAGTTGCGCCAGCCAAGCTGAAGCTTCTGGCCTTTACATCCGATCGCGTCAGCTACAAGGCCGGCCAGACACTGTTCCGCCAGGGCGATCCCGCCGATGCCGCCTATGTCATCCTTACTGGCGCAGCCGATATTCTGTCGGATAGCCCAAGCGGCGAGATCAAGGTCGCCGAAATCGAACACGACTCCATCGTCGGTGAAATCGCCATTCTTTGCGATGTGTCGCGCACAGCAACCGTCAGGGCGAATTCGGCCCTTGAAGCCCTGCGCATCAGCAAGGACCATTTCCTCAAGCTCCTGAGCGACTATCCGGAGATGACCATCGAAATTATGCGGGTCCTGGCCGATCGTCTCAGCCATACGACGACCGAGCTCAGCGAGGCGCGCAGCAAACAGAAGCAGGCGGCGAAGTAACGGCCAGCAGTCCTTTTTCTTAACAATTTCCCCTGGTGTTCGTATGTCCCCGTCGCGTGAGATTGACCTGTGGGTCTTTCTACCAGCTATCTGTTAGATACTTCCATTTTGTCCATCTTCGCGCCCGGGAAACCTCCTGTCGCGACCAATGTTGAGCGATGGATCCGAGACAACGCAGGAAAATTCCTTATTCCCACAGTCGCCTCCCTGGAAATTGACCGCGGCATTGCAAAACTCAGGCGCGCTGGCGGCACTGCCCGTGCCGACGCCTCACCGTCCTTTGCGCAAATGTGAAGCATTTCGAGAAGTTGCCGGTCACTGTGATCAACCCGCTGACTGATCCGCTTCCGGCGTAATCTCGCCGCTCACCAGATCAACTGCAAAATTGCGTGAAGGCAGACCCGATAGATAGCGGTCCATCATTCGCAGCATCCGCCCAAACCGTTCCTGGGCACAGCCGATCTGATTAGCAATGTGCCTGGAATAGACCTCGATCAGGAAGCGATAGGCCGCAAGCCGCTGCGGCGAAATGCGCTCGAGTGCCATCTCGCTTCCCAGGCGCAGGCGGTACCAATCGCCAAGCAAGCCGAGAAC
>NZ_JBBNAN010000256.1:0-8859 GCF_037994405.1 Phyllobacterium sp.
TCCAGCTGATCGGCGCTTCCGCCACGGTTGAACCGTTGCGAACCGGGCCTTGCCGGATCAGCACCAAGACGGCGAGAAGCCCCAGCGTGGAAAGGATCGCAGCGCCGATCCAGTCTTCGCGCCAGCCAAAACCATTGGCCGAACTGAATGCGACCAGCAAAGAGGAGAGTGCAATGCCGGTGCCGACCCCGCCGAAATGCAAGGCTTGCAGATCCTGACGGTTGGCGGCAGCGAGGTGACTGAAGACGATCGTCGCGGTGAACACCAGCATGAAGGCACTGGCCATACCGGCGAAGAATCTGACAATTGAAAACACAATGACGCCGTCACTGACGCTCATCGCAAAGCATAGGGCCGCGCTCAGCGCGAGGGAAAGATAGACCAATGGCCGTTCTCTTCCCGACGCCCAGCCAAAACCCGCAATGATCGCCCCGAGAAGGTAACCAAGGTAGTTGGCCGAGGCGATAACGCCGGCATCACCCGGCGTCAGGCCAAGATCGCTCATCATGCCGGGCAGGATTGGCGTGAAAATGAAGCGGCCAATGCCCATGCCAATGGCCATGGCCACGAGCCCGCCAAGGGCTAAACGAACAGGAGATGCGGGGGGCGGATTCATGCGCGGGACATTATCGCCGCCCGCTGCCGTGACAAACCAATTAATTTGATCGTTTGATTATTTTGAGTGATCAGCAGCAGGGTTGTGGTGCGTGGTTCGCCCTTCGGCGGGCTCAGGAAGCTCACCATGAAGGAGCTTGTTTGATTGGCAAAGGCAATCGCCAACCTCAGTTGTCCGTGGCTTCCTGCAACGCACTTACCTCCCTCATGGTGAGCTTGTCGAACCACGCACTGTGATCGGCCAGCCAAGAGAAGCAAACGGCTTTACCATCTTGCGGGCATTTCCAGTCTCAAAGTGAATATTCAACCAGGCGATCCGCCTCCGCACCCCGCCGTGTAATCCGATAAACCGCAGCGGGCGGTAAATTTCGAAAAGCGCGGCCGATGCACGTTGCTTCGAGCTCCAACTGTTCAAGAACAGCTTTCGGTACCGGGCAGCGCAGACCGTAGGTGAACTGATAGAAGGCACCGTCAGAACGCAGATTGCCAAAGGCGCCGCCGAGGATTGCCGCTACGTTTTCCGGCGGCATACTCAGGAACGGCAGGCCGCTGACGACGGCGCCGGCGGGTTCTGCTTCGAACAGATCATGCATGCCCAGCTGGCAGGCATCCATCTGCAGGATCCGCAACCCGGGAAATCGCGCTTGAAGCAACCTTGCGAATTCCGTGCCATATTCGATGAGCGTCAGATTGTTCGGACTGACACCGCGTTTCAGCAAAGCGTCGGTGAAGACGCCGGTGCCGGGTCCAAGCTCGAGAACACTGCCCGTCGTGGCACTGATCTCGCTGGTAATCAATCGTGCCAGGGCCGCACCTGATGGTGCGATGGCGCTGACCCGCGACGGATCAGTCAGCAGCGCACGAATGAATGTCCAAATTCCACCTGTGGTCATGTGTTTCAAGCCCGTCCTGTTCCGAGAACATCCGTATGGCGCGCCTGGATTGAGGGAACATTGCGGTTTCAGGAGACAATAACATAATTTCAAATCTCCGCACTCAAGCTGCGGCCGGCAATCTGATGCTGAAGCAGGCACCGCTTGTTGCAGCATCGACGATCATGACCTGGCCCTTGTGCAAGCGAACAATCTCGCGCACGAGATTGAGCCCGAGCCCGACGCCGCGATCACGAGCCTGAAGCCGGTGGAATGGCTCGAATACCTGCTCGCGCTGATCCAGTGGCACGCCAGGCCCCTCATCGGTGACCAGGATCGTCGCCGGTTTCTCCACCTTGATGGTGATGTTGCCCTTTCGCCCGCCGTGCTGGATGGCGTTCTGGACGAGATTGCTCAAAGCACGTTCGAGCGAAGCCTGATCGCCAACAACGATTGCCTGTTCGGCCTCCGCTTCGAAAGACAGATTGTAACCCGCGGCGATGGCAAGCGGCGCAATGTCAGCCGCAACGCGCTGGCCGATGACGACAAGATCGACTGGCACGAAATCACTGGCATAGCGGTTGAGCCGCTGCAGATCGAGGAGTTGTTCCGCAAGAACAGACAGGCGGGCGACATCCTCGAGCAGGCGGCTGGTTTCAGCGTTCGCCGGCAGGGTTTCCAGCCGGGTCTGCAGGATGGCGATGGGCGTGCGAAGCTCGTGGGCAGCGTCAAGCAAAAAGCGCTTGTGCCGTTCATAACCCTCATCGAGGCGTCCCAAGGCATTGTTGACAGCGGTGACCAGCGGCGTCACCTCCGTCGGCACGCCTGCCAGCGGCAGGCGCGCACCGCGTTCGTCAATGTTGATTTTTTCAGCTTGCGCAGCAACCTCTCCCAGACCGCTATGAGCCTTGCGTACCACGAGCGGCGTCACGAAGAGCGTTACCAAACCCATCAGCACGGTCAGGGGCAGGACGAAACCGAGGAAGATCGTGCCGAGCGCGACGAAAACGCGACCGAAATTCACAGAACCGCCTGATCCGGCGAGGACCTGCACACGTCCTGCTGCTGTATCCACCCATTTCAACCGGGCTGTCTGGCGTACCGGCTGGCCTAGATTCCAGCCGAAACGCGCCTGTCCGACGTCGTAAAGTGTGGCACCGATTTTCTGAAATTCCGGCGGTACAGTGCCTTCCGAAACGACATCGCCTTCAGGGTCCCTGATAATGAACCAGAAGTCCGGGACGTTGGCACGCTGCCGCTTGATCGCCGGGGTATCGGTCACGACCAAAGCGCCGCCGGCATCACGCATCACGGCGGATTGCAGTGCCTCGATCGTGTCATCTTCGGCATCAAGCGAGATGAGGTAGCCGTTCCACCACATGATCGTGATGATGAGGAAGACAACCAGCGCCAGCAACGCCGCCTGAAGAATGACGATGCTCTTCACGAGCTTCCATTTAAGCGAATGGGGTTTGGAGAGGTCCATCAGGCCGAACGTTTCAACAGGTAGCCGACACCGCGCACGGCGTGAATTTCGACGCCTGCCTCCGCTTCGAAGAGCTTGCGGCGCAGGCGGGACACGTGGGTGTCGAGGGCATTGGACTGGATTTCGTCGTCCATACTGTAGACCATTTCTTCCAGCGCCGAACGCAGCACAGTCCGCCCCATCCGCCTGAGCAGCGCCTCAAGGACCAGCAACTCACGGCGGGGCAACTCGAACCGCGTGCCGTTGACGCTGGCTTCACGGTGCATGAGATCAAGGGAAAGCTGGCCGAGCTTCAGGACTTCCGCCGGCATGTTGGGCGGGCGGCGCAGCACGGCGCGCAGCCGGGCGAGGAGTTCATCAATGGCAAAGGGCTTGCCGAGATAGTCGTCGGCGCCATTGTCGAGCCCATCGATGCGGTCGGCGAGATCCCCCCGCGCTGTCAGCACGATCACCGGAACGCCCGCCCCCTTGGCACGCAACGCCGGAACCATGGTGAGGCCGTCGCCATCCGGGAGCTGGCGATCGAGCAGAATGGCATCGTAGAGATTGAGCGCGACTGCTTCTTCGGCATCGGCAAGTGTCCCGACCTGATCAACCACCATGTCATGGTGCTTCAGCGCGTCCGCCAGCGCAGCCGCCATTTCCGGCTCGTCTTCGACCAGCAATATCCGCAATGCTTCAACCTCGATGCAACCTTGAACTCCGCCTGATCTAGGTCATGCACATTGCCGCAAGGTTGCGCAACAGCAGCGGCTGTCATTCGGAGTGAATTTTGGCGATTGCAAATACTTAGGAAATATCCTAAGTATTGTGACCATTCGAAAGAACCGAGGATCCAATATGAACGGGCTTTCTGCCGGCACAGCGCCGGGCGCTCCCCCCATCGACGGCATTTTCCGCGCGTTGTCCGACCCGACGCGGCGTCATGTGCTCGAACGTCTGACCCGCAGTCCCGCGTCCGTCAGCGAGCTCGCCGAACCGTTCGACATGGCCCTTCCCTCCTTCGTCGAGCATTTGAGGGTGCTCGAAGGGTGTGGACTGGTGAACTCGAAAAAGACCGGGCGCGTCAGGACCTACCAGCTCGTCCCCGAGCCTTTGAAGCTGGCTGAGGACTGGCTGTCGACGCAGCGAACGCTGTGGGCGCGGCGCCTCGATCAGCTCGACGATTACCTCATTGAACTCAAGGAGAAGAACACATGACCCGCACGCCGCTGATACACAATCCCAAGCTCGATCTTGTTCTGGAACGCGTCGTCGAGGTGCCGCGCAAACTGGTCTGGAAGGCATGGACGATGCCCGAGCACGTCGCCAAATGGTTTACGCCGAAACCCTGGTACATTTCCGACTGCGAGATCGACCTGCGGCCGGGCGGCATCTTCCGGACGGTCATGCACTCGCCCGAGGGGGAGCAATCGATCAATCTCGGTTGTTATCTGGAGGTCGTGCCGAATGAGCGTCTGGTCTGGACCGATGCGCTCCTGCCGGGATACCGGCCATCACACGAGCCATTCCTGACGGCGATCATCACACTGGAATCGCAGGCAAGCGGGACAAAATATACCGCAATGGCGATGCACCGCGACGAAGCGACCCGTCAAAAGCACGAGGATATGGGCTTCTTCGATGGCTGGGGGACGGTGCTCGATCAACTCCGAGCCTATGTGAAGACGATATGAAAATCGGCTGAGCGATTGCGCCAACAGGCCGTCGCAACAAGAGCGCGATTCAAGGGGTCAGGCGCCGTGATCTTCGGCCAGACTCAGTGCGAGTTTCCGCAGGAGTTCTGCAAGGGTAGCCTGCTCGTCTTCACTCAGTCCGGCCAGCAACGCCGCCTCCACTCTCATGTCTTCGCGAAAGGCCGTCTGGGCACGCAGGCGGCCTTCCTCTGTTAGCTCGACCGGCAAGCTGCGCGCATCACCTTCCGCCGCTGGACGGTGGATCAGCCCGGCCTTGGCGAGCCGGTTGAGCCTGTCGGTGAGGCCGCCCGACGAGATCATCAGGGAGCGAAACAGCTCGGTCGGCCGCAGCCGATAGGGCGGCCCTTGACGCAAAAGGGTGGAGAGCACGTCAAATTCACCCGTGTCGAGCCCGTGTGCGGCAAATACCGATTCTATCGGCGGTCGTACTTTAAGTGCGATCCAGCGTGCACGACCGAGCACGGCCATGCCTGCCGTATCGACGTCGGGCAGCTCGTCGGCCCATTGCAAGCGTCGCGTATCGATGTGGTCGAGTGGAACTGTGGACAATTGTCTTGACATCAAGATTTTTTCTCCGATATGTCTCGACGTCAAGATAACAGACCTGTCCGCGTTGACAATGGAGACGGCAATGGTGGTCGAAGCTACGGTCGCGCCAAGCGCGAAACGGAGCCGAGGATATGATCGTCGTCCATATTGACCACAGGCTGAACAGGTCTGGCTCGCCACACAAGAATGGGAGAATAATATGCAGATAAGTTCGTCAACAATGCTTTGGGCGGGGAGGATCTTCACCACGATCTTCGCCCTCTTCATGCTTGTCGCCTCGATCGCGCCAAAGCTGGCGGGCGCGAGGGTTGCTTCAGACACGCTTGTCCAGCTCGGATGGCGGGGAGACTACGCCCTGATGATCGGATTGATCGAGCTGGCGTGTCTGGTGCTCTATCTCATGCCCCGGACAAGGCTGCTCGGGGCCGTACTCATGATGGGCCTCCTTGGCGGCGCCATGGCGACGCAAATCCGAGCAGGAAGTCCGCTGTTCAGCCATATCCTCTTCAGCTTGTATCTGGGCCTGTTCATGTGGGGCGGTCTGTGGTTCCGCGACGCAACGCTGCGAGCCAAATTCCCAGTGTCGAAAAAGAGTGATTAAAACTTAGGCAAACTTCATAAAATGCTAAATTGACAGCACGCACCCCTCTTCCGAGAGCGGACCCGTCGTGGCTGCAACCGGCGGATTCACTATTCCGGTTGTAGCCATCACAGCTTTTCTGACGCTTGGCACGGGACTTGCTTCATCGATCCTGAAACTCAAAAACAGGAACCTTTCAGATGAAGCGCAGACAACTCCTCCTTACACTCGGTGCCGCGATCATGATGATGACGCCAATCCTGGCGCCCAAGGCCGCGCATGCCGATGCGCTTGCCGACATTGCGGCGCGCGGTGTACTGCGCGTGGCTGTCCCGCAGGACTTTCCGCCTTTCGGAAGCGTCGGGACCGATATGGCACCGATGGGCTATGATATCGATGTGGCCAACCTGATCGGTGAGAAACTGGGCGTAAAGACCGAACTGGTTCCCGTGACAAGCGCCAACCGTATTCCCTACCTGCAGACCAACAAGGTCGATCTGGTCATTTCCAGCCTCGGAAAGAATGCAGAACGAGAAGCTGTCATCGATTTTTCCAAACCCTATGCGCCATTCTTCAACGGTGTCTTTGCGCCTGAGTCTGTCGCTGTATCCAAGGCCGAAGATCTCTCCGGCAAGACTGTCGGCGTGACACGCGGCGCCATCGAGGACCTCGAACTGACCAAGATCGCAACGGGGGATACGGTCATCAAGCGCTATGAAGACAATAACGGCACCATTTCGGCCTTCCTTTCCGGCCAGGTGGAAGTTGTGGCGACGGGAAATGTCGTTGCTGCAGCGATCCTTGCCAAGAACCCGCCCAAACGTCCCGAACTGAAGTTCCTGATCAAGAATTCTCCCTGCTATATCGGCCTCAACAAGAACGAACCCGCGCTGCTGGAGAAGGTCAACGCCGTCATCGCAGCCGCCAAATCCGATGGTTCGCTCAATAGTATTGCGCAGAAATGGCTGGGCGCCGGCATTCCGGCCGATCTCTGAATCCAGCTTCTCGCATCACCCCGCCATGCGGGGTGACCTATTGTCCTGAGCGGACGGGGGCTCCACTTTGAAGTACGTATTTGATTATGCCTGGCTTACCCAATACTGGCCGGTGCTGCTCAAGGGCATTCTCGTTACCATCCAGCTGATTGCCGTCGGTGCAGTAGCCGGCATAGCGCTCGGCATTGCCTGTGCCTGGGTCCGAAGTCTCGGGCCAAAATGGTTGCGCCCGCCGGTAACAGCCTATGTCGAATTGATCCGCAACACGCCCTTTCTGATCCAGTTGTTCTTCATCTTCTTTGGCCTGCCTTCACTCGGGCTGCAGATGAGCGAGCTGGAGGCCGCCAATCTGGCGATGATCGTCAATCTCGGGGCCTATAGCTGCGAGATCATCAGGGCGGGCATCCAGGCGACGCCGCGCGGCCAGTTCGAAGCCGGGGCGAGCCTCGCAATGTCGCCTTTTGAAACCTTTCGCCACGTCATCCTTGTCCCCTCGCTGCAAAGGATCTGGCCGGCTCTGTGCTCGCAGGTCATCATCGTCATGCTCGGATCGTCCGTGGTTTCGCAGATCGCTACAGAGGACCTGACGTTTGCCGCCAATTTCATTCAGTCCCGCACCTTCAGGGCCTTCGAAGCCTACTTCGTCTCGACGGCAATCTATCTGCTTATGGCGATAGTGCTGCGGCAGGCGCTGATGGCTGTGGGGTCGCTGATTTTCCCGAGAAGGAGCCCGCGGTGATCGAATTTTCTCTTTGGGATATTGTTCGCAATCTGCTTTTGTCGGCGCGCTGGACGGTCATACTCTCGCTTGTTTCATTCATCGGCGGCGGGCTCGTCGGGACATTGCTCCTGTTCATGCGTATCGGACGCCGCCGCGCGCTGCAGTTCTTTGCCAAATATTATGTCGAGCTGTTCCAGGGCACGCCGCTACTGATGCAACTGTTCCTTGCCTTCTTCGGTCTCGGTCTTTTCGGGATCGACGTTCCTGCCTGGCTCGCGGCTGGCGTTGCACTCATCCTGTGGTCAGCAGCCTTCCTTACCGAGATCTGGCGCGGCTGCGTTGAAGCAATCGCCAAGGGGCAATGGGAAGCATCGTCCAGCCTGGGCATGGGGCATATACAGCAGATGCGCTACGTGATCCTGCCGCAGGCGCTGAAGATAGCGATTCCGCCGACCGTCGGTTTCTCCGTTCAAGTCATCAAGGGCACCGCCCTCACCTCGATCATCGGTTTTGTCGAGCTTTCAAAAGCCGGAACCGTCGTGACCAACGCGACTTTCCAGCCCTTCACGGTCTACGGGCTCGTCGCACTGATCTATTTCGCACTGTGCTGGCCGCTGTCAAAGAGCAGCCAGATCTTGGAAAGGAAACTCAATGTCGCTCATCGAAATCACTGAAGTCCGCAAGAGTTTCGGGGCAAATGAGGTTCTCAAGGGCATCAATATCGATGTCGATCCGGGTGAAGTCATTGCCATCATCGGCAAGAGCGGTTCGGGCAAGTCGACGCTGTTGCGTTGCATCAATGGCCTGGAACTGATCGATGATGGCTCGATTTCCGTTGCCGGCGCGCAATTGCTGCCCGACGAACTCCATCTCAAGGCGCTGCGGCTGAAGGTCGGCATGATCTTTCAGCAGTTCAATCTCTTTCCGCACCTGACGGCCGGCGGCAATGTGATGCTGTCGCAGATGGTGGTCAAGAAAACGCCCAAGGCCGAAGCCGAAGCCATGGCCCGCAAGATGCTCGACCGGGTGGGCCTTGGCCACAAATATAATGCCTTTCCGGACGAGTTATCCGGCGGTCAGCAGCAGCGCGTCGCCATCGCACGTGCCCTGGCAATGCAGCCGATCGCCTTGCTTTGCGATGAAATCACCTCGGCGCTCGATCCGGAACTGGTGGCAGAAGTTCTGGGCGTTGTGCGTGAACTGGCGGCGGAAGGCATGACGCTGCTGATGGTGACGCACGAGATGAAATTCGCCCGCGACGTCTGCAACCGGGTTGTCTTCATGCATCAGGGCCGCGTCCACGAAATCGGCAAGCCGGAGGAGGTTTTTGCCAATCCGAAGACA
>NZ_JBBNAN010000257.1:0-4759 GCF_037994405.1 Phyllobacterium sp.
CGGAATATGCCGAAGCGCATCGCTGGTTGGCCCTTAACTTGTGGTTGGGTTGGGAGTTTTGGGACGAGCCGATCGATCCCAGCCGGGCAAGAGCGTTGGCGGAAGCACAACGGGCCGTGGCGCTCGATCCCAACGACGCCGGGAACCACTGGGTATTGGGCATCATCCTGGGACATGAACGCCGCTGGGCGGATTCAGATGCGGAATTCGATATCACCCTTAGATTGGATCCGAACTATGCCGACGCATGGGCGATGCGCTCGGACTTGATTACGCTGAACGGCCGACCAGCCGATGGCGTCGAACACGTACGCAAAGCGCTCCGACTCAATCCTCACCCACCTGGTTGGTATTACTGGATGTTGGGGCAGGCGCAATATGCGCTTCACGACTACAAGTCCGCAGTTCAGACGCTACTCCGGCCCGAAACCTATCGCACGACATCGCGCCGCATTCTTGCGGCGAGCCTGGCGCAACTCGGGCGTCTGGAGGAGGCGCGCCGGGAGGCAGAGATGTTCATGATGAGCAATCCGCATTTCACAATTCGGCATTGGTCCGCTTCGCAACCTTTCCGGGACGAAGACGTGCGGCGGCACTTTGTTGAGGGTTATCGTGGGGCGGGGTTGCCAGAATAACTGTCGTCGCCCCATATTGTCGAAAGGCGACATGCAACGGCGAGCCACCAGTGGTTGGGAGGGCGTCGGATGGATTCAGAGCCACGCTTAAACCCGCCCTATCCGACCAATACGGATCCCTTTCAAAGGTGCGCACGTTTTTAAGGATCGCGTTCGCCCAAAAGCTCGTAGGCCGTTTTGTCAATTTCAGGTGCGTCCTCCGAATACGAAGCGGCTCAATCGCGCTACGGATAAAGTTCGAAATGGTCCAATTCAGATTTCTCTATGAGCTCCGCTTCATCCCCTAAGTAATTCGGGATCTTCCAATCCTCACCCACGGCAGCCGCGATTGGGTCGACGCTATCCCAAACCATAACCATGCAGAAGGTGCGGCTGCCACTCGCGCGCATTGGTTTGCCCCGATAAATGCGATCAGTCCCGGTTGTGACTTCAGCCACGGGATTGACAGCTGTTCGACTCTGTTCTGCCAGGCGTGTTCTTTCCCGGGAAACACCGTGCCACGGTAAATTCTGATAATCATCGCAACGCCCTCGGTTGCGTCAGGGAGATTGCGGCCGACCAGCGCCAACAATCGCCTTGGCCATTCGTAGAAGCGGAACCGCCACGCCACCCCGATCGTCGAGTACCGGCTCAAGCAGTTCATATCCACAAGCCCGATACAGCGGCTCGCCCGCCTTTGTCGCCATAAGTTCCACACGGCTGAAACCTTCGGCTCGAGCCGCCTCCTCACAAAGGCAAAGTATCAACCGACCGACGCCGCGGCGCGTGAAGTCGGGATGTGTATACATGGCGCGCACCCGCGCTGGATCCTTCGCGGGATCAAGCAAAGCAGCATCCCGACCAGGCGAGCGATCTCCGCCATACAGTGTTGCGCGCCAGCTCCAGCCACCGCATCCCGCAACAGCGCTGTCCTGCTCGACGACAAAATACGTTCCATCGTCAATGAGTTGAGTGTCAAGACCCATGATGATCCGGCTTGACGCTATCTGGGCCGCATCCAGGAAAGGCTTTTGAAGTTCGGAAATTGCGGCATCTATCAAAGCGGTCAGATCTGGATAGTCGGCACGGGTCGCAAGCCTGTGCTTCAGAATCGTATTTGCCATGACAGCCCCCAATAATCCGGTCGCCATGCAATGGCAACGGAATATGGGCTCAGATTACCGCAAAAGCGGGCACGCGTTAATTGTTAGATAGGTCGAATCGGGAAGAATCCTAATTACCCCTATTTGCCCTTGCGAGCCAGACGCGATTGTAGGCGGCAGTCAGATCTAACCTGTCGCCGCCTTCGATCAGCCGATCGTCTCTGTTTTCGCCGGGATTGTCGCTCCGAAGCCAGAACCGGCCGTTGATCCGAAAAAGTCGGTTACAGATGACTACATAATTTGCCTTGAAGACGGGCAAATGAAGGCATTTGGCCTTACCCCGGAACTGTATCGCGAAAGGTGGCAGCTCGAGCGATCATACCCGATGGTCGCACCAAATTATGCGGCAATCCGTTCACAGCTTGCAAAGAATATGGCACTAAGCCGCAAGCGGAAAGCAGCCGGTTAATTTCGCCATGGCAAATTTTGCTTATCCGGAGTTTGCAAGTTCAAATTGCACGCGATCACGATAGTAGTGCGGCCTAACCTTTCGGAGTCCCGCTCCGTCGTTTGTAGCCGTTGCGGCACGTTTGGCGACTCGGAAGTAGAATATTCAGATCGGGACTGATCAGTCTCTCCTTCGATCGCCGTCAAGAACGCCTGGTGCTGTTTGTCGCCTTTCTGAACGTCAGCGACGATAGTGCGCCCCCGCCGCTAGCTACAAATAATATGGGATTGAGCGAGGCTACTCGCCTGTTTGGTTTGCCGGCTCTGACCTTATCTGACCTTGGGATCAAACTTGCCGGTCCCGTGGTCACGGCGGTTCTTCCGGGATGGCTCGTCCCATCAGTAACGGGTGAGATATGGGCGAGCCATTATGATGTTCTTTGAACATCATCAGAATACCGTCCCAGTTTTGCACCGATCAGCAATATTATGCAGGCGTCTACGGTGCGCGCAGCGCCTATCAAATGATCCGACTGGTCCTGCATGGTATCAGCACAGGAGCTCCAATTCCTACATCGAAATGGCTAACCGCCCACAGGTTCCGTTGTCAACGAATTCGTAGTATAGTTAAAAGTTGAGGAGAAATTCGCGCGTTGACGCGAGAACATGGAAACACAGGGAGCAGCGCTGCCTGTGTAATTTGCGTACTCATTAGATATATCGAAGCTGACTATCTGTAAGTAAACTTACGGAGCGCTGAGTTATGTCTAGATGAGCTGCAAGTCAATCGATTAGTGCGAAATTTTGGCTTTTTGCTTACGTGCGTTTCTTGCGCGCGAAGGCTACGTGCGAGCTCGCAAAAGCAGAGCTGGGTCATTTCCGCGAAAATTGAAACGCGATGCTATGTGGCCTGGTTGGGTTGAAACAGCACGGAGGGAAGCGGGCAGGCGATGGTAGGAAATTCAATCGGGCCGCGCCGCATCCGCAGACAAGGGAGGAACCAATGAAACCCGTAAACCTGAGCATAATCAATGCACCCGCCGCAGCGATGACACTGGTCAAAGCGGCACTTCTCTCCGGAGTTCTTATGGCCTTTGTCCCTGGGATCGTCCTCGGACAGCCGATCGAAAAGAAGGGGACCACGCCCTACGTGACGCACTTCATATTTCGGCCTTTGATGAACATTGACATTGCCGACCTCGGTACGGCCACCTCGCTGGAGGCGGTCGGCACCACCGAAAACATGAAGGGAGAGAAAATGTTCGACAAGATGTCAGCACATTGCACAGCGCTGAGCGTTGCGTCGGGCGAGAAGAAATATATCGACGGCGCCTGCGTGCTGGCCGATAGCGACGGTGACAAGATTTTCTCGACCTTTGATACTCGCGACCTCGACAAGTCGCAGCCAGAGATGAGCTGCGGCACCCATATTATCACCGGCGGCACCGGCAAGTACGCGGGAATTACTGGGAGCGAGCCATTTGCTTGCATCGCAATGCCGGCACTATCTGGTCCCGGCGGCTACACTGCGATGGACATCCCGCATAACACGACCTGGGAGATCAAATGACCGCGAGGGAATATGCCAATCAACCCAACCGCACACTTCTCTATTCGGCGTGTTGAGGTCAAGCACTTCGAGTTATCTTCTGAACCGGCTTTTAATGTCTTTCGCGGTCCACGCTTCTCTCCGGGATCGGCTCATTGCCCTCCCACCATAGGATCAGAAGAACAAGGCGCGGTCCAATCTTTGAGGCGCTCTGACTGCGATATATTGCAGTCGAAGCAAGTGTGTGGCCGAACTCACCTTATTCACCGTTCGCGAAGGACATCTTTCCATCGGCTGGCAGAACCTTATTGTCTCCTGTTATTCCTGATCAGGCGGCCTTCGCCATGTCGTGGTCGCGGGTCCACCGGAATTCCGTGCCATCGCACCACATGCGATGCATGATCACCGCAAGCCGCCGTGCGAGGGCGACGACGGCTTTTTGCAGACCGCGACGCTTGGCGATATTCATCGCCCAGGCCTTCAGCCACGACCATTTCTTCACGCGGGTCAACAACACCTGCGCCGCCTCGTAAAGCAAACCGCGCATGATCGCGTCTCCAGCGGCGGATACGCGGCCGATCCTCTTGCTTTGTCCCGATTGATTGACAACCGGCGTCAATCCCAAGGCTGGCCCCACCGCTCGTGATTTCGTAAACCGCGCCGGAGCGTCGATGGTGCAGATGTACGCGAGCGAGATCACCGGACCGATACCGGGTATCGTCATCAATCGGTGGCAAGTGTCGTCACCACTGGCGATGTCGAGGACCCTACGGTGCAGCCGCGAGAACTCCTCCCGGAGCTTTCGACGGGCATCGAGCAGAGGCGCAACGATCTCCTGCAGATCGGGCAATGCCTCCAGGAGGTCATGGATCCGGTCCTCGAATTTCCCCACCCCGACAATCCCGACCTTCAGGCCGAAGTTGCGCAGCAATCCGGCCGGTCTCATCGACGACACATACCGATGTCGCTTGCACCGAAACGTCAAGGCCTGCAAAATACTTCATGCTGCGCTTCCTTTCATTGATGCTTGTGGCTGTTCTCACACA
>NZ_JBBNAN010000258.1:0-5304 GCF_037994405.1 Phyllobacterium sp.
CCACGCGATGAGCGCCGAGGATTTCGTTGCCACCGGCCGCGACATCGAAAGCCGGGTGCTGGCGCGGGCGGTGAAGAAGCACCTTGAATCCCGCGTCATGCTCAATGGTCACAAGACCGTGGTGTTCGGGTAAAACATCACGGAATTGCTGTTCTATTTAGCTGCGAAATAATCTTCCAGATTGGAAACAACCCGGTCTGCCATGGCTTTCCGGGTTTCAACTGTAGCACTGCCCATATGCGGTTGCAGGACCACATTATCGAGGGCGAACAAAGCTTCAGGTGCATTCGGCTCGTCAACGAACACGTCGAGCCCGGCTCGGCCAAGCTCGCCGGTTTGCAGCAGTTCCACCAGTGCCACCTCATCCACCACCGTTCCCCGGGCGATATTGATGAATGTGCCTTTGGGGCCAAGAGCCTGCAGCACCTCTCGCGAAATGATACCCTGGGTCGCGTCGCCGCCCGGCAGGATCGCGATTAGCGCGGCGCAATCACCGGCCATTGCGATCAGATCCGTATAGTAGGCGTACGGAGCGTCCGGCTTTTTGTTGCGCGTGTGGTAGGTCACTTGGCAGCCAAAAGTTAAAAGTTTTTCTGCGATGACACTGCCAATGCGTCCCAGCCCGACGAGCCCGACTTTCTTGCCTTCGATGCCCTGGGCCAGTGGCGGTGTCTCGCCTTTGGCCCAGCGTCCTTCCCGCACAAAACGATCATTCGCAACGATATCGCGGGTCGTGGCCAACAACAGCGAGATGGCCATATTTGCCGTGTCCTCGTTTAGAACGTCCGGCGTGTTGGCGACTTTGATCCCCTTCTTGCTGGCATAGGCCACATCGAGCGAATCGGTGCCGACGCCAAAGGAAGAAACAATCTCAACCGCGGGCAGCAGATCGACCATATCGGCTTTCAGGCCCGTAAAGGTGCTTGTAACGGCAGCGCGGAATCGCCCTGCATGTTGATGCAAGAAGCCGAGAGCGTCTTTCTCCTCATAGAGTTTCTCGACTGCATAGCGTTTCTCCAGCTCCTCGAGCAGATAGGGCATGAGCGGACCGAGCACGAGAACCGGTTGTTTTGTCATCGAATCATATCCTTTGAAGCACCATTCAGGGTTGAGATTGACCATAGCGAAATTCTCGGAGTGAAGACAAACCCTTGTCATTGAATTTATCCATGAAGTATGTACCCATATATGATGAATTGCGCTGACGGCAGGAATTTCATTCTGGCACTTGCATTGGTGCATCCATTAGTATGAGAACAACAGATCAGAGGGCTTCGGGACGGAAAAATGCCAAAGACAGTTGAAATCGCAGATCTGAAAAAAATTGCGCAGCGCCGTGTACCAAAAATGTTCTTCGACTACGCGGATTCTGGTGCGTGGACAGAAAGCACCTACCGCGCCAATGAAGAGGATTTCCGCAAGATACAGCTGCGCCAGCGCGTAGCCGTCGACATGACCGACCGGACGCTTGAGAGCACCATGATTGGTCAGAAGGTTTCGATGCCTGTTGCGCTCGCGCCCACCGGCCTGACCGGCATGCAGCATGCGGACGGCGAGATGCTTGCCGCTCAGGCGGCCGAAGAATTTGGCGTTCCGTTCACCCTTTCGACGATGAGCATTTGTTCGATCGAGGATGTCGCATCCGCGACGACCAAGCCGTTCTGGTTCCAGCTCTATGTGATGCGTGATCGCGATTTCATCTACAATCTGATCGATCGCGCCAAGGCGGCCAAATGTTCAGCTCTTGTCCTGACACTCGATCTGCAAATTCTCGGCCAGCGCCACAAGGATATCCGCAACGGGCTTTCGGCTCCGCCGAAATTCACGCCCAAGCATATCTGGCAGATGGCAACGCGCCCGCAATGGTGCATGGGTATGCTGAAGACCCAGCGCCGCACATTCCGCAATATTGTCGGCCATGCAAAAGGCGTCGCCGATCTGTCATCCCTATCCACTTGGACTGCCGAGCAGTTCGATCCGCGCCTGTCCTGGGATGATGTCGCCTGGATCAAGGAACGCTGGGGCGGTAAGCTGATCATCAAGGGTATTCTCGACGTCGAAGATGCGAAAATGGCCGTTTCTACAGGCGCCGAGGCAATCATCGTATCCAATCACGGCGGGCGTCAGCTTGATGGCGCGCCATCGTCGATCTCGGTCCTTGCCGACATTGTCGATGCGGTCGGTGACAAGATCGAAGTCCTTTTTGATGGCGGTATACGCTCCGGACAGGACGTCTTGAAAGCTCTCGCCATCGGCGCCAAGGGAACATTCATCGGCCGTGCATTTCTTTACGGCCTCGGTGCGGGTGGAAAACAGGGTGTTACTGAAGCGCTGGAGATAATCCGCAAAGAGCTGGATATTACGATGGCACTGTGTGGCGAGCGGGATGTAAAAAATCTTGATCGCAACAACCTCTACAAGAGCGGCCTCGAAACCAAACCGCGCACGGCCGAGGTCAAGAAGAGACGCGGTTGACGCGTCGAAGTTAACAAAAAGCCCCGGAATTTCCGGGGCTTTGTGTTTGGATAGGATATATCAAATGATCTTCCAATTGGGGTCTACTGCGTCTGCCGCAGCACGCCACTCGTCAGCGTAGTCGACATTCTGCCAATCCTTGAACCAGGGTCCACCATTGGTGAAATGGACTGCGTTCGGATAGCCATTGGCAGGTTTTTCGTTCCAGCCTTCCAGCCAATTCCATTCAACCGGGACTTCGCCAATTTCCTCGTCGGCTGCCCACTGCATCCGGTGCAGATAGGCGCCGCTCTCCCGATTGATCAGTTCCGGCGTGAGTTTGCGCGTCGACGGATGATTGCAATTGAACAGCATGAATGACGACCAGTTCTTTCGCGGATAGCTGGTCTGGACCTTGCCATCCATCTTGGTGCCTTCCTTGGGCGTATAATCATGCTTGACGCAGATGACCGCTTTGGTCTCGTCGCGGTATTCCAGCAACTTGGCCACATCCGCGAAAAACAGGAAGTCACAATCGCAAAACAGAGCCCAACCTTTGTAGCCCGCCAGAAAGGGCGTGAAGAAGCGGGAATAGGTGAACTCGGTCGACGCAAGCGGGTCGATATCGCGCGTATAGGCGCCCTTCGACACCAGTTCATCGAGTTTGATCGGAATCACCCGCACGGGGATCGATGCATGTTTCAAGACGGTATTTTTTGCAACTTCGTAGGCAATCGGCTCGCGCGAATCCCAGCCGACGTAAATATCAAGATCATTGCTCATAGGACCTCGCTTCCAGCTTCATACGATGACGTCGAGAATGTTTTGTTCAACCTTGTCCATCACCCATTGGCGTTCATCGCCCCAGGCATGGCGCCGCCAGCCTTCCCAGCTGAATCCGCAAAGAATGATCTTCCATTCAGCGGGATCGAAATTCTGGAGAATATAGGTCAGCCCGAAATAGCCTGTACTCGGGAAAATTTCCCTGCGCTTTTCTTCAGGAATACCGAGCACTTCACAGCCTTCTTTGTAAAAGCGCGGTGGAAGTACAAGGATTGATTTGCCCGCTGTGCCAAATGCGTCGATGGCCTGCAAGGTCCAGTCTCCCCGCCTCCCCTTTAAACGGGAAAGCAGATGCGGCTGCCTGAAATATTGCGCGATGATCTGGGGGTGATAGGCGAAGATGACTTGCGAGGCATCCTGGACAATCGGCGAGTTGAAATAGGATGGATCGGTGAGGCGGCGCTGCATCGGTTTGCCGGAATTGCAGACGAAGAGGATATCAGTCTTTACCCCCGACATTCCCTTGGACGCTTTTGGCTCGTTGAAACGAACAACCAGATCTGATTGATCGACCATGTCAGAGAGATTGTCTTTGATCGGGCCATTACCGACAATAAACATCGTCTTGCGCTGGTCTGGTGTCATCGATTGATTCTTGTTTGGCTGAAGCGGCGTGATGGAGGTCGGTTTGTGACGTAGTGCCTGCGCTCTATGGCAAAATAGTGCCCTTTGACAAATAGCGTGTCAACACGCCTGCAATCAGCAAGTTCCCTGGCAAGGCTTGTTGGAAAGGTGGTACGTTCATGCGCTGGAGTATATTGTCTTAGTGCGTACCGGTTCACATCACAGAAAAACGATACACGGTGTTTGGTATTGATGGGGGAGATTTACAACGTGAGGTCTAGGACAACGCTGATTACCGGAGCCACGGGCGATGTAGGCCATGTTGTTTGTCAGAAGCTCGCGGCGTTGGCTCCCCGTCTCATGCTCACCGCTCGCACACGTTACCTTGTCGCGTCAGATTTCGAGCGTGCCAGCCGCTATTGACGCCTTCAACGCGAACTTGACCCTCTTGGGCGGTCCGGCCTACCGAGCGGACTCCGGGCCGCCATCGCGGGTGCGACGGGACCACTTGGTGGATTTGGAGGAGCAATGACACACACGCAGAGCGGTCGTCGTATTGCTACAGGTCTTCGGCAAATACTGCTGGTGCTTGCCGGAGTCGCAATACTCAGCGGCTCCCCGCCAGCCGTGTTAGCGGACAAGGTCGACATGCGCGACGTCATTGTTCGCGAGTTCGAGGCGTTCGACCCTCACTATCGAGAACGGCGTCAGCATTTCTCGGAGCGCCTCGAAGCGCTCGAGACGCGGCTCGCCAGCGAACAAGCTGCAGGCAACACGCTACAATGCTCGGAGCAAATGTATCTCGAGGCAAAATGGCTGCTCGGCTACACGGCAAACTGGCATGCACTCGAAGACAAGCTGGAACGCATCGAGCGGAGCTTACAGGACAAAAGTCAGAACTTCGCTAGCGAGCAATCGCCGGTCGATGGCTTTTGGGGACTCTGCTACGATCAATGGTTCATGCGCGTCGGCGAGACAGCAACGGCAGTAGGCCTTCTCGTAAGCCAGGGGAAAATCCCTCGCTATCGCTTGCGCCCGCGGCTCACCACCGGACGTGAACTCATCAACTATCTTCAGAGCCTGCTCATCTCGGACATCGAAAACACAGGTATCGACAACCGCGGCGAGCTAGGCAGCGTGATGACGAGCTATTCAACGGCAGCCTATAAGCATTATCTCCAGGACATTCTTGTCGACTATGTCGCGCTTGACGAGAAGATAAACTGGGATGCAGTGCGCGAGGCTGTCTGGTTTTTTATCCACGGCTCACAGGATACTGAAACTGGCTATTGGGGCGCCTGGTACGTCATCGATGGCAAGATACGAAAGACCGCCGATCTCAGCATGACGTTTCACGTCGTGCAATACAGCAAAGGCGAAGTGGATCATTGGCCGCAGATTATTAGGACGACCCTCGCCATTAAAGACGATCCCTATCCCTTC
>NZ_JBBNAN010000259.1:0-2483 GCF_037994405.1 Phyllobacterium sp.
GGTAAACAGTGGGTCGTCTCATCCGTGCCATGGGACGACACAGCTTGCGAGCCCGATTGGATCTTAGCTAAGCTAGGCAACCACCTAAAACGCCCAATCCACCAAGCGCACCAGCGCATAGATCATTAAAAGGATCAGAAAGACCCCAAGGGCGACGCCCATAGCCTTTTCCATCTCCCTCATCCAAACCTTGGTTCCGCTGTTGGTGAACAGCCCGTCGCACCCTAAAAAACGACGGCGAGCTTGTGGCACACCGTCTAATTTTTGAGCCCTGAACGTTACGGGGGGCATGTCAGGAACTCAGCTGACCTGGAAATCAGCATTCTGAAAACCTACAAAAACCGACTTTGTTCCATCTTGTCCGCTTCTGGACAAAGGTGAGGCCCGGCGTACCCTTGGGGAGCAGTGAACCGGGCCTCGTGCCGGGGTCGACCAGCGTTGAAACCTTGCGTGAAATAGAGTTGATCAACAATAAGCCGAGCGCTCGATAAAACGGTTTAAGTCGGTCGCTTACACCAACCCAAGACCCTTCGCACGATCGGGCGACAGGTCTATAGGGTGAAGAACGATGTGCCACTGTCCGCCATCCTCGTCATCGATGAAATAACGCTCGATCACTTTGCCTGCGAAGCCTGACCTGCCGATACGCAATACAAAGGCAAGTCAGGCCGGCTGAAGTTGTTGGCCTATCAGCCAATGGAGCGTGCGCTGCCATAACTAATATATGGTGAAGCTTGGTCGCGGTTCCAATAGTGGACCAAGCGGTGATTCGCATCAAAAAGGGCGGCTCACATTTGTGGCCGCTATTTTTGCTGCTGCTTTTGCTGCAGCAATTCCCTGAGCTGTTCGCTGCGTATTGAGTAGGGCTTCGTTAGGTAACTTGAAGTCCACTGTTCCGCTGTCCACCCAGGCGATAATGTCGCCGTCCTTCAACTCAATTCCTGAATATTTTTGCAGCAGTTTCACGGCGAACTCGCGGCTCTTCTTCGTCTTGTCACTTATCTCTCCCCCAAGAATATTGAGGGCGAGCTTGACCATCTCAATGTCAAGCTGTCGCGTTTGACAAGTGGAATTCAGGAGCGATTGTTGGATCGCTGTTTGAGCGCGTATCTCCTCTACCGCACGCTGACTATTCGCTTGAACCTGGTAGCCAAAGTAGCCAATGACCGCCACGCCAATCGATGTTGCGACAGCGGTCACCGTCGACATCCACGATGTGCTTGATTCGGTCATGCTCCATCGACCCGCTTGACCATTACACCGCTCCATTTGTCGGCATTAACAAACTTCAGTTCATTAGCCTCGTCGGGTGCATTTTGAAGGGCGTTCAAAGTGGACTGTTTTGCGTCTTTTCCATTCTACCACAGGAATCTCAAATGAAACCAGTCGCCAATTGGCGGGCTGTTCTGCGTCGTGCGTGGAGCATCCGCCTGATGCTGCTCGCCGGCCTGTTGTCCGGCGCAGAAGTCGCGTTGCCGTTGCTCGACGGCATTTTTCCAATCCCGCCAGGCGTCTTTGTTGCGCTGACCTTCATCACGGTCGGCGCTGCCTTTGTCGCCCGGCTTGTCGTCCAGAAGGGACTTTCCGATGAAAAGTAGATTGAGAAACGTCCTCGTTGGCGTCACTGCGCTCGGCATGGCGGCTGTCGGCTATGTCGGCGGCAAGGAAGGCCTGAAGCTCGTCTCCTATCCTGACATCGTCGGTGTCTGGACCGGTTGCTATGGCGAAACCAAAGGCATGCACAAAGGCATGAAGTTCACCAAGGGCCAGTGCGATTCCATGCTGATTGACAGCCTGGTCGATCACGAAACTGGGATGCGCAAGTGTCTCAAGGATCCCGACGCGATCCCGGACAAGAGCTATCTCGCCTTCCTCTCCAATAGCTACAACGTCGGCGTTGGTGCCTTCTGCCGGTCGAGCATGGCGCGTCTCGCCAACGCCGGCGATCTCCGCGGCGCCTGCAATGCGCTGATTCTATACGTCAACGCCGGCGCGAAGAAGAACGTCCGCGGGCTTGTCCTGCGCCGGACCGATGAAAGGAAGCTTTGCCTTGAAGGGCTCGGAAAATGGGAGCCGTTCTCATCGTCCTGCGCGCGCTCGGCCTGCCCGCCTGCATCATCATCGGGATGTTGGCCTTTTACGAGGGCGTGCCAGCGCTTCGCGACTTTCCCTTCGCCGATCGCATCCCCGTGGTGCGGGAACTAATCGTCGGCCGTGTAGGCACGGAGCGGGCAAAAGCAGCCCAAGCTGCCCGATCTGGATACGTCGCTCTATTCGAAAAGACGGCGCTCGAGGCGCTACTGGCCAAGGAGAGGCGAGACCGCCTCCTGGCATCACAACTCTATGACGAAGCACAAAAGCGCGCCACGGCGGCGGCAGCAGCGAAGAAGGTGGCAGATGAAAAGCTGGCAAAGATCATTTCGGAAGATACCGGCGCTGATGGCGCTGTCTGGGGCGCTGATGACCTTCAGTGGCTGCGGAAC
>NZ_JBBNAN010000260.1:0-25565 GCF_037994405.1 Phyllobacterium sp.
CAGCAGAAATTATCGTTATTTAAACCGATTTAAAAAAATTTAAATTCTTTAAATCGATTAAACATTTGATACTATTCAGTATTTCTGCTTTTGACCACGTATGACCGCATTCTCATTGGAAGATGCAAGATGCGGCATGATCCGAACTTGACCCTTGAACCTTGTTAAACAACGGCGGACATATGACTAGAGAGACCGGTACTCACAACGCGGCGATCGCGCTCGGCACCTCAGGCTTGAAGGGGCTTTCGGCGGTCTATTACAATCTCGGAGCAGCAGAGCTCTACGAGGAGACATTGCGCCGGGGTGAAGCAGAGCTGACCGCTCAGGGTGCGCTTGTTGCCCGCACAGGCCAGCATACTGGACGTTCGCCTAAGGACAAATTTGTCGTCCGGGATGCGTCCACGGAAGACCACGTCTGGTGGGACAATAATTCACCTATGTCGCCTGAGGCTTTCGAACTGCTCTACGCAGATTTCATGGAGCAGGCAAAAGGCAAGGAACTGTTCGTTCAGGACCTGATCGGCGGCGCCGATGAAGATTACAAACTGAACACCCGCGTCATCACAGAATTTGCCTGGCATTCACTGTTCATCCGCAACCTTCTGATCCGGCCGGAGCGCGATGCGCTGACAAGTTTCGTGCCGCAGATGACAATTATCGACCTGCCGTCTTTCCGCGCTGACACGGCAAGGCACGGTACACGTACAGAGACGGTGATCGCGGTCGACCTGAAGCGCCTGATCGTGCTGATCGGCGGCTCGGCCTATGCCGGTGAAATGAAAAAATCGGTATTCACCGCGCTCAACTATATTCTGCCTGCCAAGGGCGTCATGCCGATGCATTGCTCGGCCAATGAGGGGCCGAACGGCGACACCGCCGTCTTCTTCGGCCTCTCGGGGACGGGCAAGACAACGCTGTCGGCGGATCCGACCCGCACATTGATCGGCGACGATGAGCATGGCTGGGGCGAACACGGCGTCTTCAATTTTGAAGGCGGCTGTTATGCCAAGACGATTCGGCTTTCTGCCGAGGCAGAACCGGAAATTTTCGCGACAACCCAACGTTTCGGCACTGTCCTAGAAAACGTGGTGCTCGACGAAAATCGGCAGCCGGATTTCAATGATGGTTCGTTGACGGAAAACACGCGCTGCGCCTATCCGCTGGACTTCATCCCCAATGCATCGAAGACCGGCAAGGCGGGCCACCCGAAGAACATCATCATGCTGACCGCCGATGCATTTGGCGTCATGCCGCCTATTGCCAAGCTCACTCCAGCGCAGGCCATGTATCACTTCCTCTCCGGTTACACCGCCAAGGTTGCCGGCACCGAACGCGGTGTAACCGAACCCGAGGCAACGTTCTCCACCTGCTTCGGTGCACCCTTCATGCCGCGCCACCCGTCGGAATATGGCAATCTTCTGCGTCAGCTCATCGCTGACCACGGCGTCGATTGCTGGCTGGTGAACACCGGCTGGACCGGGGGAGCGTTTGGCACGGGCAAGCGCATGCCGATCAAGGCGACGCGCGCGCTTCTCACGGCAGCGCTGGACGGATCGTTGAAGAGTGCACAGTTCCGTACGGATCCGAATTTCGGCTTCGCAGTGCCGGTTTCTGTGCCGGGCGTCGATGATGCCATCCTCGATCCACGCTCGACCTGGTCGGACAAGGCGGCCTACGACGTACAGGCTAACAAGCTCGTCGATATGTTCATCCGCAACTTCTGCAAGTTTGAAAGCCACGTCGATAGCGATATCAGGGCTGCCGCCCCGCACACGCCAGTCGCAGCAGAATAACTTAAAAATATCAGCAACCAAAAGGCCCCGTTGCAATCAATGGGGCCTTTTGCATTTGACCTGGAGCGGAGATCTCTCGCGGAGAACACTCAAATTTTCCCGGTGCTTCCCGCGAATCAAAGATTGGGCTACCAATCCAGGCATGGAAGAGAGCCGCAGCCGGATCAAAATTACCAACCGAATCTCGATCGACGAGGGCGATCTGGAGGAAACTTTTATACGTTCGACTGGACCTGGCGGACAGAATGTCAACAAGGTCTCCACTGCAGTGCAATTGCGGTTTTTGGCCGCGCGAGCAGAACTACCCGACGATGTGTTTGCGCGCCTCATGAAACTTGCCGGCCAAAAGGCGACCAAAGACGGCGATGTACTGATCGAAGCCAACCGCTTTCGTACCCAGGAACGCAACCGTCAGGATGCGCGTGAGCGCATGATTGCCCTGATTGCAAAAGCGGCTGAACCGCCGCCGCCGCGCAAGAAAACCCGACCAACAAAGGGCTCCATCGAACGCCGCCTCAAAGCAAAATCCGGGCGAGCCGATGTGAAAAAGATGCGCGGCAAGGTCAAGGGTGACTAGAATCGGATTTCGAATATTAACTGCGCGCATTAATCTTGGCTTTTCAAGTCCTTCGCGGGATGCCACAACAGCATTTATCGATTTGAACGATCAACGAGGAGCCAGACATGGGACTATTTGATTTCGTTAAATCTGTAGGAAAGAAGATCGGCATTGGCGATGAAGAACCCAAAGCCGAAGATCTGAAAAAGGAACTCGATTCGCACAATCTTGGCACAGACGATGTCCAGGTGGTCGTCGAGGGCGACAAGGTAGTCCTGACGGGCAATGTCACCAACCAGGAAATTCTGGAAAAGGCGATCATTGCTGTCGGCAACTCGCTTGGTATTTCCAAGGTCGAGACTGATGGCCTGAAGGTCGACAACACAACCACCGGTTCGGTCGTCAAGTCTGCCGTGTTCTACACGGTGAAAAAGGGCGATAATCTTTGGAAGATCGCCGAGTCGCAATACGGCAAAGGCAAAGGCGCGAAGAATACGGTCATCTTCGAAGCCAACAGGCCGATGCTGAGCCATCCCGACAAGATTTACCCCGGTCAGGTGCTGCGCATCCCGCCGCTCGACTGATCGTACCTTATTGCCAAACGGCCCGGCTATGCTTGCAGCCGGGCCTTTGTTTTCAAAGGCTCCGTCTGATCCGATGCTCTTGCTTGCACCCGGCATTCGCTATTATCCTGACTATTTCGGCCTGGCCGAACAGGCTGCGCTGGTGGAAGACATAAGGGCTGTCGTTGCCCAAGCACCGCTCTACATTCCGGCCATGCCGAAAACCGGCAAGGAAATGAGCGTGCGCATGACCAATTGCGGCTCGCTCGGCTGGGTCACCGACAAGGAACTCGGCTATCGCTACCAGGCCATGCATCCGGTGACGCAAAGGCCATGGCCAGCCATTCCGCCACGCCTGCTCGACCTGTGGCACAAGGTCGTTGACTTTCCGCTGCCGCCGGAGGCCTGTCTGGTGAACTTCTACTCAGAAACTGCAAAAATGGGCCTGCACCAAGATCGCGACGAGCAGAACTTTGACGCTCCCGTCGTCTCCGTCTCGCTTGGCGACGCGTGTCTGTTCCGTTTTGGCGGCACGAACCGCAATGAAAAGACCCAGTCCATCAGGCTTTCAAGCGGCGATGTAATCGTTCTTGGCGGTGAAGGCCGCCTGGCATTTCATGGCGTCGATCGCATTTATCCAGATACATCTACGCTTTTGAAAAGCACCGGCCGGATCAATCTCACATTGCGCCGCGTTACAGCTTCCTGAGTGCGACTTCCTCAACGAGATGATTATCGCCCTTGCGCAGGATCAGGTCCGCTCGCGGCCGCGTGGGCAGGATGTTCTCCCTCAAATTCTTCAGATTGATGTTGGCCCACAGGCTTTCGCCGATAGCCAGAGCAGAATCATCGGAAATGGTCGAATAGCGATGGAAGAATGAGCTCGGGTCCTTGAACGCTGTCTCACGCAGCCGCATGAAGCGGCTGATGTACCATTTGTGGATCTGCTCCTCATCCGCATCGATATAGATCGAAAAGTCGAAGAAGTCCGAGACGAAAGGCACCATCTTGCCGTCTTCCGGCAGATCGCGGACCTGCAACACGTTGATTCCTTCGAAAATCAGAATATCGGGTGCATCGACGGTCTGGAATTCGCCGGCCAGCACATCATAGGTCAGGTGGGAATAAAGTGGCGCGTTGACATTGCGCTGGCCTGCCTTGATCTGCGACAGGAAGCGCAGCACCATGCCAACATCGTAGCTCTCGGGAAAACCCTTGCGCTCCATCAGGCCCTTGGCCCGCAGAACCTCATTTGGATAGAGGAAGCCGTCCGTGGTCACCAGATCGACCTTCGGGCTCGATGGCCAGCGGGCAAGCAACTCTTTCAGGACGCGCGCCGTCGTCGATTTGCCGACTGCGACGGATCCGGCAATGCCAATAATGAACGGCGTCTTGAAGGCGTCACCGGTATTGAGGAATTGCCGGCGCTGATAGAACAGCAACTGGCTCGCCTCCACATGCGCGGAAAGCAGCCGCGACAACGATAGATAAATCCGGCTTACTTCATCAAGATCGATCGGATCGCCCAGCGAACGCAGCCGCTTGACCTCGTCATAGGTCAGCGTAAGCGGCGTATCAGCGCGAAATTCTGCCCACCGTTCGGCACTGAAGAACCGATAGGGCGAAAATTCACTGGGTGCCAATTGATCCACGACATCCCCTTCTGTCTGCCGTCCAAGCGCCGGTGCTTTAAACATGATCAGTCATGTCCTCGCGCGGCTTTTTCTTCGAGCCCGGTCTGCGCCGTCCGCCGGTCGAGTTCCTCCAGCACTTCCTTGAGCTTAATGCCGGAAATGCCGAGGACGACGAGAAGATGATAGAGCAAATCCGCGCTTTCCGAAACAACACCCTGCCTGTCGCCGGAGACAGCCGCAATGACGGTCTCAACCGCCTCTTCTCCCAATTTCTGGCTGGCCTTGCCAATTCCCCTGGCATAAAGGCTGGCGGTATAGGATTTGACGTCAACCGACGCGGCGCGTTGTGCCACGATGCGTTCGAGATCGGCGAGGGTGAATGCGCTCATCAAGCTCTCCAGTCAGCGGACGGGGTCAAGGCGCATTGGAATGCCCGCCGCCGCCATATGGGCTTTCGCCTCGCTGATCGTATAGGTACCAAAGTGGAAAATCGATGCGGCAAGCACCGCGGACGCATGACCTTCGATAATTCCCTCGACCATATGATCGAGATTGCCGACTCCGCCCGACGCGATCACCGGCACACGAACCGCATCCGCGATAGCGCGCGTCACCGGAATATCATAGCCGATCTTCGAGCCGTCCCGGTCCATTGAGGTCAGGAGTATTTCCCCCGCGCCAAGGTCAACGACTTGGCGGGCAAATTCCACCGCATCGATACCAGTCGCCTGCCGCCCGCCATGGGTGAAGATTTCCCAGCGGTCGGTTTCGCCTTCGGCTGAAACCTTCTTGGCATCGATTGCAACAACAATGCACTGATTGCCGAACTTGTCGGCAGCCTCGGCGATAAATTCAGGGTTCTTCACGGCCGCGGTGTTGATTGAAACCTTGTCGGCGCCCGCCAGCAGCAGTTTGCGGATATCGGCAACGGTACGGACGCCGCCGCCGACGGTCAGGGGCATGAAACATTGCTCGGCGGTGCGGGCGACAACATCGAAAATCGTCTCGCGATTGTCCGAGGAAGCCGTGATGTCGAGGAAGCAGAGTTCGTCTGCCCCGGCCGCATCATAGGCCTTGGCCGCCTCGACCGGATCGCCGGCGTCAATAAGATCAACGAAGTTGACGCCCTTGACGACACGTCCGTCCTTCACGTCGAGACAGGGTATGACACGGGCTTTCAGGGTCATGCGGCACGCTCCCTTGCTTCACGGAGCACCTGGAGTGCTTCCCCAGGATCGATTCGGCCATCATAGAGTGCGCGGCCGGAAATTGCGCCTTCAAGCTTCCTGGCATCAGGCATGGTCATGCGGACGATGTCGGCGATGGAGGCGAGGCCACCCGAAGCGATAACCGGAATGGAAACCGCCTCCGCCAGTTGCAGCGTCGATTCCCAATTGATGCCGGCGAGAACGCCGTCGCGGTCGATGTCCGTATAGATGATCGCAGCCACACCAGCGCCCTCGAACTTTTTCGCCAGCTCTGTAACACCCAGTGTCGATGCTTCCGCCCACCCTTCTACCGCTACCTTGCCGCCCTTGGCGTCGATACCAACGGCAACTTTTCCCGGGAAGAGGCTGCAGGCTTCAATCACCAACGCCGGATCGCGCACGGCGACCGTACCGAGAATGACCCGCGACAGGCCCTTGGCCAGCCAGTTCTCGATATGTTCAAGGGTACGGATACCGCCACCAAGCTGCACGGGGTTTTTCGTCGCCTTGAGGATCGACTCGACTGCAGCGCCATTGACCGATTGACCGGCAAAGGCGCCGTTCAGGTCGACCACATGCAACCATTCGAACCCTTGGTCTTCAAATGCTTTCGCCTGCGCGGCAGGGTCGGGATTGTAGACCGTCGCCTGCTCCATATCGCCCAGCTTCAGCCGCACACACTGGCCGTCTTTCAGATCGATTGCGGGAAAAAGGATCACGGATTCCACCTCAGAAAATTGGCGATGAGGGCAAGGCCCAGGGCCTGGCTCTTTTCCGGGTGAAACTGCGTCCCGGCCATATTGTCATTGGCCACGGCAGCAGTGACAGTCCCGCCATAGTCGGTCACGGCCAGCACGTCATTTTCGATCTCGGCATCGAGAAAATAGGAGTGGACGAAATAGGCGTGCAGCCCCTGAGGCCCCGTCTCGATCCCGTCAAACAGCGGATGCGGGCGGGTCAAGCGAATGGTGTTCCAGCCGATCTGCGGAATTTTGAGCGTCGGATCTGAAGGCACCATTTCGCGGACATCCCCCTTGATCCAGTCAAAGCCGGTAGAGATGGTCTTTTCCAGCCCGCGCGACGACATGAGCTGCATGCCGACGCAGATGCCAAGGAAGGGACGCGCCTTTTCCACCGCAACTTCATGAATGGCTTCAACCATGCCCTCGACTGCGTGAAGCCCGCGCCGGCAATCCGCATAGGCGCCGACACCCGGCAGGACGATGCGATCGGCGGTGCGAACGCGCGTCGCGTCGTTCGTTAGGTCAATCGTCGCATTGATCCCGCTTTCACGCGCCGCACGCTCGAAAGCCTTGGTGGCCGAACGAAGGTTGCCGGAACCATAGTCGATGATGGCAACGCGCATGCTCAGTTTTCTCCCCGATGGCTGACCAGCCCAACCATCCCGCCGAGCGCCGGCTTGTTGCCGACGGGAAGCAAAGGCTTGTCCGATCTGGTGGTTGCGGGCACTGAGGGTGTCACCGCGGAGCGAAATCTTGGCCCAAGGAACCAGATCGTTTCAGCATCTGCCGCATTGTCCGCATCAACAATTGCCACCTGTTCGAATCCACGCCGTTCCAGCGCTGCTGCCCGCCAGTTGTTCGCCTCAAACCCCACCAGCAACGAAAGCAGCGCCGTGACGAACGCCGCCATATCATCATGGCCCGTATAATTCCCCACAACGGAAATAACGCCCGTAGCGACGAGAACCAGCGTTGCCTCAAACCACAGCCGGTGGATGAGCAGCCAGATGAAGGGCAGAACAAGAGCCAATACGGAAAACCCATCCCGGATAAAGATGGTTTTGTCGTCGTCGCGCTGACCGTTCTGCGACTGCGGTGCCAATATAAGGAAACTGGCCATGTCTCAGCCCTCTCGTCAACCGTTTAGAGTGCCCTTGGTCGAAGGAATGGCGTCCTTCTGGCGCGGATCCGTTTCGATAGCGCAGCGCAGCGTGCGCGCAACCGCCTTGAAACATGTCTCGGCGATATGGTGGTTGTTGGCACCATAAAGGTTCGACACATGCAGCGTGATCCCGGCATTCTGCGCCAGCGCCTGGAAGAATTCCCGCACAAGCTCCGTATCGAATGTGCCGATTTTCGCTGCAGAAAATTCGACCTGCCAGACAAGGAACGGGCGGCCCGAGACGTCGAGCGCTGCACGGGTCAACGTCTCGTCCATCGCGAGATCGAGCGAGGCATAGCGGTTGATACCACGCCGGTCGCCGAGTGCCTTGGCAATAGCCTGGCCGATGGCAATACCCGTATCTTCCACCGTGTGATGATCATCAATATGCAAATCGCCCTTGGTCTTGATATCCATGTCGATCAGCGAATGGCGGGAAAGCTGTTCCAGCATATGATCAAAGAAGCCAACACCGGTAGAAATGTCGAACTTGCCCGTACCATCCAGATTGACGGAAACGGCAATGCTGGTTTCCTTGGTGCTGCGCTCGGTCTTCGCGGTGCGTGTGTTGACGCTTGTCATTGCTGTTTCCCGCCACATGGCTTCTAGATGCAGGCATTAAATGAGGCCTTCTAAAACACGAATGGCGAATCTCCAAATGCTTTGATGGCGCAGCTATCGGAGGTCATTTGCAATTCCGCGAGTGTTTCATACATAAGTGTCACAGAAGGGGTTCGATCTGCTGCCATCTGGGGTAGTGTCGAACCTGCTTGAAGGAGAAACGAATGCAAGAACACAATCCCTCGACCATGTACGGGACTACGATCGTCACCGTGCGCAAGAACGGCAAGGTGGTCATTGCCGGCGACGGACAGGTCAGCCTCGGCAATACCGTTATGAAAGGCAACGCCCGCAAGGTGCGCCGCATCGGCAAAGGCAATGTCATTGCCGGATTTGCTGGCGCGACGGCCGATGCCTTTACCCTGCTTGAGCGGCTTGAAAGCAAGCTCGAACAATATCCGGATCAGTTGATGCGTGCCTGCGTCGAGCTTGCCAAGGACTGGCGCACCGACCGCTATCTGCGCCGCCTTGAGGCGATGATGCTTGTCGCCGACAAATCGGTGACGCTTGCTCTCACCGGCACGGGAGATGTGCTCGAACCCGAGCATGGCGTCATGGCCATTGGCTCTGGCGGCAATTATGCGCTTGCCGCCGCACGCGCACTTGCCGACACGGATCTGAATGCCGAAGAGATTGCCCGGCGCGCCATGCAGATCGCTGCCGATATCTGTATCTTTACCAATACGAACGTCACGCTTGAGAGCCTCGATGCCGAATGATCAAGTCCATCGTTACGGGTTCCGGCCGGTCAGCGAGGCTGATCTTGCCATGATCGCCGAATGGCTGGCGGAACCGCATGTGGCAAAGTGGTGGGGCGATGTGGACACGGAAATAGCTTCGATCCGGGAACATTTGGACAGCATCTCGGTGGAGCCATTGATCGTCGAGCTTGATGGCAGGCCCATCGGCTACATACAGAGCTACGACCCGCATCTGGAAGATGATCATCCTTACCAGGACCAGCCCTTCGGTACCTTGGGCATCGACCTTTCTATCGGGATACCGGAGCTGGTCGGAATCGGGCACGGTTCGGCGATCGTCCGGCAATTCGTCGACGAGCTCTTCGTCGAGGGTGCGCTGCGCGTTATCATTGATCCCGACCCTGCCAACGCTCGAGCCATTCGCGCCTATGAAAACGCCGGCTTTACGGCGTTCGACACACGCAATTCAATCTTTGGTCCCGCTGTCCTGATGGCGCGGGACGCAGAACAAGAGACAAGACAATCATGACAACATTTTCCCCTCGCGAAATCGTCTCAGAACTCGACCGCTACATAATCGGGCAGAAAGACGCGAAACGTGCCGTCGCCATCGCACTGCGCAATCGCTGGCGCCGCCAGCAGCTGGAAGGCCAGATGCGCGAAGAGGTGATGCCAAAGAATATCCTGATGATTGGACCGACTGGCGTCGGCAAGACGGAAATCTCCCGTCGCCTGGCCAAACTAGCAGGCGCGCCCTTCATCAAGGTGGAAGCCACCAAATTCACCGAAGTCGGCTATGTCGGCCGCGATGTCGAGCAGATCATCCGCGACCTCGTTGAAGTTGCTATCGGCCTCGTTCGCGAAAGGAAACGCGAAGAGGTCAAGGCAAAGGCGCATATGAATGCGGAAGAGCGTGTTCTCGACGCACTGGTTGGCAAGACAGCCAGCCCTGCAACCCGCGACAGTTTCCGCAAAAAGCTGCGCGACGGCCTGATCGACGACAAGGAGATCGAGGTCGAGGTCGCGGACAGCGGCTCGGGCATGCCGAATTTCGAGCTTCCGGGCATGCCGGGTGCCAATATCGGCGTTCTCAACCTCAGTGACATGCTGGGCAAAGCCATGGGCGGACGCACCAAGACCGTCAAAACCACCGTCAAGGAATCCTACTCCGTGCTGATCAATGATGAGTCGGACAAGCTGCTTGATCAGGAGCAGATCACCCAGGAAGCGATGCGCTCGGCTGAGGATGACGGCATCGTCTTCCTCGATGAAATCGACAAGATCGCGGCCCGCGACGGCGGCGTTGGAGCTGGCGTTTCCCGTGAGGGCGTGCAGCGCGACTTGCTGCCGCTGGTGGAGGGAACAACGGTTGCGACCAAGTACGGTCCTATCAAGACCGACCATATCCTGTTTATCGCATCCGGAGCGTTCCATGTGTCGAAGCCGTCGGATCTCTTGCCGGAATTGCAGGGACGTCTGCCGATCCGGGTTGAACTCAGCGCACTTTCCCGCGACGACATGCGCCGCATCCTGACGGAACCGGAAGCCAGCCTGCTCAAGCAATATATTGCTCTGATGGCAACCGAAGAGGTCAAGCTGACCATCACCGATGATGCGATCGATGCCCTTGCAGACATCGCCGTCGATTTGAACGCGACCGTCGAGAATATTGGTGCGCGGCGCTTGCAGACGGTGATGGAACGGGTGCTCGATGACATTTCGTTCAATGCTCCGGACAAGTCCGGTGCCGAACATACGATCGACGCCAAATATGTTCGCGAAACGGTCGGCGACCTCGCCAAGAACAGCGACCTGTCCCGCTTCATCCTTTAGAGCGGGCTGCAATCATATTGCAGCGGATGTGCATTCCATAGCCGAAGCCCTCTCGCAGTTGCGGGAGGGCTTTTTCATTGCTCGCAACGCCAGCAGTGAGGTTTTTCTGGCTTTCGGACAAGCAAGGCGTTATTCGGGACGCCCGATTGGAAATCTGGACTGATGATGAAACGCCACCTGATCCTTTTCGCGACGAGCTGTCTTCTCCTCTCAGCCGCCTTGCAACCGGCAGCAGCCGTCACTGTCGTGCCGGAAGGCAACCGCAATGCAAGCCAGCCCGGCGTTCCCGCGGCATCCGCCAAGCGGACGCGCGAGATGAATACCACCTATGAGGCGAAATATCAGAAGATCTACAATCTGCTGAAAACAGATTCCAAGCTGCGCGCGAAGATCGCCAGTGTTGCCCGCACCTATGGCATTGATCCAGTTCACATTGTTGGCGCGCTCGTCGGCGAGCACACCTATAATGTCGATGCCTATGACCGGTTGCAGACCTACTACGTCAAGGCCATTTCCTACGTCCAGCAAGGCCTCAATTTCGATTACCAAGGTGAGACCATCGGCGAATTTGTCAAGCGCCCGCAGTTTTCAGCCTGCGCGCAATTCAAGGATAGTTTGCGCCTCTGGACCTGCCGGGAAGATGTGTGGGACACGGATTTCCGCGGCAACACCGTTGGCGGTAAGCGCTTCCCGGATAACCGTTTCAGCGCGGTATTCTTCCAGCCCTTTTATGCCGGACAGAGTTTCGGCCTTGGCCAGCTCAGCCCACTCATTGCGTTACAGATGACCGACATGGTCAACCGCTATTCGGGCCTGCCGAAGCTCGATGCGGATCATGCGACTGATGTCTATAAGACGATCATGGATCCGGACCTGACGCTGCCCTATATGGCGGCGACACTGAAGCATTCGATCGATGTTTACCGCCGCGTCGCCGATTTCGACATCTCAAAAAATCCCGGTATCACCGCGACGCTCTACAATACAGGCGGTGCTGATGCCCGCGCCCGGACGTTGGCCAATGCGAATGCGGCTCGCGTAGCCAATGGCGAGGAGCCCCAGCTGCCGGAAGAAAACTATTATGGATGGCTCGTTAACGAGAAGATTGACCGGCTGCGGACGCTTTTCTGAGCTCAGCGTTTGCGTTTTTCCGGCAGGGCTTTGAGTTGCCGGATCATGTCATTAGCCGTATCGGCGTCGATCTCGCGTATCCGCATAGCGAGCAGGTTCGCAAGTTCCGTCGCTGCCGGTGAAAGGCCACCTGTGTCGATGATGACGCGCGGGTCCGAAATCATCGCCAGCCGCTGCAGCTCTTCCGCCTCGTCCCAGATGATGTTGAAATACTGGATGATACGTTGCAGCTTATCCCAGGTAGGCTGGCCGCGTTTGCCGTGTTCGAGTGCCGAAAGATAAGCGGCGGAAACTCCGATCGCCTCGGCCATGTCCTTTTGCGAAATCCCCCGTTCTGCACGCAGGTCGCGAAGTTTTTCGCCGAACGGGGTCATGGCGCCTCCGGCTGCCGGCGCATACGCACGTAAATTGCACCGGTTCCGCCATGGTTGCGCGCCGCATCTTCATAGCCATTGACCAGAATGCGAAATGATGGCGTTGCGAACCAAAGCGGTACCGCCTGACGCAATACACCGTCACTGCCCATGGATGAACCCTTGCCGGTGATGACGAGGACATGGCGCAGTTTTCTCAAGTGGGCGCGTTGCAGAAAACCGAGAAGCAGGCCATAGGCCTCGCTTTGGGTAAGGCCGTGCAGATCAATTCTGGCTTCTATGACGACACGTCCCTTTGCAATCTTCTTGTGCGTCGGACGGTCGATGGGGTGCAGTCGATTGGCCGGCCCCTGGGCAGGATTTGCAGTCGTTGATGTCGCCGGTTTCGCACTTTCGGGTGCCGATGGGTGCAGGAAGGCTTTCTCCTGCGGCTCATCGATCAAAAAAGTAGGCTTCTCCTTGCCTTTCAGCGGTCGCGCGGTCTTTGCTACGGTTTCCCAGAGAATCCTGTCTTCCAGGGTTGCAAACCCGTCTTCAGGCGGCTTCTTCTTCATTGACTCTTTGCCAGAAGCGAACGCGGAATTAGTGCGTAGAAATCAGCCTTGTTGCGAATACCGCCGGCAATCTCACCGGCGGTATCGCCGGAACCAGCAAAAAGATCACCTCGCGCCGGACCGACGATGGCCGAGCCGGTATCCTGCGCAATCATCAGACGGGCAAAGCGCTCACCACCAAATGCCTTGAGATCAGGTACATGGATGTAAAATGGTGTCCCGAACGTATGCAAGAGCCGGTCAACGGCGACTGACCGGCCGCCGGTCAACGGCACCTTCGCAGCTGCGATGGGCCCGAGAGACTCGTCCTCGACTTCAGCCTCGCGGAAGAAAATGTAGGACCGATTGTTCCACATCAACGCCTGGGCCTTGTCCGGATGATCGGCAAGCCAGACGCGGATCGACTGCATCGACATGTTTTCCGGCGCGATTTCGCCGCTGTCGAGCAAGATCTTGCCGATGCCCGTGAATCGATGCCCGGTCTTGGCCGCATAGGTTATCCGGCGCAAGCGCCCGTCGGTCATCTTCAGCCGCGCTGCGCCCTGAACGTGAATGAAGAACGCATCGACCGGGCTTTCAACGAAGGCGATTTCCAGACCTTGACCATCGAGTGCGCCGCCTTCGACGGCGGGGCGGTCGAAATATTCGACAAGACCCGCCGGCGTTTGCCGGGCAAAGGCAAAATAGGGATCGAACCCGTCCGGCCGATTGCCATCGTCAATATCCACCAGATCGGCAGGGCGACTAAGAAACGGGACTGTGAACCGGTCAGTGCGAATTGGCGAAGCAACGACCTCCGGCTCGTAGAAGCCGGTCACGAAACCATCCGCCGCCTCGCCGCCCTCTATACGCGCTGGCTGGAACCACTTCTCGAAAAACTGTCGCGCCTGGATGTCGGATTCGACCAATGTTTCACGTGAATCAGCAAAAATCGGCGCAAGCGCCTCAAAACTGATGCCAAGAGAACCTGATTTGTAGGGTTTCTCCAGGACCCGTTTGGCGGACCGGGTAAAAGCCTGGAAGGCCGCCAGATGCTGGTCATCCCCCCAACCGGGACAGTCTTTGAAATCCACCGGCTTGAACAGGGGCGACAGCATGGCTTTTACGTCTCGATCGCTGATTAATCTTCGGCTTCGGTCGCGACCAGCTTCCAGTTCGGATCCTTCGAACGGGTGTCGCGTGCAAAGGTCCATACATCCTTGACCTCCGCAACCGCTTCCTTGTCGCCATCGATGACAGTGCCGTTCTTGTCGAGGGTTGCTGAAATAAGCTCGCTGACGACGCGCACGGTCACGTGAGACTCCGTACCCTTCATCTCCGCACCTATGATCTCTGCCTTGTTGATGCCGACGAAAGATGACTGCACCCTTTCGCCGCGTGATTCCCGGTCGCCTATGGCAGCAACGAAACCATCGTATACTTCACGGGAAAGCAGGGTTTTCAGCGTCTTGCGATCGCCATCGGCAAAGGACATGACGATCATCTCATAGGCCATCTTTGACCCATCGAGGAACTTAGACGGTTCGAATGTTGGATCGGCGTTCTGGATGGCGCGCAAACCGTCATTCAGTGGCGTGCCTGGCTTGGCGATCGCATCGATTTTTTCGAAGCTGCTTTCCTTCACTTCGCCACGGCGGGGCAGTGAAACGACATTATCACTCGGCTTGGCCTTATCCTCGACCTCGGCTGTGCGCGTATAGGGATTGAAGGGTGGACGTTCGCTGCCGGTGCGCCGGCCAAGGACCTTGCGCAGCTGGAGAAAGATCACCACTGCTGCCACGAAGAAAAAAATCGTTCCGAAGTCCAGATATTCCATGTCGCCTGCCATTCATCCCAAAAAATGTTCTCAGTCTTCAATCTTTTGTCGAAATACCAAAAACATATAGATTGCCAAGGGCAATCATACAAATGCTCATCTTGCCATCCTATATAGGCATGAAATTGACACCGGGTATGGATAATAGCCGGATATCTCCTTCGAAAGGTAAATTAGTTTGCGATCGTCTTTCGTGCCCCTGTTTCTTCTGGCGCTGCCATTTCTGGAAATTGCCGGCTTTATCGTCGTCGGCAGCAAGATCGGTGTACTGGCAACACTTGCTCTCATAATCCTGTCGATCTTCCTCGGCGTCTTTTTGTTGCGTCTTCAGGGCTTTGGCCTCATCCAGAAGATACGTGAAGAGACAGCGGCTGGTCGCACTCCGAAGCGGGAGCTGGTCCACGGTGTGATGCTGGTCTTTGCCGCGTTCCTGTTGATCATTCCGGGATTCATCACCGACATTATCGGCCTGCTGCTTTTCATTCCGGCCGTGCGCGACATTGGCTGGCGTTTCATCAGCGATCGCGTGGTCGTCGTCAACTCGGGCAACCGGCGTTCTTCCCGGACCAGCCGGTCGCAGATCAAGGACAAGGTGATCGAACTTGATCCGGAGGATTACTCCAGCAAGCCGGATCCAAACTCACCGTGGAACCCGAAACAGTAGAGTAAATGAAACGATGGGATTAGACTGCGTGCCTTGCCTCGCCAAGGCACACATGCTAGCGAGCCATCATTCAATCGATAACCGTGTACAAGCGGACATAACAGCAGAAGGTTTCCAGACAATGGCTCAGCAGCCTGATGAAAAGGCCGGGAACGGCAATGAAGTGACCAATGGCGACGGCACTGCCCAGCAGCAGACGCTGAACATCCTGGCACAATATGTGAAGGATCTCTCGTTCGAAAGCCCTGGCGCGCCCCTTTCTCTGCGTCCGCGTGACAAGGCTCCTGGCATCAGCATCAACGTCAACGTAAATGCCAATCCAATTGCCGAGAATGATTTTGACGTCGTCCTGACCCTTTCGGCCAAGGCCGGCGAAGGCAAGGAAGTCCTGTTCAATGCTGAACTCGTCTATGGTGGTGTTTTCCGGCTTGTCGGTTTCCCGCAAGAGCATCTATTGCCGCTGTTGTTCATCGAATGCCCGCGCCTTCTGTTCCCGTTCGCCCGCCAGATCATTGCCGAGGCGACGCGCAATGGCGGTTTCCCGCCACTCATGATCGACCCGATCGATTTCGCGCAGATGTTCCAGCAACGCATGGCTGAGGAACAGGCCAAGGCAAAAGTCAGCTAAGCCGAACAGCGTTCGAGATAATGAAAACCCGGGTTCAGCCCGGGTTATTTATTGAAGAGGGATTCTCTCATTCCAGATGGCCTTTTCGCCGATTTTTGCCACCAGTTTGGCGTGAGCCATTTTCTCTGCCTCGGTGAGCCGGGGCTGCAGCGGCACCCGCCGGCGCGAAATCACGATCAGTCCCGCTGTATCGCTCGCCTGCTGGTTGTCGGATTGCTCGGCAATTGTCAGGCCAAGTGCTGCCTGCTTGCCGCCGATCAACTCGATATAGACTTCCGCCAAAAGCTGAGAGTCGAGCAAGGCGCCGTGCATGGTGCGATGGCTGTTATCGATGCCATAGCGGCGGCACAAGGCATCAAGTGAATTCGGCCCCATCGGGTGCTTGCGCCGGGCGAGTGCCAATGTATCGACCACACGATCATTGTGTATTGGCGGATGCCCAAGGCGATTCAGCTCCGCATTGATGAAGCCCATATCGAACATCGCATTGTGGGCGATCAGCTTCGCGCCATCGATGAAATCAAGAAAGTCATGGAGGATGCCGGCAAACAGCGGCTTATCGGCCAGCTGGTCATTGCTGATACCGTGCACAGCCAGCGCGTCCGGATGCACGGACTTCCCCTCCGGATTGATGTAGACGTGGAACGTCCTGCCTGTCGGAAACCGGTTAACAAGTTCGACGCCGCCGATCTCGATGACCCGGTCATCCAGCCTGTCGAGGCCAGTCGTTTCCGTATCGAATATGATTTCTCGCATGGAATCACCCTTTTGCCCAAATTCCACGAATTGGCCAATCAGGGCAAGCTGCGACGGGATCTATCCCCCTCTATCCTGTCAGGAGACTGATTATTTTACGTATCGCAGCTCTGGTCACGTCGAAATCATGGCGTGTGTCGATGATGAAATCCGCCCGGGCCCGCTTTTCCGCGTCCGGCGTCTGCCGTGCCAGAATGGCATCGAGCTTGTCCGGCGTCATGCCAGGACGGTCGAGAACGCGTCTTCTTTGTACATCCTCAGGTGCCGTAACGACGAGTATTTTATCCACTCGCTTCTCGGCGCCAGTCTCAAAGAGCAGTGGGATATCAACGACAATCAACTTCTCGCCGCGCGCTCGCGCATTATCGCGAAACCTGTTTTCCTCGGCGCGTACCAGCGGATGGATAATTGCTTCTAGATTCTCCAGCGCGTCGGGCTTTCCCATGACCGCCGTCGATAGCTTCGTGCGGTCGACCTTGCCGTCTTTGGTCGTTCCAGGGAACGCTGCTTCGATCAATGGAGCCGCCGCACCGGAATAGAGACGATGCACAGCCGCATCAGCGGAGTAGACCGGTATTCCCTCGTCGATAAACATCTGCGCGGAGGTTGATTTTCCCATGCCGATCGAGCCGGTGAGGCCAAGGACGATCATGTCGGTTTTCCGTTGGGTGCGGGTCTGTCCATATCGGCGAGGATGAGCACCCGTAGCTCAGAAGTAACTTCCGGCCTGACGCCGAACCAGCGCTCGAAGCCGGGAACCGCCTGGTGCAGCAACATACCGAGGCCATCGATGGTTTTCAGGCCGCGCTCCCGCGCCGCCTTCAGCAAGGGCGTCTCCAGCGGAACATAGACAATGTCAGTCACCAGTGCTTCGGGGTCAGCAGTCGACAGATCAATGGCCATATCGTCCTTGCCTTGCATGCCGAGCGAGGTGGTATTGACGATAAGGGCGGAATCTCTCAGCAATTCGGGAACTGCTCGCCATTCATGGGCAGTAATTCCTCTACCAAAACGGTCTGCAAGCTCCCGTGCCCGGTCTAGGGTGCGGTTTACGATGCGTATGTCATCGAATTCGCGTTGTTTCAGGGCATAGACGACAGCACGGCTGGCACCACCCGCACCGAGCACCAACGCGGACTTGCGGCGATCCCATCCGGAGCTGAGTGAATCGAGATTGGCGACGAAACCATAGGCGTCAGTATTACCGCCCCACAATACGCTACCTTCGAACCACAGCGTGTTGACAGCACCGATATCCTCGGCGGCACTGTCATGTCTGGAGCACAGGGCAAACGCGTGTTCCTTGTGTGGAATAGTGACATTGCCGCCGACATAACCATTTCGTTGCAAGCTTCCAACGAAATCGGCAAAGCCCTCCGGCGCCACCTCGATCGCCTGATAAGAGCCATCCAAGCCATATTGCCTTAGCCAATGGCCATGGATGAGCGGCGAGCGAGAATGGCGAATTGGAAAGCCGGTGACAAAAGCCTTAGCCATCGATGGCCCCTTCGCGACGCAGTTCTGCAAGCAGCGGCAAAAGCGGCAGGCCAACAATCGTAAAATAGTCGCCATCGACCTTTTCGAACAGTTGCACCCCTTGCCCCTCATATTGATAGGCACCCACACTCTGGACGGCGACGGGTCCGACGCGCGACAAATGCCTGCCAATAAAACCTGGATCGAGATCACGAAATGTCATGCGGGCGACCGAGACATGCCGCCACAATGTGTGGCCCTCCTTTGCAAGCACCACAGCGCTGTTGAGATGATGCGTCTTGCCGGACAGTTTCAGCAGTTGCCGCCTGGCACCATCCATATCTTCCGGTTTATGCATGACTTCGTCTCCGAGCGAGAGCGTCTGATCGGAACCAATCACCAGCGCGGATGGATGGCGCTCACTGACATCGAGCGCCTTTGCCTCGGCCAGCACCAGCGCAACATCTTCAGGTGTAGCGCCACTGTTGTAGAGCGGCGCCTCGACCGCGCGCTCATCGATATCAGCAGACTGTGCGCTAAACGCGATGCCGGCATTCCTTAACAACATGGCGCGAAATGGGCTTTTGGAAGCGAGAATGATGTCCATGGTCTTTTCTCCTTGCCAGAGATCGGGTTCATCCCAGTGTGGTTATCGTCCCTCTGCACGCAGGGCAAGAACAGCAGCTGCAGTTTCTTCGATTGACCGGCGTGACACATCAATCGTAGGCCAATTGTGCCGGTGGCAAATCTGCCGAGCATAGGTGAGTTCCTCGATTATATTGGCGCGGTCGAGATATTGATCGGCATCGAAGCCATGCGTCGCCCCAAGTACCCGGTGCTGACGAACTTGCGATATTCGTTCGGCAGAAGCGACCAGCCCGACAATCAGCGGCCTTTCCGCATTTACCAGCACGTCTGGGATCGGTACACCGATGACAATCGGAACATTGACCGTCTTGATGCCGCGATTGGCAAGATAGATGCTAGTCGGCGTTTTCGACGTCCGCGAAATGCCGATCAGAATGACATCTGCCTCTTCTATATCCGGTGGCAGCTGTCCATCATCATGTTCCATGGTGAAGTTGAGAGCATCAATCCGCCGGAAATATTCGGCATTGAGAACATGTTGTGCGCCGACGCGGCGCCCCGCTGGCGCGCCGAGATAAGATTGAAAAATAGTCAAAACCGGCTCGAGCACTGACGCGCACGGAACACCGATCGCGGCACAACCATCATTAATCATAGCAGCGAGCCGCTGGTCGATGATCGTATAGAGGACAATACCTGGCTCGGCATCGATGCCGTCCAAAACCCTTTTGATCTGCTTTTCCGTCCGGATCAGCGGATAAACATGCTCAATAGCCCTTGCGTGGGCATATTGTGCTGCGGCCGCTCGTCCAGCAGCGATGAGAGTCTCTCCGGTCGCATCAGAAATCATGTGAAGATGAAAGTAGTTTACTGGTTTCGTCACAGAAATTTTCAACTCCTGTTGATGGCTGGGGACAAAATTCCCGAGCGTCCACAACTGATGGCAGCCATGTGAATCGTTGGCAAGTCATCCACAGCGAGGGCACTTGTGGGTGATTTTGCCCCCATGGGTCTCAAACTGGGGATTGTTGCCACTTTTCGTCTTTTGTCCTGTCGATATTCACACATTTATTCACAGTTAATATTATGTTAAACCATTGTAATGATTATACTTATGAGAATTTCCACGGTTTTCCCGAAGTTCAACCTTGGGTTTTGCAAAATTTCGGCAGAAATTCGAGACTGTGGGAAAATACTGACATTGTGGTAATTCCCGATACAAACAGACTCTAAGAATCAGAAAAACCGAATAGACCTAAATTTCTTTTTTGTAAGATAGGGGCGGAGACACCGGCAATGGTTCGCAAAGTGATGAAAGTCCTTGGAGGCGAGACTGTCTTTCCTCCCCCGATCTGGATGATGCGGCAAGCTGGCCGCTATCTTCCCGAGTATAGGGAAGTGCGGAAGAGTGCAGGCAGTTTTCTCGATCTCTGCTATTCACCTGATCTGGCCGTCGAGGTGACGCTACAGCCCATCCGGCGTTTTGGCTTTGATGCGGCAATTCTATTCTCCGACATTCTGGTTGTCCCGCATGCGCTCGGCCGCGATCTTCGCTTTGAAGAGGGTCGCGGCCCTTTGATGACGCCGATTGACGTCGATGGAATATTCTGGCTGGAAGCCAGTGGCGCAGCGGAGCGCCTGGAGCCGGTCTACGAAGCGGTGAGGCTTTTACGAGAACAGCTCCCCACCGACACGACACTACTTGGGTTCTGTGGGGCTCCCTGGACCGTGGCAACGTATATGATTGCGGGACATGGAACCCCGGACCAGGCCCCTGCCCGCCTTTTCGCTTATCGCAATCCGGATGCCTTCGGGAAATTGCTGGATGAGCTGGCGGATGTTTCGGCGGAATATCTGATCAGGCAAATCGATGCGGGCGCCGATGCTGTTCAGATTTTCGATTCGTGGGCAGGTGTTCTTGATGAAGTCTGCTTTGAACGCTTTTGCGTAGCGCCCGTCGCGCGGATCGTGAAGAAGGTGCGTGCTGTTCATCCGGATGTACCGATCATTGGTTTTCCCAAAGGTGCTGGCGCGCTTTATGTCAATTATCGCGAACGAACAGGTGTCACGGCCCTCGGTCTTGACTGGTCAGTGCCGCTTTCCATGGCATCTTCGCTCCAGGGCGGGGGTGTGGTTCAAGGCAATCTCGATCCCTTGCGGGTTGTCGCCGGCGGACGCGCGCTTGATGAAGGTGTCGATGCTATTCTCGATTCTCTCGGGCATGGACCGCTGATATTCAATCTTGGCCATGGGATAACGCCGGATGCACCCGTATCTCATGTCGAGCAGATGGTAAGCCGTGTTCGGCAGGCCTCGCCGCGAAAATAAGATCGCAGGGAATATCGCATGACGACTACGAGATCAGACGAGACGAGCTCAAGGAAGGTTCCACTCTTGCCACGGGCGATCGCCGGGATTGTGGCAATTGGCGGTATCGTATTGGCGTTTCTGTACCCGGCTGAGGCCTATCTTTGGGTGAAGGCGATCCACGTCATTGCCGTTATCTCGTGGATGGCAGGTATGCTCTATCTGCCGCGGCTGTTCGTCTACCATTGCGCCGCCGAACGTGGCTCTGTCCAGTCAGAGACGTTCAAGGTCATGGAACAACGATTGCTGAAGGCAATCATCAATCCAGCCATGGGGATAACCTGGCTTGCCGGTCTTTGGCTTGCTTGGCAATCCGCCGCTTATGCGGACGGGTGGTTTCACGTAAAATTCCTGGCAGTGCTGATCATGTCCGGGGTTCATGGCTATTTTTCCAAGGCGGTGCGGCTGTTCGCTGAGGACCGGAACGAGAAGCCAGCGCGTTTCTGGCGCATGATGAACGAGGTTCCGACGGTCCTGATGGTCATTATTGTTCTGATGGTCATCATAAAGCCATTTTAGCGTCTTAGACAGCGAGCAGGGGCAGGTTCTATCAATCACAAAAACTGCAGTCTCATATCAACTCCACTCATGAAACCTCTTGCCCTTATTGCCGTGATTGGCTAGATAAGGGCCTCCTCTCCGGAAATACCGCCACAGCAATCCTCGGCCATTTTCAGTGGCACTGCATTCAGGCATCGTCATTTCCCTTCCCCATTTCAAACCAATAGAATTAAGAGTTCCGCACACATGCAGGAAATGAAATTACAAGAACTCAAGAACAAGACAGCGGTCGACCTTCTTGCCTTTGCTGAGTCGCTTGAAGTCGAAAACGCGAGCGTCATGCGCAAGCAGGAATTGATGTTTGCCATTCTCAAGAAATTGGCTTCACAGGAAGTCGAAATCATCGGCGAAGGCGTCGTCGAGATCTTGCAGGACGGATTTGGCTTCATGCGATCCGCCAACGCCAATTACCTTCCTGGCCCGGACGATATCTATATTTCACCGTCGCAAATCCGGCGTTTTTCGCTGAAGACCGGCGATACGGTGGAAGGTCCCATCCGGGGACCGAAAGAAGGTGAGCGCTATTTCGCCCTTCTGAAAGTCAACACAATCAATTTCGAAGATCCGGAAAAAATCCGTCACAAGATCCACTTCGATAATCTGACGCCGCTCTATCCGAATGAGCGCTTCAAGATGGAACTGGAAAATCCGACCACCAAGGATCTCTCGGCTCGTGTTATCGACCTCGTGGCGCCGCTCGGTAAAGGCCAGCGTGGCTTGATCGTCGCTCCACCGCGCACCGGTAAGACAGTTTTGCTGCAGAACATTGCGCATTCGATCACTGCCAACCATCCGGAATGCTATCTCATCGTGCTTCTCATCGATGAGCGTCCGGAAGAAGTGACCGACATGCAGCGCTCCGTGAAGGGTGAAGTTGTCTCGTCGACCTTCGACGAACCGGCATCGCGCCACGTTCAGGTGGCAGAAATGGTCATCGAGAAGGCGAAACGTCTTGTCGAACACAGCCGTGACGTGGTCATTCTGCTCGACTCCATCACCCGCCTTGGCCGCGCCTATAACACCGTCGTGCCGTCATCCGGCAAGGTTCTGACCGGCGGTGTCGACGCCAATGCCCTGCAGCGTCCCAAGCGCTTCTTCGGTGCCGCGCGCAATATCGAAGAGGGCGGTTCGTTGACCATCATCGCCACGGCGCTCATCGACACAGGCAGCCGCATGGATGAAGTCATCTTCGAAGAGTTCAAGGGTACCGGTAACTCGGAAATCGTGCTCGACCGCAAGGTCGCCGACAAGCGCATCTTCCCGGCAATGGATATTCTAAAATCCGGCACCCGCAAGGAAGACCTTCTCGTGCCGCGTCAGGATCTGCAGAAGATCTTCGTTCTGCGCCGCATTCTTGCGCCGATGGGCACCACCGATGCGATTGAATTCCTCATCGACAAGCTCAAGCAGACCAAGACCAATGGCGAGTTCTTCGATTCGATGAATACATAAGCGTCAGGGAACCGGCCGAAGCAGCGTTTCAAGTTCTCCGGCAGTTTCGACTGGTGCAAGACAGACAAGCCCGCGGCAGAGATAAGCCGCGGGTTTTTTTATGGTCACCTCACCGGCACCCGGGACGAGTTCGATCTTCTTGTTCGTGTTGAATTCAATCCAGATGTCGGTGCGGCGCGGATCGGGAAATCTGCTCGCCAACTCCATCAGCTCATCATCCTTGTCCGGTGTTACCACAATGAGTTTCATTGGTTCCAGCACAAGGCTCGCACTGTTGAGGACACCGGCCTGGCCATACCGCTGCTGCAACACCCGGCCAAGTGCATTTTCGGCAATCTTCTCCGCGTGCTGACGCAACGTTTCATCACCTGTCACAACTGCGAGACGGGCTATAGCTTCCACAATCTGGCCGGTGGCACTCGGAATTGCCTCATCCTGATCGCCACGGACACGAACAATGACATTCGCACCGTCGGAAGCGCTGAGGGCATAATTGCCGTCTGCAGTTCTGTGCCACCTGCCCAGCGCAACAAGCCAACGCCGGGCATCTTCGACAAACGCCTTGTCCTGCGTCGCCTGATAGCATGAGAGCGCCGCATTGATCATCGCAGCGTAGTCGGATGAAAGTCCTGGGAACAGCCGTGAATCGCCGAGAACAGAATGCGGAAGCCGGCCGTCGACCATCGATTCTGAGATGGAACGATAGGATGCCAGGGCAAGATCCAGCCAGTCCTGGTGGGCAAAAAGACGACTAGCCTCAGCAAGGGCGCGGATCATCAAACCATTCCAGTCTGTTAGTGCCTTATCATCGCGGCCGGGGCGAACTCGCTTATCGCGAATGGCGAAAAGCACCTGTCGAGCCCGTTTCAACTGCTGCTCAATTCCGACGTCCAGGGATGCGCGCTTGTGCAAGCGGTTCAGGATCGTCTTGCCTTCCCAATTACCCTGTTCGCTGACATCGTAAGCCCGGCGAAACGTTTCGAATTCTGGCCGGTCAGGAATTTCACCCGATGTCCAGACATAGAATCGACCTTCTTCGCCTTCACTGTCGGCATCGAGGCTGGAGGCGAAGCGCCGGTCTACCAGCATTTCCCGCTGCAACCAGCCCACCGTTTCTTCGATTCGGATACGGAACAATTCATCGCCGGTCTCAGCATAGGCGTATGTCGCGTGCCGGATGAACTGGGCATTGTCGTAGAGCATTTTCTCAAAATGCGGCACCAGCCATTGGTCATCGACCGAGTAACGGGACAGGCCACCGCCAAGGTGGTCGTAAATACCGCCTTGAAGCATGGTCCTGAGACTGACCAGGAATGCATCGCGATGGGTCTTCTCGCCGTTGCGCAGCCAGGACAACCACAACGTATCCATGAAAGGCGCGTTCGGGAATTTGGGCGCGCCAGATAGGCCACCCTTGGCGAGATCGACCATTCCATAAATGTTTGCAGCGAATTGGTCGAACAGGTGTTGGTCGAGCGGCGAAGCTTCCGCCTTCACATCAAGGCGTCCGCTCACATGAGCGGCAAGCGCTTCTACATTCTGCGCGACGCGTCCACGATCTTCCCTCCAGACCCTGGCGATCGACTGAAGGACATCGATAAAGCCCGGCCTGCCATAACGCGAATGTTTGGGAAAATAGGTTCCGCCCCAGAATGGTTTGGCTTCGGGAGTCAGGAACATGGTGAGGGGCCAGCCGCCCTGTTCGCCCATAGCCGCCAACGCGGCCATGTAAATCTGATCAATGTCCGGGCGCTCCTCGCGGTCCACCTTTATGTTGACATAGAGAGCGTTCATCAGCGTAGCAACTTCAGCATCTTCGAAGCATTCATGCGCCATCACATGGCACCAATGGCATGCGGCGTAACCGACCGAGAGCAGGATCGGCTTCCCGGTTTCCCGAGCCTCATTCAGTGCAGAATTCCCCCAGGGTCGCCAGTGCACCGGGTTGTTCGCGTGTTGGCGCAGATAAGGGCTCGATTCGTGACCGAGCAGGTTGGCTTGCTGATGCATTGTAATCCACATGCCCTTTTCGTCTGAAGCGCGGCAGTCTACAAGGTTCCAGTGTAAGCGTGGGCAGAATGAAATGAAACAGAACCATGTTTTTGGCGAGACGATTTTCGCCCTCTCGAGTGGCCGCCTGCCTTCCGGCGTGGCTGTGGTTCGCATCTCGGGTCCGCAGACTCAATTCGTTATCGAAACGATCTGCGGTAACCTTCCGGAATCGCGCAATGCCGCCTTGCGTACATTCAGAGATTCTGAAGGACGTCCAATCGACCGCGGGCTAGTGCTTTACTTTCCCGCTCCTCACAGCTTCACGGGTGAAGATTGCGGCGAATTCCACGTCCATGGCGGCAGAGCGGTCGTAGACGCAATGCTGG
>NZ_JBBNAN010000261.1:0-2689 GCF_037994405.1 Phyllobacterium sp.
ACTTGAAACCGAGCATTGATCGCACGCGGCGCTTGATGCGCCGATGATCCTGCTCGATCCGGTTGTTGAGGTATTTACTCGACCTGATCCTGACACGCTTGGTCCTGCTGCCGACCTTTGCCTTCAATCGGTTAGTCGTATCACAGGAACAGATCGCTTCGCGATTTGTCTGGCTGCCATTGATGACATCGCGATCCGGCCGGCCGTGCCGCTCCAATGCTCGTTTGAAGAAGCGCTCGGCCGCAGGCAGATCACGGCTTTTGCTGAAGAAGAACTCAACGGTGTCCCGACGCTGTCGATGGCACTATACAAATACATCCATTGACCGCGGACATTGCTGTAGGTCTCGTCGACGCGGTAACGGCGCGTTTGCACCGATTGAAGCGCTCAAGCAGCTTTGGCGAGAAGTGGATAACCCGAAAAAGCCGGAAACTCATCTGCGATAGGCCCCGATCGGCCTCGCTCATGCGGACACTGCAACGCTTTTGCGGCTGGCTGTGCCGAATAGTGCAAGCCCCGCCTTGCGGGGAGGGCCTATCGGTCCGGATCAGCCGTCGGTGATCATGGGGTTAGGGGTTCGTCATCCTGTGCCGGATGCTTGCCGAGGTTGGCGTAGAACTTGCCGTGGCCCATCAAAGACAAGCCACGCAGCTGATGAGGTATCTCTTTTTTCCTTTGCCCAGATTCCGCGTGAATCGCGGCAGCAAGTCCGATAATTGGATTCAGGTTCATCCTTTCGTTGCCCAGTTCTTGGATTGCCAGTTTTATCAACGAATAGGCGCGGGGGCACGGCAATGTCCTGCTATCATCGCCAGATCTACCGAATGAAGCTAGGTAACCCGTCACTGCAATTGCCCGCTTTGTTTCCGTGCGTTTGTCGAAGCATGGATCACTAGAACCCGTCGGCCACCCAGCAACAGTTTTGGCAAATGATTTTCCCCTGGCTTCCAGCCATTCCTCGCGCAGCAAAATCATACGCGGACGCTTTGCCTTGCCTGTCCTCCACATGCGTTCCGGCCCTGCGGGTGCGGTCCGACCTATACCGGTTCTCAATCGTGTCCATCGACAACGCGAAACAAAGGAGAAAACGCGATGACCGATCTCGTGAACTTCATCAAGATCAACGGTGACAAGATCACTGGCAACGTTGAAACCCTCTCATTCTTCGTCGACATCACCGGCGAAGCCCTCGTAAGGAACAATGACAAGGCTCCCGTCTTCCGCCTCTTTGGCAAATCCCCGCGCGGTCGCCTGATCGAAATCGGCGGCATCTGGGAAAAGGAAAACCAGAAGGGCGGCACCTACTACAGCCTCGGCATCAAGACCGGCCACGGCAAATTCTACGCCAACCTCGGCAAGCATCTGGGACAGGATGACGAAACACTTTACGCCGTGATCACCAACGATTGATCCGGACCAATAAGCCCCCGCCGCAAGGCGGGGGTTGCACTATCCGTGCGGTCAATCGCCGCGATAGGCACTCTCTACAACGGAAGAGACGTCTGTGGTCCGACAAGGTTAGCGACCGGTAACAAATGAACGTCCAAAGGCGAAGCCGTTTGTCGCACTGAACGTTATTGGGGTCTTCCTCAAAGATAGGATATTCGGCTTGAGTCTCTGCCTCAACACGAACGGCTTGGTGAGAGGTGCAGCGGTCACCCCTCTGATAAAAAGGCGCGGATGTCAGCCGACATCCGCGCCTTGCCATTCATCTTTAGGCGGTAGCGAGATGCAGTTCTTTCTGAACCATGGTCCAAAGCTTGTTGAGATCCAAGCCGTTCGATTGCGAGATCAATGCAATACTCAGCCAGTGGCAGCCGATGCTTCCTTTAGCCGCTCCAGATGTTCCTTGGAGATTGTCTCGACGAGTTCGTGCAAGACGGCCGTGCGCCCAACCAGCCAACTCAGAGCCTCCTCGCCAATCTCGTAATGCTCGGAGTAGCGTGCCTTGACGTAAGCTTCATTGATCGTGTTGAACCAAGCGCGGTACCGCTGCTGGTCACGTGGCCATGCTTCCGCGAGCCGTCTATCCTGTTCTTCCGAGAGCGTGCGAAGGAACGTCAAACGGTGGGAATGCGGGTCATAGTTGGTAAGCGTCAAAAGCAAAGCCGAATAGGCGTGCTCTATGGCCTGGTGGAGAAGAAACGCGGCATGGCTTAGATCGCGTTCAGCTAGGTAAAAGCTTGCACCTTTTGCAAATGTTTTGGCGTGCGGAAAGCGCTTATCGCAATATTCCTTCGCCACACGATATCGGTCGGCAGGCGTGAGGAGACGTGGTTCAACCAAGGGTTCATCGTCAAGTTCATAAAGAACGATCCCCTCACGGCGGATGTCGGAGAAGAAATACCGGCCTTCTCTCAGTGCCGTGTTCACCTCACGCCGCGAATGGACGATGAAACCCACTTGGGTGGTAACGCCCCGGTCGTGCAGCAGTCGGTCGGCTGCCTTGTACCAGTAGCTGGCAAAGTCGGTGAGCCTTCGGTCGTTGACGATAATCAGCAGATCATAGTCGGAGCGATAGCCCTTCATCGTGTGCGGCTCATCCACCCAGTCCCCGCGGGCATAGGAGCCGAAGAGGATGATTTTCTGGATCCGGCCGCGTTTCTTGAAATCGGCGGTGCCGCCCTTCAGCGCATCCTCAAATTCCTCATGCAAGATCTCAAGGATGCGCGCCAGTTCGCGCTGTTTG
>NZ_JBBNAN010000262.1:0-7742 GCF_037994405.1 Phyllobacterium sp.
ACCTTGGTGATGAACGATCATGCCACACACGAATGCCACATCCGGATCTTTTGCCATCATGCCCTGCATGGCGGCTGGCTTCATCATGGCCATCATGGCATCCATTAGTTCCGCATGGGCGGCGTCCATTTTGGGTGCTTTGGGCATGGTCATACGGTGGTTGGCCATTTTCCTTTCGTCGGCCGCTTTGCAGGCCGCAGGCATCATTCCGCCAGACATGTTGTGACCCTTGCCCATTGCTTCCTGAGCGAGAGCGATTGAGCTGCCACTAATAAGGATTGCGACGGCCAAGGCTGGTGTAAGAATACGCATCTTGAATTTCCTTCATTTGCCATTGAACTCACGCACCTGGCCGCGAGGACAGGTGTGTCGAAAATGAACTGGAAAATCAAAGGTGTTGAGGAGGTTTTTCGAGCCGTGTCGAGACCGGAATGACTGCGATCTCGTGCGTGAGGTCCGCGACACGAAATCCCGGCAGCTCAATCGCCATAGCAGCTACTTCAGTTTGCATGGCAACCCAGCAATGGCCGATTGAGCAACAGTGTGAGGCGATTCCGGAATAATGTTTACTGGAAGATGTTTGGATGCCGGAAGCGTGAGGTATCCCCGTACAATCAGCGATCGCCCTGCGCTCGGGTGAGCGAATGCCTGCCCCCGCACTTGATGTCGCAAGTACGAGCGCCAACAAAACTACGAAAAGAATTTGCGCGAACTTACGGATAGATCCCATACTTCGGTGCAGCCTCCGTCTTCGTAACCGTACCACCGGAATAATGTTCCGCCAAATAGATCAACATGCCCCGTCCGGATCACCGAAGATGGCCCGGCACTCGTTGGAAAGATTTCCGCTGTCAGTCCCATCAACCTGTAACTGATCAATCCCAGCCATTCGTGGGCAGCGAGGTCAGAGACCGCGAGACCCGCGGCAATCGAAGCGACGGGCTTATAAAGGTCGGCAGCGCTCCGAGTTCGATAGTCGACCGGATAGGGAACGATGTTTGCGCCGGCCGCATCAAAGGCTCCGGAGCGCGTGTGGCATATGAGATGACTGGTCAAGGCATGCTGCATGGTGCCGGCTTTGTCCAACACGATTGTCGGGCAAACCAGAAGGCGCGAACGAATGGACTCAGGAAATGGGAGGCGTCGCGCAAACCGCTCGCCAGAGGTTGGTTTTCCATATGTCTTGGGCGGAGGTAGCCTGGTCCGGTGCAACTAGATATTCCTTGCCTCCGACAAATATTTTTCCAGGTACTGCATGGCATTGAACGAGCGCTTTGTGCAACCCATTGTCCTGAAAGGTCACCGAGCCCGTCGCATCGGTTTCGATAAGTTTGATGGTCACGCCGAAGTCGTATTCTTGCTGCAACAACGCCGAACTTGAAGTCAGTGCCATAGTCACTGTGGTCTGGTCGCTGAATGTTTGTGTGTGAAACGTGATGGGTTCTGCATTTGCAACGCTCGCTCCGAATAGCGATATCGCAAGCATGCACTTCGATAAGTTGCGCATGACCGAACTCCTCCCAAGTTTCCTCCAACCCTATTGTAGCAGATTTTGCAGTTTGGCCGAACGGAAACCTGATTGGACTCGGTATAGGTGCTCTTCTGTCGCGGTCAGCCCCGCGACATAGCGGACTTCGGGGATTCCTATGTTTTTCAATTCCACATCGAGCGGGCGGCGATGATTGATCACATGGTGCGCACCCATTTGCATGCACCAGGCAACGGTTTCCGGGCGTGATGCACTGGCGATCACGGTGAGGCCGGTCAGTTGGCGGGCGATCTGGGTCAGGATCGAGCCGACACCGCCGGCACCGTTGATGATCAGCAGCGCATCGTTCCGCGTCTTGTCTCCATAGGGAACGCGAAGGCGGTCGAACAAAAGTTCCCACGCTGTGAGGGAGGTCAGGGGCAGCGCCGCTGCCTGCGCAAATGTCAGCGACTCGGGCTTCATGCCGACGATCCGTTCATCTGCCGCGTGAAACTCACTGTAAGAGCCTGCTCGATCGATAGCGCCTGCATAGAACACCGCATCGCCTTTTTGATCATCGTGACTTTGGGGCCGGTGGCTTCCACCGTTCCGGAAGCGTCATAGCCAAGTATGCGGGCTGTCCCTTCGGCGGGTGCGGCGCTGGCCCGGATCTTGACGTCGGCAGGATTGACGGAGACCGCTTCGACCTTGACCAGGATATCGCGTGGCTTGAGGGCGGGCATCGGCAGATCAAGATCGACGAGTGCCTGGTCGTCATTGATAGGCAGCGGCTTGTAGTAACCAACAGATTTCATCGGATCATTCCTTTCAGAAAGTTTTTGGAGTTAGTGCTGGACGAAGGGACCAGGCAGGCAGTTCGCCCCGGGATCCTCACATCGATCTCCGGCCGGGTGACCTCGGTAACTCAAAGTTCTCAGGTCCCCCATCAACATTCAATTTCTGAGCGCGCATGTCTCACTCCTGTTCGATGGCCAGACTGAGGGCTTGCTCTCAATAAGTAAAACGCATAGTTCTAATCATAACAATCTGAATTTCGACTAGATGGATCAGTTATGCGATACCCGGATCTTGAAATCGACCTGTTGCGCGCGTTCGTCGCTGTCGCCGAAACCGGAGGATTCACCGCTGCTTCCGAGGTGGTCGGGCGCTCGCAGTCCGCCGTCAGCCAGAAGATCCTGCGATTGGAAGAGACAGTCGGACGGCGGCTGTTCGAGCGCACCAGCCGCGCGCTGAACCTTACCCGTGACGGCGAACAACTCCTTGTCACAGCCCGGCGGATACTGGAACTTAACGACATTGCAGTCCGGGGTATGCTCGAACCCGCGACCGTCGGCAGTCTGCGCCTCGGCGTCTCGGAAGACTTTGTGCCGCGGCAATTGCCAAGCATGCTTGCGCGCTTCCGGCGGTTCTATCCCGGCGTCCATCTGGAGTTAATGACCGGACTGAGCTGCAGCCTCCTTGCCGCCTATGAGGACCGTGCCCTCGATGCCGTCATTGCCAAGAAGGATGGCGCTGCCCAGCGCGGTCGCATCATCTGGCGCGAGCCCCTCGTCTGGATGGCATCTACCGACTACAAGCCCGACTTCTCCAAACCGGCACCGCTGGTTCTGCTCCAGCCACCCTGCACCTATCGTGAGGTGATGATTCAGGCGCTGGATTCGGTGCGCCGCGAATGGTTTGCGGCCTGCACGGCGAGCAGCCTCATGGGCATCCAGGCAGCTGTCGCAGGCGGCCTTGGCGTCACGGTTCTCGGCCGTTCCTTCGTACAGGAAGGTCTGCAAATCCTGCGCGCTCCAGAACATTGGCCCGCTCTGCCGATGACTGAAATTGTCGTGATCGGCGAAGACACTGCTCAGGCTGAGCTTGTCCAGCCGCTCATTTCTTACCTCACCGGGAGCTTATCGGGCGCGACTGCCAACGCAGCATAGCGGCAGTATGGCTTGGGAGATGCGGATCGTTTGGGACGATCCGCTCAAATGGGGCCTTTGCAGTTGGCAAAACGCTGCAAGCTAGCGTCGGCGTGAGCCGAGTTTCGAAATTGCGCTTTTTGTGGCTTCCTTGATCTCCTGATTGGAACCGAGCGCGAGCATATGATTTTCGGCGAGATCGACCAATGCCGCGGCCACCTCTTGATCTCGCCAGCCGGCGGCCATGGCTCGTTCCGCCATGTTTTGAAAGGCGATCTGCATCGCATTCTGACAACGAACGCTTCGGTCCGGATCGTCGACAGGAATTTCCGGTGCGGGCACAAAGTTCGAAGCGTTATGAATGGCGGCCGATATAATGGGACCTCGCCATCAGAGGTGAGCATCTTCAACTGCTGAACCTCAATGCTTAGGCCCAGCTTCGTCGCCCTCCGAACCTCGGAATTGAAGATACGCATCGCCTCAAGCACGTTCCCGCCTGCTTCCCTACGCTCGTCATCGCTTCTTGTGGACATAGTTCGTCGTCTCCTGTTTTCGCACCGTCTCGAAGGAGAGCCTACTTTTCTTCTCGGGTAAGATCCGTCGCGCCATTTGCTTGTTTGATGAGAGCAGAAAGGATCCCTGGTTTGGCTGCTATCGTCACTCCATGTCTGGCACGAGCGCGCTGTTATTAGGGCAGTTGAAGGCTACAAAAACGATGAGGTGATCCGGGATGGCCATAGCAAGTAAGACACTCCGTTTCCCCTGCCTTGTCGAGTACATCGATAGGCGGCAACGATCCAGCAATGTAATATGAATAGCGGCAAAACCAGCAACGTCATATCGTTTGCCGGGGAAACCTCCCGGAGGAGGTCATTTGCAGGTCATAGCCGCGCTAATCTGTCGTACTCTTTTGACAGCGACACTCTCACTATTTGCTTTCCATGCTTTTGCCGAAGAAGCTCCTCACATTCACGTTGTCGACGGAGATACACTGGATGTGGATGGTGTCAGATATCGCCTTCACGGCATTGATGCACCTGAACCGGGTCAGAAATGCAAATCAGCAAGTGGCGGAACCTGGCCGTGCGGCAAGGAAGCAAGCAAGGCGCTCACGGATTTGGTTAAAGGCGGATCCCTCATATGCGATGACCGCGGCAAAGAAATTCGTGGCCGAACCTTATCGGTGTGCACAATCGACGGAGTAGACATCAACGCTGAAATGATCCGCAGAGGAATGGCTTGGTCTTTCAAAAAATATTCACATGACAACGACCAAATCGAGGAAATTGCCAAAGCGAAACTTGTGGGTGTGTGGCAAGCGCAAACTGAACGGCCTGGGAATTTCGAGCGCACAAATGGGAAGATTGGAAGCAAAAAGCTCCCGATGGTTGCCCAATAAAGGGAAATATTAATAAGAGCGGCGACAGAATCTATCATGTCCCTTGGTCCAGAGATTATGCCAAGACGCGGATTGATACAAAGAAAGGTGAGCGTTGGTTCTGCGACGAGACCGAGGCAATCGCCGCCGGATGGCGTGCACCATACTGAGGAAAATGGGCCCAACGTTGCAGCTGGACAGATTTTGACGGCCAGCCCTCATTGTTTGCGATATGGGCCAGTTCGAAAAGCGTTAGGTTGTGACGATTGAACCATGGCAATGGTTATTTCGCGATCTGGGCGGCGTTAGCAATACATGTCCGGGGGCAGCCTTGGGTGGAACTGCTTCCCATTGGTCATGACTTTTTTGATGAAATATCCCATGGAAAGCGATCGGTTTCGTTCCATTAGGCTTGAGCGTAATTCTCAATCGTAGATTGGGGGGTGATTGCCCCGCCGAGAGGAGCGATTGCACCCGCATTCATTGTAAGACCGCCTACTGTGACATTTGGATTGAAGCCTCCCCGGTGGGGAATTGCGATCGGCTCGACGACAGGCTTGTCAGAGATTCTCTCTGATTGAGATTTTCGGGAACCATTAGCGCACCGAGCATAGTTCCGCATCGCGGCATCATGAATAAAATGCCACATTTTCCTGACAACATTCCTGCTGAAACAAAGTGGAGTGGTTTCATGAAGCGCAAGCCAAAATCCCCGCGGAGCCCCTTAGACGAACACACTGTGGATGAGTTGGCGTTTCAGGAGCGTCTGATTATCAAGTATATGGAAGAAGGCATGAGCCGTGATGAAGCGGCAATGCAAGCGCTGGCCGATTTGCGGGAGAAAATGGATCAGCGCTGAGATTTGAATCTTCAAAAAGCTTTTATAGTCGGCAAAAGGCATTGGGCATTAAAGCCAAGTGTATTATTTTGTGGAACGCACAGCCTGCAAATACTCGCCGCTCGACAATCAACTCTTATTCGCGATGGCAAATCATGGCCTCATTCATGGAGTCTTTTGGTGCCTTTGAGGCTTGGCTTGAAGCCGAGCTGAAGGGTGATTTATTCCAACCCGATCGCGACAAGAAACACACCAAAATGCAAGACAACGCTTTCGCCTTTTTGCGCGCTACCTATTGGCGATGGGCGGAGACCATATTGGAAATTTGCCCTGAGCTCTCGGACGCGCCTGTGGTAGTGGCGATCGGCGACACGCATCTCGAGAACTTCGGAACGTGGCGTGACGTCGAAGGCCGGCTGGTGTGGGGAGCCAATGATTTCGACGATGCGGCTCCCATGCCGTATGCACTTGATCTGGTTCGTCTGGCGGTCAGTGCAGCTCTTGCACGCAACGATGAAACAACGTCGGTACGGGAAATATGCGAAACGATCCTTGGGGGTTATCGGCTTGGATTGAACAAGTTGGAACCGATAATCCTCGATGAGGAGCACAGGAATTTGCGTGAAAACCTTGTGATGCCGGAAAACGAGCGACAAAAATTTTGGGACAAATTAGAGAAAGCCCCTCACGAGCTGCGTGGCACACAGCCGGCATACGAATTCGCTCTGCATGACGCTCTGCCCGAAATAAATCCTACATTCTCATTTGCGCGACGAAGTGCGGGAACGGGCAGTCTCGGTCGACCGCGGTTCGCTGGCACTGTTCGGTGGAAGGGCGGGAACGTGGTGCGTGAAGCCAAGAGGCTCGTTCAGTCTGCTTGGTTGCTGGCGCATTCGTCAGGAGACCACACGATATTTACAGAATCGATCGCCAAGGGGCGGCAGCGGTCTCCCGATCCTCACTATCAGGTCACGGGCTCGATCATTGTGCGTCGGCTTTCGCCAAACAGCAGAAAGATCGAGGTTGAGGACGATCGGGAAATTATCCTGTCGCATGACATGCTGGAATTCATGGGCAGAGAGATCGCAAACTGTCATGCCCATGACGCTACGGCCTTTGCTGCCGTGGTCGGCGATTTAGAGCATCGCGGCTCCGAATGGCTCTGCGATGCCGTTAAGAAAGTTAGACCGATAGTTGAGGCCGACTACGAGGAGTTCAAGGATAATTTCCCATTGAACCGACAATAACGTGGGAAGCGCGCTTGCCCTCCTCTCGTCTAGCGTGCGTTATTGGCACGCTGGATTACGCGCTATTATCCAAATTGTGCGTCTTTGGTCCAATTTAATGGCACTGAAAACGTGCAGAATGCTTCCGACAGATTGATGACAGCAAGACGAGGTTCCCAGAAACCTTAGCGTTCTGATAAGTTTTTTGACCCCCGGCCGTGGTTCCCCTCCCTTCCACGGCAAACTGTAGCTCCCGCATCCCTCTCAGGACGGGAGCCACTTTTTTCTGGAACTGCGGGTATTTGCCCATTAACGCTTGCACCTTTTCGCCAGAAGTTTAATTTGTGCATCGCAGCAACTATTTCGCAGTTGCAGCATTAGAGCATGTGGGAGGCAATTGTGGACGTTGACTGAAAGGTGACACCATGCGGAACATTGCCGACACGATTAAAAGACTTAACGCCAGACATACATTTGCCGACGCGTTGAGCAGGGCAACCAATTCGCGTCTGAAGCCGCTACCGGATTTTGGCTCCAATCCCGGCAACCTGCGTGCTTGGCACTACGTTCCGGTCGGCTTGGCGATCGATGCTCCCCTGGTGGTCGTGCTGCACGGCTGCACACAAACGGCAGCGGAATACGACATCGGTTCCGGATGGTCTCAACTCGCCGATAAACATGGATTCGCCCTGCTCTTTCCCGAACAGCAGCGATCAAACAACCCGAACCTTTGTTTCAACTGGTTTGCCACGGCAGACACCACGCGCGGGCATGGAGAAGTCCTGTCGATTAGCCAGATGGTGTCGACCATGATCAGAAGGCATTCTCTGGACCGAGCGAGAACCTTCATAACGGGTCTGTCGGCCGGTGGTGCCATGGCTGGGGCGATGCTGGCAACTTACCC
>NZ_JBBNAN010000263.1:0-6042 GCF_037994405.1 Phyllobacterium sp.
CGATGTCGAAGGCAGCCATATCGCAGATGACGAAGTCGCTTGCGCTTGAATGGGCGCCTCACGGTATCCGGGTGAATGCGATCGCGCCAGGCTGGTTTCCGACGCGGCTCAACGAGACAATCATGGATGGACCGGCCAAGGGGTTTTTCAAGGGCAGGAACCCGATGCGACGGCTGGGCGAGCCGGAAGATATCGACGGCGCGGTGCTGATGCTTGCCTCCGACGCCAGCAGTTATATCACAGGAACCGTCATCACCATCGATGGCGGCCACAGCCTGCAAGGCTAAATACGTTCGGTCTCCTGCGGGCTGATGCGGGTGGCGAGGACGAAAACAAGCAGTGAGAACACGGCAGCATCGCGCCAGAGCACTGAGAAATAGCCACCCCACAACGATTCAACCAGCCCCACAATAGCCGCGCCAAACGCCGCATAGAGCGGTCGGGAAAACCCGCCCGCAGCCGTGATGAAAAGGATCTTCAGTCCGAAAATCATGCCGGTATTGAAGCTGACATTGCCGTAATAGAGGGCCGCGAGAAACCCTGCCAATGCACAGACGCCATAGGCAGTGAGGATCGCCTTCGTCCTCACCCTGTCGGGATCTATGCCGCACATTGCCGTCGCGGCAGGTTCGTCGCTCACGGCACGCCAGATACGGCCAGCGGAAGTCCGCAGCATGACGGTCTCGCCGATAGCAATCACTGCAAGTGCGATAATAATGTTGGCCACCTGCAATTGGGTCAGGCTGATATCGATGCCCGTTCCTAGTAGTTGAACCGGTGTGGCGAGCATTGGCGGCAACCAATAGTCTCTTGTGTCGGCGGCAATCCGCGATAGTTCCATCAGGAAAATGCTGAGGCCGAGCGTAGCTACCAGGATTGTGTTCCGCGTTCCTGTATCGAGCGGGGCGTAGATAAGCTTGGCGATCGCGTATCCGCCAATGCCGACATAGGCGGCAGCGATCAGCAACCCAAAGGAAAGGGCAGCGGGCAGCGTCATCCAGAGAATCGACCATCCAAATGCAGCCACGAGTATGAAGGTCTGTCCGGAAAAAGCGAATATCGCGCCCAACGACAGGTCCGTGCGATGTGTCAAGCCATGAATCAGCACATAACCATAGGCGAGCAGGGCATAGAGGGCCGCATTGTGGACACCATTGAACAGGAGCTGAAGAAAATAAGACATTTGCGGCTCTCGATTTACCGGCATTCTAACTTGCAAAATCGATTTTACTAGTTAGAATTTGTGCATGACTTTTGATTGGAATGCACATCGATTCAGCGGCGGTGTACTGGCCCTCGATCTGGCCAACACAGTCATTTTTCGCGATGCACCGGAGCGTTCGCAGGATCGCTTTGCTGACCCGGGCGAAGTGCCACGCTTTGCGGCTGCAGCGGCAAATCACCGACGGAGCGAATGGGGAAATGTGAAGTTTAATCCCCCCATCTCGCATGCTGCCATCGCGGCGCTGATCGAGGTCAGGGAGGCAATTAACAGACTTTTTCGCACTGCCGTACATCAGGGTGGATTTCGACCTGAGCCGTTGTCGGACTTCTTGCGCCTTGGATCAGAATTGGTCTGCGATGAGCCAGAACGGAATAATCTGATCTTGCCTCAGCCTTCGGAAGGGAGACGGGAACTGTCACTAGGGGCGGCGGCTTTTCTCTCGGGGGTACGCCTGTTTGAACCAACAAGGCTCGAACGAATCAAGATATGCCCGAACTGTCATTGGCTCTATTTTGACGAAAGCCGCAATCGCAGCCGGCGCTGGTGTGACATGAGCGTCTGCGGCAATCGAGCCAAGGCCCAGCGCCACTACAGCCGCAACGGAAAACCGGCGGGAAACAATCATGTCTGATGGCTTGCGTTCCTTGCGCTGGATCGCGCTTTTTATGGTGGTAGCCGGTACACTCGGCCTCGGTGCTTGCCGGGACGCGGGCGAGGGCGACTATCTGAATGTTTCCGGCAAGATCTTCGTTTTCAATTACCGGATCGCCCAGGCAACCTATCTTCTTACACTCGCGAAACTCAGGCCATTGCCTGACGGCGCCATGCTGGAGACTACTTTCGAAAACCCGGCGGGTGGTGATCCGTTCATCGTTCGACAGAAGATCTGGCCGATGATGGATAAGATCACCGTCGAAAGCCCGCCGGTCAAGTGCGTGAAGGCGAACCGGGAATATAAAGTTAGCATGCGTCTTGAAGACCCCAAAGGTCGTGTCCTGCAAATGATCGAACGGAAAATGATATCGGACACGGACGAGTCGGTGCTGCCCGACAAGCCGCTTGTCGTTGGTCCGTTTTACGATCCCAATCCGGACAAGGGTTCCACCGACAGTCCTGCTCCAGCTTGCCCTTCCTCGTAAATCGGCACCAGTTTTCCAATGCGCCGCCGAAACCAGATCGACATTTAGAAATTGGTAATTCTGTTCTTCAATTCCTGGATATTAGATCGAAAGAGCTATGGCTTTAAACGGTTTAGTCGGATGTCCAATCTATAACCCCGTGTTCATTGACTTAACCCACTTTGGGCAAAGGTATTTGCGGGCGTATTGATGAAAACTGAACGCAACGAGAGCATGTCGCTGGAACTTTTTTCCGTTCGCACGCTCTATGCGAACAAGAAGGCAGCCTGGTGGACCTCTGTTGTCCAAATCAGCGCGACCTTGATGATTTACATCAACACCAATCAGCCGGTGTATCTTGCCTTTGCAGTCGCTTTCCTGCTGACCATCCTTGCCCGGGCGGCAAATGTCACCGCATTCGAACGAGCTGACCTGACGGCGGCCACCTCAGCGACATTGAAGAAGTGGGAATGGCGCTATCTATCCGGTGGGCTGACCACGTGTATTTTGCTTGGAATGCTGTGCTTTGTCAGCATTTATGTCCTGGCTGACGCATCAGCTGCGATCACCAGTGTCATTATCGCGATCGCATCAATGGTTGCGCTGGTTACCCGAAATTATGTTTCGCCGGTTGTCGTGATGGGTATGTCCGTCGGAATCCTGGCACCGCTGTTTGTGACATTTATCTTGCTGGGCGGCTTTTATAACTGGCTGCTCGCCCTGCTGATATTGCCGTTTTTTGGATACAATATCGTCATCGCTTTCAACCTTCGTCGGTCGCTATTTGATGCACTGCTGGGCAAACAGCAACTCGGCACAGTCGCCAATAACTTCGATGCAGCGCTGAACGGTATGCCCCAGGGGCTGCTTATGTTTGATTGCGAGCAGATCATCACTGTCGCCAATATGAAGGCGGCGAAGATGATGGGGTTTGATCGTCCCGAACAGCTTCAGGGCCGGTCTCTTGAAGCATTGTTGCGCCTGGCTCAATTGCGAGGCTATTTCCCCGACGCAGCGCTGAAATCTCTGCGTGTCAAAATGGGCGACCTGTTGACTGGCTCGAAGCAACGCGACACGTTTGAATCGCCGGCAAAGCGCCATTTCGAATTTACCGCAACGCCTGACCCGCAACACGGCACCGTACTGGTAATTCAGGACGTCACCCGCCGGGCCGATGCGGAAGCGCAGATCAACAGGATGGCGCGCTATGACAGCCTAACGGGTTTGCCGAATCGCAGCCAGTTTGCCGAGGTCGCACATACGTACGGCAGCACGGTTCAGTTCGGTGCGCAGATTGTCCTGATGGTGATCGATATCGATGGGCTGAAACGTACAAATGATACGTTCGGCCATCGCATTGGCGATGAGCTGTTACGCGCATTCGCCGAGCGCCTGTCTTCCGTGGACGTGAGTCATCCGGTCGCTTCCCGGTTTGGCAGTGACGAGTTCGTGCTCCTGTTTTCTGCGCAAACGCATGGCGAAGCGCTGGAATCGATTGACCGCATCATGAAAGGGATAAGTGGCCAATACGCAGTATCGGGCCAGGATATCCAGACGGCCGCCCATGCAGGAATCGTCATTGTCGATGCGACGGAACTCGACCTTGCCACCATGCATATGAACGCGGATTTGGCGCTTGATGTTGCCAAGAAGGACAGCCAGAAGGACTGGGCAGTCTTTGTCCAGACGATGGACCATTCGTTCAGGAGCAAGCAGCGGCTCAAGGCGGATCTGCGCAAGGCCATTGCTGACGGGGCCCTGTCTGTCGCATATCAGCCGATCGTCAATGTTCGCTCCTTGCGAATGACCGCATGCGAGGCTCTATCCCGCTGGAACCACCCGGAATTCGGTGCGATTTCGCCGGCCGAATTCATTCCGATGGCCGAAGAAATGGGACTGATTTCAGATCTCACGCGAAATGTGATTGAGCGCGCCGTGCTGGACTGCAGCAGATGGAACTCCCGGATCGCTGTTTCGGTCAATCTGTCGTCACTTGATTTGCGGAACATGAACATGGTGAACATCATTCAATCTGCATTGCGGCGCCATGAAATCGAGCCGCATTTGCTTGAGGTGGAAGTGACGGAAGGCGCGATCATCACCGATCGCGATGCGACCGGCAGCGTTCTTGCCGAACTCAAGCGTTCCGGGGTGCAGGTTGCGATCGATGATTTCGGCACAGGCTATTCGAGTCTGAGTTATTTGAAGGATCTGCCGGTCACGAAGGTAAAGATCGACCGGTCCTTCATAGTCGATATTGCAGCGGAGGGGCGTTCGTTGAAACTCTTGCGCGGCATTGTGCAAATGTCGCATGAGCTTGGATTGTCCGTTACAATCGAAGGGCTTGAAACCAGCGAACAGTCTGAATTGATCAATCAATGGGTCGGTGCAGAATATGTTCAAGGGTATTTGTACGGCGCCCCCATGTCAGCAGATGACATATCAAAGCTGCTGGACATCCCGATGGAGCAAAAGTTGCTGGTGGTGAATGGGGACTCCGTTCCGGTATTGCACTGACCGAGATGGTGCACTCGATAGCGTGGGCCAATTCCTGACACGATGCTGTATTAGCTTGTTCTATTCTTGCTGATAAGCTGTCGCCTGATTGGCGAAGGTCGAGTTCGTCAGAAAGGATGTGACATGATCGCTCAAATCGCTATCGCTCCGCTGGTCGCGTTGATTGCAGGCATTATCATACTGATCGCTCCCCGGCTGCTGAACTACGTCGTTGCGCTTTACCTCATCATCATAGGTGTGGTGGGACTCTTTCCGCATCTGCTCAGTTAAACTGAGCCTAAAGCCGGTCATTTAGGCGAAACTGTCTATCCGATTTATATCGATTGAGAGCTTATGAGCGACCATCTGCGCATTGCACTGATGCAGCGTTTTCGCTATTGCCTTAAGGACGTCGACTATAAGAGGTTTGAAGATGGCTGAACATCACGACACTACGCCTGCAGAATTGGGCGCGCCCATGGACTACAAGGAACATGAGAGCACTTACAATCTGTTTCTGACACTTTCGAAATGGGGCGCGATCTCCTGCCTTGCACTCGTGATTGCAATGGCGTTCGGCTTTTTCGCAGGCGGTTTCTTTTCTGCCATTGTTCTTTTTATTGTTATCTGTCTGGCTGCCTGGTTCCTCCTCTAGGCGGCAGCCAGCTCTATCCAAATCCGGGTGGAAATCCTTCTCAAAAGCCGTTCATTCGAACCGCGCATATCTCGGGGTTGCCAATCGTTATAAGCGGGAAAGGCGCGCTGGCCTCAGGGCCACTGTCTTTATAGTGATAACTTGCTTGGGGGGTGAAGAGCTTGGCTCAGACACTATTCATACCGAAAGAGATTGATGCCAATGAGCCGCGTGTTGGCGGCTCGGCGGAGACGGTCAAGAAACTCGTCGGTCTCGGCTTCAATGTCATTGTGGAGACGGGTGCCGGGACGGCATCGCGTATACCGGACGGAGAGTTCGAGGCGGCGGGAGCGACGATCGGCAAGGCTGGCGATATCAAGAGCGCCGATGTCGTCTTGAAGGTGCGCCGGCCGGCGTCGGCGGAGCTTAAATCCTACAAGCGGGGCGCGGTCGTCATCGCCATGCTCGATCCTTACGGCAATGATGCCGCAGTGAAGGAGCTGGCGGATGCGGGCGTGACCGCCTTCACGATGGAGTTCATGCCGCGCATCACCCGGGCGCAGGTCATG
>NZ_JBBNAN010000264.1:0-8622 GCF_037994405.1 Phyllobacterium sp.
ATCCATAGCGCATCCCTCCTAGGTCAACGCTAGCACACTTGGCAGGCACCTGTCCGGTACTTGGAGGCCCGCACTAAACGTCGGGACGTTTCAATCGGCAGCGGGCTGGATCGAATTCCTCAAAAGAAGTGAGCGGAAGAGGTTAACCACCTAGAGCGTAGCTCTCTTGTTTTTGTGCAATTAATTGCATTTTTTCATATGTACAACGTCCTAAAAACATGAACAGGATAAGTTATTGAAATTGCACGTGAATTCCAAACAGCAATTTCAGACATTGTTTAAAAATTGGCAGCAGCAAGGAGGCTATAGCCATGAACGTACAGACAAGCGCCCAGAAGTTGATTTTCTCGGAAGAGGGCGTAGCACGACAAATCCTCAAGAAGATGGTTGTGAGCTACCCTGAGCGGAAATACACGCTCGCCAAGGTGAGCACGGGCTGGCAGGTAGTACCCATCACGCAGTGTGCTCCTTACATGCCCCCGGCAGTTCCGCTCCCAGTGAAGAAGCCAGCGCTGAGCAAGCCGCTTCCCGCCTCCGACATCGTGCTGGTGGAAGTGCCCTTCAAGAAGGAGACACCGGCCTACTGGGAGATCGAGCACGAGAAGCCGTGGCTGCATAAGAGCCATATCATCAGCAGCGAGGTGCACGGCAATAAGCTGCAATTCACAGTGGCCAAGAAGGTCGCTCAGAAGATGAGCCTCCCGATCAAGGAGGCCGCTTAAAGTGGCTGAGTTCGAGGCAAAGATTTTCGGAGGGCTTCCAGTGTCAGTGGAGGCTCACTTGGAAGGAGCCCAGAGAAGTCTCGGGCTTGCGACTCGCGTGGAGATCGACGGCATCTATACGAGCCGGTTACGCAAGAGGGACCAACGTTTAGTCTCGCGACCGATCCCTCAGTCCTGGTGGGCGCGTCTTGAGAAAAGCGGAGAGTTGGTCGACCTCGAAGATGAGGCGTTAACGATTTGCTAACCAATAATGAAGTTCGGTGCAATTAATTGCAAATTGTCGTCAATGTGCCGAGCTTCGCAACTATCATCAGAGTGCAACGAGTTCTCACGAAGAAGGAGATTAGTACGATGTTGCAAGTTGTTTTCACCGGCCCCGCAATCGACGGCGAGGGCTACTCGATCACCAGAGCTAATCTTGAGAAAGCTTGCTCAAGCACGGGCACTGTCACAATGCAGAACCGTGTGGATAGCGTAACTGACCTACTGGTAGCTTCCCGTATGGATACGGTAAAAGCTATGAAGGCGGCGGCTAGGGGCGTCACTGTTTTGACGTATCTCGAATTTATAAGCCGCTATTTGAAGGGCGTGAACGTTGTCCGTGGGGGCATTCCTAATCGATATACAGACGTGATCGATCAGAACCTTTTGGTTCCTGATTTTACCGAAGGCGTATTCAGTCAGGCGGACATGCTCTGAGGAACATACACACAGGTAAAGTGCATTAAGGAACTTTAATGTTTGTGCAATTGATTGCGCTATAATCCGCTGATACGAATTGACGTATTAGCCCGATGGCTCAAGGAGGAGTAGTTGGCAACAACTATGATGAAAAAATCGGAAGAAACCTATAGCAGCGCTATGGAACTCGCAGCGAAGTTCGAAGACAACTTCGTAGAGCTGGCGAGTACGCTGAGCAAATTGAAGGCCCTCGATCCGAAAGCTTTTGCGGAATTTAGAAAGCTCTCAGGAGTAGGAAATCGAAAGGCGTATTATCTCGTAAAGATAGCTGACGTGTTCCACCCGCTCAAAGTGCCGAAGCCCACAATGAAGGCTCTCGGATGGACGAAGTGCATGATGCTCTCCGACCATATTAATTCGAAGAACAAGGACAAGCTCCTCAAGTTTGCGCTCGATCACACCGTCAAGGAGATCGAGGCTTTCGTAAAGGGCGGCGATGTCGCCAACAACGCGCACTCGGTCCTCATGTACTTCAACGAGCAGGACTATTCCGAGCTTACTGATGCCCTGGTGGCACACGGTGCCAAGCGCAGCGGCAGAGGCTTAGTCAATAAAGAAGAAGCCCTCATCAGCCTGCTCAATTCGCTAAAAGGGAAGACGAAGAAGTAGCAGGGGGACTATCTCCCTCCTATTTTTTCGCCTGCTGCTTGTGCAATTAATTGCAAATAAGGAATGCAGATGCGTGAAGCAAAGATCACTTTCATAGGGCCGATCAGCGTCGAAAGCCGCATAACTGCGAATGGCCGGCGCGTGGTGTCCTACTACTTCCTCCTGCTGCAGGCCGGGGGCGATCCGCTCAAGCTTGAGTATCCCGACATGGCCTCGGCAGTGGGCTCCAGGAAACAGCTACTCAAATCCTCAGTCGCTCAGAATGTGGGCTCAGCGAAGCTCCTGAAAGCGATACACCAGGCTATGCAAGCGATCCTCGAAGAAGCCGGGGTGGAAATCCCTGCTGAGTGGGTGCAGCGACCCCAAAGCCCGTAGTGATGTCGCTTGCAATCGAAGGATTTCGTGGGACACTTGTGCGTGACCTTGAAAGGTCGAAGGGGAAGCAGATGGAACAGGAGAACTCAATTCGTCGGATAGCGCTGGTTGGTGCCCTTGTGGGCGCAGCGTTCGCCTTACCTCAATTTATGCGTGCACCGTCGTGGGCTTCCGTTGGAGGCTTGATGGCCGCTGCCATGGTCGGGGCAATCCTCATCGCCATTGCTGCGCGCCTGCTCATCCGGCCAAAGAGATAAGGGCTAAGCCTAGATTAACCAACATTCTGCTTTGCCCGGTACGACTCCAACAAATTCATTGCCTTGCAACGATTGAACGGCAGTATCAGCTCAAAGTTTGTGCCAAGAAGGGCACGTGATGAAGAGCCTGATACTGACGACGATGACGGTGCTGAGTCTCTCAGTGCCCGCGCTGGCGCCGATGCCCGCATGGATGCATATGAGACCTGCTGGTCCTCGACTGCGACTAAGGTTGATCAGTCGATGAAGGACTACGACAAGGCGCTCGATGAGGCTGTTGCCCGCGCCAACAAGATATGCCACGCGCTGGCCAGGAAGGCCGCTGTGGCCTGCTGCCGGTTTTTCGGACACGAGGTTAAGCTAATCCCACCTTGGTTTCAAAATCGTTTGGGCTGAGATAGCCCAGTGTCGAGTGGCGACGCGTTGGGTTGTAGAAGCGCTCGATGTAATCGAACACGTCCGTCCTGGCATCATTTCTTGTCCGATAAACCTTTCGTGCCGTTCTCTCCGTTTTAAGCGAGGAGAAGAAGCTTTCCATCGCTGCGTTGTCCCAGACATTGCCCGATCTGCTCATGGAGCAGGTGATGCCGTGATCGCCCATCAGGCGCTGGAACTGTTCGCTGGTGTATTGGCTGCCCTGATCGGAATGATGTAACAGCGCATCCGGCTTTCCTCTGCGCCATATCGCCATGATGAGGGCATCGGTGACGAGCTGCGCCGTCATGTTCGCATTCATCGACCAGCCGACGACACGGCGTGAGAACAGGTCGATGACGGCAGCAACATAAAGCCAACCCTCGGCCGTCCAGATATATGTGAAGTCGGCCACCCATTTCTGGTTCGGTCTGTCGGCTTCGAACTGGCGATCCAGGACGTTGGGCATGATGATAGATCGGTCGCCAGCATCTTTCGGCAAACCGCGCCGCCGCGGCCTCGCTCTGAGCGCGTTCTGACGCATCAGCCGCTCTATGCGATGAAGACCGCACGACAAGCCTTCAGCCAGCACATCATGCCAGACACGCCGGGCACCATAGGTTCTGTCGCTGGACTTGAAACTCTGCCCAATCTTGTCCAGCAGAACCTCGTCGTAGCGGGCATGGTCGCTCGGCGAGCGATTGAGCCAGGCATGGAAGCCGGAACGGGAAACCCCCAGCGCTTCGCAGAGCCATGCCACCGGCCAGATCGAACGGTGCTTTGCAATGAATGCGAACTTCATATCGCGTCCCTTGCAAAGTAGGCTGCGGCCTTCCTAAGAAACAGCCAATTCCCCTTGCTCGGGGGCAGGCCTCAAAACGAAGCCGAATGCCTTGGCGCGACGCTGAAGATTGCCGAGCACTCGGCTTCGGTATCGTTCCTCATAATGCGCAGCGCCGGGATCCTTGTAGGACATGCCATGACGCAACGCGTTGTAAAACAGGACGGCAATTTTGCGAGCTGTGGCGGTGACGGCCTTAGCTTTGCCAGCGCGAGCCGCCAGGCGTCGATAGAAGGCTCCAAGAGCAGTGTCGCTTCGGCCTATCGTAGTTGCGGCCAGACGCAATAAGGCTGCCGCCCGACTTGAGGATCGCCGAGTTCGTGATGACAGAACTCTGCCGCCAGATATCTTGTTGCCGGGGGCAAGGCACAGCCATGATGTAAAGTGCTTGGCGCTTGGCCACGCCTTGAGGTCAGTGCCGCATTCTCCCACCAGCTTCAGTGCCAACTGTGGCCCCAATCCGTGGATCTGGGTCAGGTCCACGCCGAGCATCCCGTACAGCGCGGCACGAACATCGAAGGACGGCGTGTTGACCTGCTTTGTCTTCGTGCGTGCGCGAGGAGGATCGCCGACGACCTTATCGCCATTGGCGGCCAATTCTGCCATAACCGCTTCCAGCTTGTGATCGCAGTCCAGCATCCGGGCTTGGTAGAAGTCGTAGAGTTGTAGCGACTGTGCCAGTGCGAAGATATGCTCCTCACGGTCGTTGCCGACCAGGGCCGCGCGGATCGTCTCGATTGGGGAATGGCACCGGACATCACGGAAGGCCGCCAGAACACCCGGATCGCGTTCACCCGCGACAATCGCCCGGATGATCTGCATGCCCGTCGCCCCGGTGATGTCCGACACGACGTGGTGAAGTTGCAGATTCATTTCCATAAGAGCCTTCTGCATATGCTGGATGTGAGCGGCTGCGTATTCAACCAGACGCTCGCGCTGACGCAGATAGGCGCGCAGCTTTGCGATCTCGCCGTCGGGTCGGAAGCTGCCACGCAAAAGGCCATATGCGTGCAACTGCTGCAGCCAACTCGCGTCACCCACATCGGTCTTGCGCCCAGGCACATTCTTTGCGTAACGAGCATTGACCAAAACGACATGGAACCCATGCTGCTCAAGAATCTCATAGGCTGGGATCCAGTAAACCCCGGTGGATTCCATTGCCACACTCCTGACGCCGCAGGCTGTAAACCATTCCGCAAGCTCGTGAAGATCCTGCGTGAAAGTTCCAAATGAGCGCACCGGCACATCTGAATGCTCCGGGTTTACGGCCGCCATATGCATGGTCGAGCCGATATCGATGGCAGCAGCGCCTGCGTTGACCTGCTTCAAATCCGGGCGGCCGCCGGTCTTCTTCCTCGCCATGACAAATCCTCCTCGCACCTGGCAGCAGGAGGGTCTGGGCTATGCTAATTCGTCATCTTCCTAACCGGGATCACCGCATTGGGCGTCACCAATCTCAAGTGCGCATCAGCCCATGAACCACGTTTTTTAACGGGATCTGATGCCTCCAATAAGCCGACGGTTGCTACCCTCCATGGCAGCGACGATAGCACAGGCTGTTTCTACCGCGCACAGGCGGGCCAAGACCCGGGACCGTTTTTTAGGATATCGCGCTCCGCCTTCAGCTTCGCGACCTCACGACGTAGCCGCTCGATCTCAAGCTGTTCCGGCTTCATCTGTCCATGCCCTGGAAAGGACTGGACTGGATCGGAGCCGTGCTCCCTGATCCATTTGCGCAGCATATTCTCGTGAACTTCAAGATCGCGGGCAGCCTGCGCAACAGCCACGCCACGCTCCTTCACCAACTTCACCGCTTCAAGCTTGTATTCGCGGCTGAACTTCCGTCTTTGCATTCATACTCTCCGGTTTCATGCAGAACACCTTAACTCAGTGTCTATGAAACCGGCAGCAGGCCATAGCACATTGATCGTAGACAAACTTAACAGCATATGGACTGTTCCACTGTGCCTCGACCGGAGTGAGGCTAGCTGCGACTAAGGCGATGGCTAAAATCCCCGTGTTGAACGTGTTCATGATGGCCCCCCACTTGAAGCCCAATATTGTGAGCCTGTTGTTCGAGTGCGACAATAATCCCGAATAGTCCCTTCAGTATAGCATTGTGCAATTAATTGCACTTGACGCCCAATGAGGGCCGACGATGCCGCGAAGTATCTCGGCATTTCACGAGCCAAGTTAAACCGTCTGTCTAGGGAACGGAAGATCGGCTGGTTACGGCTTTGCCCCGGTGAATTGCGGGCACACCGTGGTTTCCTCCGGTCGCAGCTCGATGCGTATCTGACCTCTATCGGCAAGATGCCGACGCATCATTGAGGGTCTGATCATGCTGCTAAGTCGAGTAGACATAAGGGAAATCAAAAAGACTCTCCAGCCGCTCGCCGCCATTGCCGATGCCGCGGGCTACCAATATGCCCCCCTCAAATTAGCGATTACATTGTAATCGCCCGTACCGAGGAGTAGCCGCTCCAACCCATCCGGGGGCGTAGTCGGCTCTTCCACAATCGAAAATCCCCCCAATTCTACCGATGGTCCGAATTTCTGCTATGTTCCCTGTTTTCGGAGGAGAAACAGAGATGACTTCTCTTGAGGAGACTATTGCCTCGTATAACGCCCGGATTAGCGTGCATCTTCAGAACATCGCCACGTCAGAGATGATAATAAATGAGCTAAAAACTATTCAGGATGACAGCGGTGATATTGAGATGAATAGGCAACTCATTTCTAGGGAATATGAGGAAATCCGGAAATTGGAGGAACTCATAAAGCTTTTAGAAGAGGCCAAGGGTCCCGGATGATGCCGGCCTGATTTAGCCACAGGGCGATCCGGACCAAGACGAACGTGAGTGCCAGCAGTATGCCCAGAGTGACAAGGGCCATGGCGGCTCCTTCAAAAAAGTGGCGGAGCGAGGTTGGCTGGGGGGAACTGTGCGCCGTCTCGAACTCCGCCTTAGAACCTGAGTGCGGGCATGGGGGCATACATGGGCACTGAGCGCCGTCCAGAATACACCTCCGCTCACATGCCGACTAACGAATGTTTTGAAATCCTTCATCCACGGAATTGATGGGTCGGGAAAGGGTGGGAGGAGCGCGAAACAAGCGCGAACGCTCTGCGCAACCCCTCCCGAAAAGACTGACCGCAGGGCTCCGGGGGAAGTTAGCGGTCTGCACGGGATAGAGTACCACCAGAGAGATTACAGCGTCTCTAATAAATTGGGGTTACGGGGCCTGAGGGCTTCCAAAAAAGACGTCGAACGCCCTGTCCCCCAATTTGGCGAACCAGATTGCCGAACGCTTCAACGCAGCCATTGAACTAAAGGAGATCCTGACAAAAGCCCTCACGCATGTCAGCATGGCGGCGGGCAAGGAAGCCCATGCGTTCGGCTGCATGGAAGTACAAGAAACGCCGACCATCGATCTCAAGAAGAAGATCGAGGTAATATTGGGGGCGACAATATGAACCCAGACTATTGGTGGGTGTGGTATGGCGCGTTTCTTTTCGCGCTCCTACTCCTATGGCTGTACATACTGGACAGGTATTCAAAATGACGAAAGGAGAACAAGCGTGAGCAGCCTGCACAACGATCTTGCAACGTGGGCAGCCAGAGCCCGGGCGGGCGATGCCCAGCAGGAAGTCGGTGGTGTAATGGTGACGCTTGCCGCGCTGTGCCTCGCCAACGAGCTCGACGTGCACGAAGCCGCTGAGACCGAGCTCCAGCGCATATGGACCAAGGTGGAGGCGATCCGCGCCAAGCAGGCAGCCAAGCCAAGAACTCGCCGCTGCCAGGCTATGCCGTCACCATTGCATCACTCAGGTAGCTGTAGTGTGATCGCCTGACCGCCACACCAGCCCCCGAATACCTGGTGGTCGGGACTTGGGAGGAGGAGCAAGAGACGGCAATATGCCCCCCGCTTTGCCATGCCTCTCTCCTCCTCTTTTAGCGGCCCTTTTGACCTTCCGCCGCTTCAACCAAATTCATTAGACGCCCTAATCTCTGAGGTGTACTCTGCGTTGCACTGGCTGCTCACTTCCCCCCGAAGGCCCAGCAGTCAACCTCTTGGAGGAGTTGAGGCGCAAAGACGCCATGGTCCCACCTTGGCCGCGTCTCGCTTCTCCTCTTTTTTAGATGCGACCTAGCCGTACCTGCTCAAAATTGTCAGTCACCGTTCTATCACGCAGATAACAGTATTGTGATCGCCTGACCGCCACACCAGCCCCCCAAGCCCGGGCGGTCAGACACTGGAGGAGCAGACGCACAAAAGGCAAAAGCTTTTCCCAAGCTCCAGCCTTGTCTCTCCTCCTTTTTTGGATGTCACACACGCCGTGCGGGTGTATTCTGTTCCTTGTCCGCGAAGGCACCTTCTAGCCTTCCGGTTCACCAAATTGGGGGAGAGATGCGCCGTCCACCTCCGACGTCTGCTCCCCCGTCTTTCAGCTATACGACTTTCGGGTTGATTTGTTAGCCGCGAAACGGTTTATTCGCGGTTGTTCCGCAGATAAAAGGCTGGATTTGTGGCAAAAAAGACCAAGAAGAAACCTAAGCTCTCCTTGCAGATAGTCGACAACCTTGGTCTCTACTATGTGCAGATCGAGGAGGATGGGGAGGAAGTCTACTCGGTGGGGCCGTTCAAGGACGCTGCCGGAGCC
>NZ_JBBNAN010000265.1:0-2448 GCF_037994405.1 Phyllobacterium sp.
TGAATTGCATGATGTTATCCTCAACTCGCGATGGCGGTTGGTGTTGATTTCCAGCCAGACAACGGGAGAACTTGATGTCAGCGTTTGTGAATCAGATCAGGTTGTTACGCAGACAGGTATCTGCAGAAGGCGGCGGTTTGACTTATGGCGAGCAGCGCCAGGTTAGGTATCTTGAGCGGCGATCATTCCAGGGCTCGCTCCGCAATTTCACGCTCGCGTTTGCGCGCAAGTTGGGCTTTCTTCGCCTTATGGCCTCGCTTTCGCGATTTCTCCCAAAACATGACTGACGAACAAATTTCGAGAATTTACGGGCGGCATCCGCCGGTGCCGGCGGATGCGATGATCTCGGTCTCGTCTGGCTCCTGTTCTGACAGTCTGCCGTATTCCTCGATGTAGCCATCAAGTCCGGGCAGACTTTCATCTTCAATGAACGTGTTCACCAATGCGTTAGACAGAGCTCCTCGGATAATGATCTCCTGTCCGGAGGTGGAACCGATCAGAGCACGGGCAGCATCGGATTTGGTCTAACGGATGTCTGCCTTTTCCTTTTCGGACATCTACTCGAGCGGCGCCCATTGGTAATAGATCGAGCTGCTGAATGGAGTGGATGCAATCACGATAGTTCTTCATGTCGCTGGTGCCGGTGGCATTCCTGCCGAGACTGTCCAAGTAAACGAATGACGGGAATATCATCGACCCCCGATACGATCTGCATGCCATGAGAACATCAGTCAAACCAGACAGTTGCGCGCTTTTGCTCTCATATTCTTCTTCGGCATCAAATCCCAACCGTGATGGATGAAATTCGGCGGACCGAACGCCCTTACGGCGGCGTGATACCCCTCACCCTTGAAGTCGACGAAGTGAACGCATCGCGTCCAAATGGCCTTAGTAAAAAAAGCGACGCGATGGCCGTCTCCGTGCGGAACAATTCGCCGCGTTGTCTGTTCTTGGCACAATCACGGGAGGTGCTCGATGACTCAACAATCCATTATGCTCCCTGCCCTGGTCGCAATGTTCGCGCTATTGGCGGCACTGGCCTTTTTATCGCGGGACGAGACTACGCAGATCCGCTCCGGACTCGTTCAACAATTGGGTCAATCTAACACCGCAGGCGATTGATTACAGCGGAACGACTTGTCGCGAGGCGGTGGATTAGCCGACCGTCATCCTCTTCAGGACGATGCCGGGCTCAATGATACTGCAGCTTAGGGATTCCTGCCGAGGAATTCCTCTGCGGTTCCCAATTGCCTCGAGGGGCCGGCTGAATTTCATGAACAACTTCAGTCTCAGCGACAAATAACCATCTCTCCAAATATTAGCCTAAGTTTTATAATGGAAGCTTATCCGCATCCATGGAGGGTGCAGTAAATGAATGATCTCATTGCTTTTATGTCACTTACAGCCATCGGCTTGATAATCGTAACAAACCTCATCGTGATGATCTACGACTAGCTTGGCTTTGGGCCTCCACCCAGCAGCAACTGGAGACCTAGAAAAGGGCCCTTAAACGCCGTTAGTGGCCCGAAGCCCAAGCGGTAAACGGGTTTGTGTCCGCTCCGGCTCGCCCGATCAATGCGGATTGACAGAGCCAAGCTATGGAAAAGGTTGCGATCCCAGCTGGATTCGAACCAGCGACCGTCAGCTTAGAAGGCAGTAAGAACCTATTGGGAATCAACGGATTTTTAGAGATTAGCACATCGATTTGACAGTCTAGGATTGGCAAAGTCTGAACTCAAAGTCGCAGTGAGACCTCCGTCTCCTGTTAGACGATTTGGCTAGCGAATATGGTTCAACTATCAACGGCGATGAGCAACCGGCATTGGTACAAAAACGGACAAAGACCCAACAGAAGACGAGTTGCGGGAGGAACTGTCGAGACTCCGAGACGACCTCGCAGTGATCGAAAGCGGTGAAATTTTCTCCATCGGTTCGACCGGCGATCAAGAGCCCGTCGATCAACAGGCAATCAACGTTATCAAGCGCAGGATTGCCGAGATCGAAGCGAAACTTGAACGCCATGAGCGATGAGCCAGTAAGATTGCCGGCGCAACCCACTACCCCGAGCACATGGAGAATGCGCCGGCAGGGCTTACTATTGCATGCACGAAGGCTGCAGGGCGTGGGGATCGTTCGGGTTTAAAAAGCGGTATGGCCAGGAATGGTATTGCAGTGAGCACAAACGGGACGGCGCGGGTTAGAGGTGCCTTGGGCCGACGTAAATCCCGGCTTCCTTAGCGGTATCAGCTCTTATCGCCCGCCCACGGCAATGCTGAGGGGCGTGATAGAATGTTTAACCTATTCGACCGAGATTACTTCTCCTGTACGACGATCGACGGATACGCGAATGTCGTCGCCTCTGCGGTCAGTGCCTAGCACCACATAGGCCGACCGGCTGCGCCTTACCCCGTCAACCTGACGAAGGCCCTCATGGCGGGCGATACGTAT
>NZ_JBBNAN010000266.1:0-3338 GCF_037994405.1 Phyllobacterium sp.
ATGCCGACCGAGACGTGGACGCCGTTGGTCAGAACGTCGAATACCGCCGACCGAGCCTGCGCCTGATCGAGGATCTGCTGCATCTTTTCAGAGGGCGCGTCGCCTTCAATCTCGAAGCGAATCGTGACATTCTGGTAGCCGTTTCGGACCTCGTCCGAGATGCCGAGGATGCCGCGTAGATCGATGTCACCCTCGATGTAGGATTGCACCTTCGTGAGCTTCACGCCGCGGGCCGCCGCAATATTGGCGATGCCGGCGGTCAGGCAGGTGGCGAGCGCGTGGAGCAGCCATTCGACGGGTGTTGGGCCACGATCGGTGCCGCAGAGCACCGTCGGATGATCGCCATCGGCGAAATACGACTTGATGTGTTTCTGCTCGGCGCTGGCGCCGAAAAAGCCATGCATTGCACTGCGGCTGTGGGTGCCCTCGATCCATTCATTGCTGGCACGGAACTGGAACCTGGCCAGGTCCGGCTGGCCCGCAACGAAGTTGATCGTGCTCAGGAGGGTCGGTGTGTCGACGCCGTTGAGTGGCGGACGGGGCGCCTTAGTCTGCATGTTCATGGTGGTTCTCCTCCTTCGGTTGGAAATGTGGGATTTGTTCCCGCATTGACACCGACCAATTTCAGGGCGCTGCGTTTGAGCCACAGTTGGAGCCACAGTTGAATCGAATGTGACAGCGCCACTCGGAGTACCTCGCAATCCTGACATTCCTGCAAACAAAAACCCGCTTTACTTTGATCTTGGCTTCTGCGGGCCTCTGCGCACCGACTTTCTGGATCGCAACGACTATTGTGGTCTGTTCCGAACACCGACATCGCGCAAAGTTGCGTTACGAAAAAGCTTTTTTCACAACGGCGTCTTCCTTTGATCAGGCGGCCCCGTATCGCCATTGCTTTCCACCGTCGTCGAACGAGGTGGAATGACGATGTTGGCGGTATCGGTGTGCTCAAGAACGGCCCGGTAGGTGGGCCTGCCGTCATAGGCCCCGTCTGCGGTGAACTGACCAATCTCACCATCGATCTGATCGGTGGCACCTGCGAAGGATCGTCAGCGTCCTGATCCGTGAGTGTATGGGCAACGATCCGGCCACTGTCGGCATCCACCGCCAGGTGTAGTTGCGCCAGTTGCGGCGCGACTTCGTGCCATGCTTCTCCTGTAACCACTGCCCGGCGCCGTACACTTGGTGAGTAGGCCGGAGGGATTGCACCTCCAGCCTCTAGCAGAACGGTGCGTGAGACTCTCGCCTCACACCGCTCCCATCAGGCAAACGCGCCGATCATGCCGAGTTGCCAGTGTACGAACAGGTCGGCGCGGGTCTCGACCATCCGTTCTAGAAAACGGGTAGCCGCGAGCTTGCGCCTCGCAAAGCGGTTGAACTTCCGCATCACCTACCGCTTGAGCGTCAGGTTGACGTGGCGGAGCATGGGTTCCAGCTGTGAGCGCGCGTATCGGCCATAGTACCCGATCCACCCCCGAAGGAGCGGGTTGAGCTTCTTGGCGATGTCGGCCAGCGACAGATGGGTCCACTGCACAATGTTCAAGTCCCTGATCATCGCCCGCACGGATTTGAGCGCCGAAGGACTGGCCGCCGGGGCGATACTGCAAAACAAACTTCCGTCTTGCGCCTTTTACACCATGCGCGGCCGGAACTGATATCCGAGAAAGTCAAACGTGACGTTCGGATACCGCCCTTTGCGTTTTCCATCCTTACAGTAGACGATCATGGTTTTGGTGGGATGCATTTCCAGCCCGCATTCCGCCAGCCTCGCCTGAAGCGCCGCCTTGACGACCTCCGCTTCCTGCTCGTTCCGGCAATGGACCAGTCCATCATCCGCGTGCCTGCACCATGGAAGGTCGGGGTATGCCCGTTCCATCCACAGATCAAAAGCGTAATGCAGGAACAGATTTGAAAGAATCGGACTGATCACGAACCCTTGCAGGGTGCCGCGATCGCGCGAAATCCTTTGGCCATCCTGCTCCATGGGAGCTGTCAGCCATCGTTCGATGTACAGCAACGCCCATTTGCATTGCACATGCTTGCGGACGGCCTTGAGGAGGAGATCGTGCGGAAGATTGTCGAACAGGCCCTTGATACCAAATTCCAGAACCCAATCGTATTTCCAGCACCGCTTGCGCGTCACTCCGACGGCATCGAGCGCCGATTTGTTCGGCCTGTATCCGTAGGAATCTGCCAGAAAGATCCGATCGAGGTCCGGCTCGATGAGCCGCTTGACCACCATCTGCGCGATTCGATCGCTCACGGTGGGCACCCCCAAAATCCTGTCGCCTCCATTCTTCTTCGGAATGGAGACAGCACGTACCGGGGCGGAAAGTAGCTTCCCGAGCTCATCCGGTTCCAGAGCCTGTAGAGATTGCCCTGCAAGTCGGCCTCGAACTGCTCGATCGACTGCCCGTCCCACCGGCCGCACCCTTGTTGGATTTGACCGTAGGCTTCGTACACCAGCCGCTTATCAATCATAAACGGCTTGTCCGTCGTATCCGTTGTCATCATCCTGTTGCCAGTTGTTTCAATATCTACGACCACCTGACCCGCCCCCTTCGCTCCAGTCCCATTACAGGACCTTCACCGCTACTACGGGGCGATCCGTCCCAACTCGCTGCATCGGGACTCTTGCCTCGCGGTTTTGGCCGCTTGCACTTCTCCCTTGCCATCAGCAAGCTGGTTCCCGCAGTTCCGCGCAGAAGCCTGTGTCCAACTCATGCCCCCTATATGCCGTCCGCCGTCCGCCCAGTCATCAGGCTCCCTGCGGACTTGTCCCAGAAGAGATTGACGCTCCTGGTTTCGACGACACTTGACAGCTTAACGACGCGTCTTCGAAGGGTTTGCTCTCGCTCATCTTTTGGACACGCACCTGCCCCAGGTCATGCCCGGGGCTTTTGATCTGACGCTCACGACCACGGCTCTTTACCGCAGCAGCTCGGACTGGTTTGAGACCTGCTCCTGAAAGCCGATCCCGAGGAGCCTACCCTCATCTCCTACGCAGCTGTACAACACGACTTTAGTTCGTACCGAACTCCTTTCGTGCCTCTGCGGCACACTCAATCCAGTGCTGTCGATCAGTACATGGATTGGCCCGTCCGGCATCGACTGCACGCTTCCGGCTGGTCATTCCCACTACTGAGCCCGGCGGCTCAATGTCGTATGATCAGGGATCGGCAGCTGTAACCCGAGGAGATCGAGCACCGAGCGCAGGAATCCCTCAATCTGGCGCAGAAGTAAATGGAAGATGCAGCCCAACGTCAGCGCCGTTTCGATGGCGAAATCGGAGTATCGGCGCTGACCACCACGGGTGTCTCGGTCCAGAGCATCCGGTG
>NZ_JBBNAN010000267.1:0-7927 GCF_037994405.1 Phyllobacterium sp.
GTCATTGGCCGGCGGCCCAGGGCGTTGGAACGACACCTCTTTGACCGCAGGATTGCCAACGATGTCGCGGCGTGCAGCGTGACGGTCCCGCTGTTTGGCAATTCCCCGCACGGGCGACTGGCTGAAGGCCACATAATTGCGCGGATTGACCGGCGAGCCCACTGGCTTTGCGCGCAGTTGCATCACCCAGGGTGCCGAGAGATCCGGGCTTATGACAACCGGCGGTTTGGTTGCGTAGCGCTCGCTGGCCATCGCGCCAGTCGCCATGCCTGCAGTCAGGCAAGTTGTCAAAAGCAGATAGGCAACTCTCATCGATCAGTTCTCTAGGCAGCAAACACTGCTGACAGGTTTTGTCAGTTTTCGGATTGAGTTTGCCTGCGCCCAGGTAGAAAAAAGTGAATCGCGATCAATAAAATGCGATTCTTTGCCCAAACCATCTGGTGTGGTTAGCGGCAGGTTTGCAAAACTGGTTAACGTTCGGAAAAGGCAGGCGAAATGCAAGACGACACTCCGGTCAAGACTGGCCTGATCACCGGCGAAGATGGTGACACCCGCTGCTTTTGGCCCGGCACCCTGCCGGAATACGTGCATTATCACGATCAAGAGTGGGGCAGGCCCGTCACCGACGATAGCCGGCTTTTCGAGAAGATCTGCCTCGAAGGGTTCCAGTCCGGCCTGTCATGGCTGACAATCTTGCGCAAGCGGGAGAACTTTCGCGAAGCCTTCGACGGCTTCGACTTTCACCGCATCGCCCGCTATGGCGAGAAGGATGTGGAGCGGTTGCTTGCCAATGCCGGTATCATCCGCCATCGCGGCAAGATCAGTTCCGCGATCAACAATGCCAAACGGGCTATAGAGCTCGTCAAGGAGACAGGCTCGCTTGCTGCCTATTTCTGGCAGTTCGAGCCCCCGGCGGATGAGCGTCCCAAAACGGTCGACTATTCGACACTCATTGCAAACCCGACATCGCCAACTTCGATCCGTCTGTCCAAGGATTTGAAGAAGCGCGGCTGGACCTTTGTCGGTCCGACGACAATGTATGCGCATATGCAGGCCATGGGTCTTGTCAACGACCACATCGAAGGCTGCAAGTGCCGCCAGGAAATCGAGAAGTTGCGCGCCAGCTTCAAACGGCCCGTTCCGGCTTCATAGCGTCGCGCATTCGCTTGCCAGTTCATCAATCCTTGCCCTTGAAGCCTTGATAGTCTAGAGCAAACCCGCTTCGGCAATCGCTCGAATTTCAAAGGTTTGGATCATCATCATGGCTTCGAAGGCAGACAGGGTAAAAGCGCGGCTGCCGCGCGGTTTTGTGGACCGTGTGCCGGATGATCTGCGTGCTGGCGAAAGGATGATGGCGGAGATCCGCAAGGTTTATGAACTTTATGGTTTCGAGCCTGTCGAAACCCCGCTGATCGAATATACCGATGCGCTCGGCAAGTTTCTGCCGGATCAGGATCGCCCCAACGAGGGCGTGTTCTCGTTCCAGGATGATGACGAGCAATGGTTGTCGCTACGCTATGACCTGACCGCGCCGCTCGCGCGCTATGTCGCCGAGAATTTCGAGAGTATTCCAAAGCCTTATCGCAGCTATCGTGCCGGCTGGGTGTTTCGCAATGAAAAGCCAGGCCCGGGTCGCTTCCGCCAGTTCATGCAGTTCGACGCTGATACCGTCGGTGCACCCTCTGTTTCTGCGGATGCGGAGATGTGCATGATGATGGCAGACGTCATGGAGGCGCTCGGCATCAAGCGCGGCGATTATGTGATCCGCGTCAACAACCGCAAGGTTCTGGACGGCGTGCTTGATGCAATCGGCCTCGCTGGTGACGAGAATATTGGTCAGCGCCTGACTGTGCTACGCGCCATCGACAAGCTCGACAAGTTCGGTCCGGATGGTGTGCGCGAATTGCTCGGGAAAGGCCGCCTCGACGAAAGCGGCGATTTCACCAAGGGTGCTGGCCTTGATCAGACCGCCATTAATAAGGTGCTTGACTTCACCTCTGCAGGTGGCTCCTCCGGTGGTAAAACGATCGCCAATCTGGAAGGCGTCGTCACCGGCAATGACAAGGGCACGCAAGGCGTCGCCGAACTTGCGACAATCGAGGCCTTGTGCTCGGCTGCAGGCTACGAAGGCCGTGTTAAGATCGATCCCTCGGTTGTGCGTGGCCTGGAATACTATACCGGCCCGGTATTCGAAGCAGAACTCACCTTCGATGTCACCAATGAAAAGGGCGAGAGCGTCGTTTTCGGATCTGTCGGTGGCGGCGGGCGTTATGATGGTCTTGTGTCGCGTTTCCGCGGTGAGCCGGTTCCTGCAACAGGTATTTCCATCGGCGTCTCGCGCCTGATGACGGCGCTGAAGAACCTCGGCAAGCTCGATACTTCCGACAATATCGGCCCCGTGGTCGTTCTGGTGATGGATCGCGATACGGTCAGCCTCGGCCGCTATCAGAAGATGGTTTCGGATCTCCGGCAGGCTGGCATCCGCGCCGAAATGTATCTTGGCGGTTCGGGTATGAAGCCGCAGATGAAATATGCAGATCGCCGTGGCGCGCCTTGCGTCATCATCCAGGGCTCACAGGAACGCGACAATGGCGAAGTGCAGATCAAGGACCTGATAGAAGGTGCACGCCTTTCTGCGGAAATCGAGGACAATGTTACCTGGCGCGAAAGTCGCCCGGCGCAGATCACTGCCAAGGAGAGCGATCTTGTCGCTGAAGTGCGTAAGATACTCGACGCGCAGGCCGAAGATCGCGCCAACGCATCGAAGGCTTGAGTAATTTCGGATGACCGCTTCCCGCGCCCCTGCTTTTTCTGGTGAACTTGCCACGCTTATCGCGGGGCGGGATGCGGAGCTTGTCGACATCCCAGTCATCCAGCCGGCCGACCAGTTTCTGGATATGGCTGGCGAAGACCTGCGCCGCCGGATTTTCCTGACCGAGAACGAGAATGGTCAAAGCCTGTGCCTGCGCCCGGAGTTCACAATCCCCGTTTGCCGCAATCATATCGAGCTGAACGCTTCGACGCCGAAACGCTATGCCTATCTTGGTGAAGTGTTCCGTCAGCGCCGCGAGGGCGGCAATGAATTCTTCCAGGCCGGAATCGAAGATCTAGGCGATGCCAACAGGGCCCGCGCCGATGCGCGTTCGCTTGCCGATGCGCTGGCTTCCATCCGCCTTGTCGCGCCGCACGCGCAGTTGGAAACGCTGCTCGGTGACCAGGCAATTTTCGAGGCAGTGCTGGCAGCGCTTGGTCTGCCGCGCGGCTGGCAAAAGAAGCTCGCGCGCGCCTTCGGCAATCCCGGACAATTGAAAAGCCTGCTTGAAGACCTTTCCTCAGACCGGCAACATGACACCTTGCCCGATCGCCTTGCGGTGCTTGTCGCAAAGGGCGACGAGACCGGCCTTGCCGCAGAACTCGAACAGGACATGCAGACCGCAGGCATTTCGCCCGGTGCTGGTCGCGCGCCGATCGAAATTGCACGCCGCCTGATCGAGAAGGCGACACTGGCTTCGGTGAAACTGCCTGCCAAGGCCTTCGCCGCCTTGGAAACCTTTCTTGCCATTCGCGTGCCGCTCCAGTCCGCCGCTGGCCAGTTACTCGCCTTCGCGCGCTCCAACGAGTTTGACCTTGGTCCCGCACTCGAACAATTCGAGGCGCGCGCTGCCTCGGTAATCGAGGCCGGTATCGGACACGAAAGCATCATTTATGACGCCGCCTTTGGCCGTCCGCTCGATTATTATACCGGGCTTGTCTATGAGACCCGTGCACTGAAAAACCCTGCACTTGGCGCCATTGTCGGTGGCGGGCGCTATGACCGGCTGCTGACCATGCTCGGCGCTGTCGGCTCCATCCCGGGTGTGGGCTTCTCGATCTGGCTCGACCGGCTTGAACAGATCGCCGGAGACGCCCAATGACCATTACATTGGCGCTCCCGTCGAAAGGCCGCCTTAAGCAAGAGGCACTGGAAGTTCTCAAGAAAGCTGGTGTTAACGTGATCCTGCCCAAGGATCAGCGCAATTACCGTGCGCAAGTAAAGGGCGAGAGCCAGATCGATATCCTGTTCCTCTCAGCGTCAGAGATTGCCCGCGAACTTGGCTATGGCAGCGTTGATCTTGGCGTGACGGGTGAAGATCTGATCCGCGAAACCCTGTCGTCCGCCGACGAACGCGTGCAGATAGAGGTCCGGCTCGGCTTCGGCCATGCGGATGTCGTCGTGGCCGTTCCTGAAGTCTGGTACGACGTGTCGACCATGGCGGACCTTGATGATGTTGCTGCGGATTTCCGCCAACGTCATGGCCGCCGCTTACGCATCGCCACCAAATACTGGCGGCTGACGCAACAGTTCTTCTCGCATATGCATGGCATTCAGGTCTATCGCATCGTCGAGAGCCTTGGCGCGACCGAGGGCGCTCCGGCCTCCGGCTCTGCCGATATTATCGTCGATATCACCTCGACCGGTTCGACACTGCACGCCAATCATCTCAAGGTTCTGGAAGACGGTGTGATCCTCAAGTCGCAAGCTTGCCTGGTTTCATCGCGCAGCACCGCCGATAGCAAGGCGGTCGCGGAACTGTCGCAGCGCCTCAAGGCTGCTCTGGCAGGCTGATCCTATCAACTCTCCGTGATTCCATGCCGGTTCTGTAACCTTTACGGCAATCCATACGTATTTCCCTTTCAGAAGGCCGGATGAAGTTCGGTATACTGAGCAGGGAGTTTAGCCATGATGACACGTCGAACGCTTTTTGGCGGTGCGATTGCAGGGCTTGGCGCATTCGTGGCGACACGGTTTGCCGGCACAACGGCTGCACGAGCGGCAGGCACTTTTGAAGTCGAGCACACGGATTCCGAATGGAGGAAACTCCTAAGCCCCGAGCAGTATTACGTGTTGCGTCAGGAGGGAACGGAAGCCCCGTTCACGAGCCCGCTCAACCACGAGAAACGCAAAGGCACTTTTGCCTGCGCAGGCTGCGACCTGCCACTATTTGATTCAGACACGAAGTTTGACAGCGGCACTGGCTGGCCGAGTTTCTGGTTGCCTCTCAAGGGAGCGGTGAACGAGACATCCGACAGTTCCTTTGGCATGACGCGAACAGCGGTCGAATGCCATCGCTGCGGCGGCCACCTCGGCCACGTCTTTGACGACGGACCGAAACCGACCGGCCTGCGCTATTGCATGAACGGTGTCGCACTGAAGTTCAAACCTGTAGCTGCGTGAGCACTCAAAGGACAATTGCCATGAAACTCCATCATTATCTGCTTGCTGCAACGATCCTCCTGTCACCCGGCTATGCGCTTGCCGGTGAAACAGTCACCATCGTTCCACCGCCTGCGATCGATCAGACAGCATCGGCCAAATCTGAGACGATCGTCCTTGCTGGTGGCTGCTTCTGGGGTGTCCAGGGCGTCTATCAGCATATGAAGGGCGTAACGCGTGCTGTCTCCGGTTATTCCGGTGGCAAGAAGGAAACCGCGAGCTATGAGATTGTGAGTGGTGGTGACACGGGTCACGCTGAGTCGGTCGAAGTAACATTTGATCCGAAAGTCGTCAGCTTGGGCAAGATCCTCCAGGTCTATTTTTCTGTCGTCCACAATCCGACCGAATTGAACCGGCAGGGCCCTGATTCCGGCACGCAGTATCGTTCGGCTATTTTCACGACAAGCGCCGACCAGGAAAAGGTCACCAAGGCCTACATCGCTCAACTCGACAAAGCCAAAGCCTATTCCAAACCGATTGTTACGCAGGTTTCGTCGCTGGAAAAATTCTACCCGGCCGAGGCCTATCACCAGGACTATGCGACCATCCATCCGTCGCAGCCCTACATCGCCTACTACGATTTGCCGAAGATAGAAAACCTGAGCAAACTGTTCCCGCAGGATTACCGCGACAAGCCTGTGCTGGTCAGCGACGGGCAAGCTTCTAACTGACCAGTATCTGCGAATAAAAAGGGCCGCATCTCGCGGCCCTTTTTACTTTGTTTTTGTCGTAATCAACCGCGTTTGGCGTCAACCGAAAGCGCGCCTGCACCATGCTGGGCCAGCACAAAGAAACCGCCGGCAATCGCGAGGTTCTTGAAGAAATTTATCTGGTTCGCCTGATCCCAGGGAGCCAGATGTCCGACAAGCGCCGCACCGATGGTAAACAGGCCGAGCAGGACTGCGGCGTAGCGGGTCTGGAAGCCAACGAGAACGGCAAGACCGCCAAGAAGTTCAACCAGGCCGACAATTACTGCAGTGACTGTTGGCAGCGGAAGGCCCTTGGAGGCGAAATATCCCGCAGTGCCGGCAATGGCCGTCAGCTTGCCGAAGCCAGCAGGAATGAACAGGATCGAAAGCAGGATACGGCTGATCAGCGTAACAATTGCATTGTTGGACATAAGGAAACTTCTCCGGGGTTTGTCGTAACAGCCCAATATCTAAATTCGATTGTCAAACAAAGCCACTATTTTCTCGACAGATTGTTCACAGTAAAATGATTTTCTAATCTTACTCCGGTGCAATCATTCGTTCTGGGCGAACAAGACGGTCGTAGTCTTCAGCCGAGACATGACCGCTGGCGAGTGCTTCCTCGCGCAAGGTCGTGCCGTTCTTGTGAGCTGTCTTGGCAATCTTCGCCGCATTGTCGTAACCAATCGCCGGAGCCAGCGCCGTAACGAGCATCAAAGAGCGCTCGAGCAGGTCCTTGATGCGAACTTCATCGGCTTCGATGCCCTCGACGCAGTTGTCTGCGAAGGAGATCATGGAGTCAGAAAGCAGGCGGATCGACTGAAGAACATTGAGTGCAATCACCGGCTTGAACACGTTGAGTTCGAAATGACCCTGGCTGGCAGCAACCGTCACCGTGGTGTGGTTGCCGAAGACCTGCGTGGCAACCATGGTCAGCGCTTCGGCCTGCGTCGGGTTGACCTTGCCCGGCATGATGGATGAACCGGGCTCGTTTTCCGGCAGCTTCAATTCACCAAGACCGGAGCGCGGCCCGGAACCCAGGAAGCGAATGTCATTGGCGATCTTGAACAGATCTGTGGCGAGCGCATTGAGGCTACCGTGGAAATTGGCCAGCGCGCCGTGACTTGCGAGCGCCTCGAACTTGTTCGGAGCGGTCTTGAAGGCAAGCCCGGTAATATCGGAAACCGCTTCGGCAAAACCAATTTCAAAGCCGACCGGCGCATTAAGGCCGGTACCGACTGCCGTGCCGCCCTGTGCAAGCAGGAACACATCGGCAAGGCTTTGTTCGATGCGCTTGCGGGCATATTCGAGCGCCGCGCGATAGCCGGAAAATTCCTGGCCTAGCGTAACTGGTGTCGCATCCTGTGTATGGGTGCGCCCGATCTTGATGATATCGGCAAACGCCTTTTCCTTCTTCGCCAAAGCGGCGATCAGATGGTCGAGTGCTGGATAGAGGCGTTCAGTTGCTTCGACAGCCGTGGCGATGTGGATCGCTGTCGGAAACGTGTCGTTGGACGACTGGCTCATATTGACATGGTCATTCGGATGAACCGGCTTTTTGGATCCCTTGGTTCCGCCAAGCATCTCGATGGCGCGGTTGGAAATGACTTCATTGGCATTCATGTTCGACTGGGTACCCGAACCTGTCTGCCAGACGACCAGCGGGAAATGATCGTCGAGTTTGCCCTCGATGACTTCCTCGGCAGCAACGGTTATGGCGCGGCCAAGCACTTCGTCGAGCTTGCCAAGGGCCATGTTGGTTTCCGCAGCCGCACGTTTGGCGATGCCGAGGGCGCGTACCAGGGGGATCGGCATTCTCTCGCCACCGATCTTGAAATTGTGCAGTGAGCGTTCAGTCTGTGCGCCCCAATATTTGTCCGAGGCGACTTCGATGGGACCAAAAGTATCTGTTTCGGTACGGGTAGAGCTCATCGTGTACTTTTCCTGTTGGGAGTTGGCGCAAGCACTACTGCGAAGCTCCGCG
>NZ_JBBNAN010000268.1:0-5724 GCF_037994405.1 Phyllobacterium sp.
ATACGCTATCAAAGCCGCACCAAGACCTGCCAATTCTGTGCAATCGGCCAGTCACTGGCCGCTGGACGGACGATAGCCCACAAGACACCGGAGCAATTAGCGGAGGTTGCCAAAGCTGCCGTCGAACTCGACGGCGTCAAGCACATGATCATGACCACCGGCACGCCCAAGGGTGATGATCGCGGAGCACTGATCCTCGCCGACAGTGCGCGGGCTATCAAGGCCGCCGTCGATCTGCCCATTCAAGCCCAATGCGAGCCACCGGAGGAAGATGTCTGGTTTGCCCGTATGAAGGAGGCAGGTGTAGACGCGCTGGGGATGCATCTGGAAGCGGTCACACCGGAGGTGCGGGCGCGCATCATGCCGGGAAAAGCACAGGTAAGCATCGAGAAATATTTCGCCTCGTTCAAGGCTGCCGTGCCGGTTTTCGGGCGCGGCCAGGTTTCGACCTATATTCTGGCTGGTCTCGGAGATAGCCGCGAAGCGATCCTCGACATCTGCGAACGGCTCGTAGCCATCGGGGTCTATCCCTTCGTTGTACCGTTCGTACCCATTGCCGGCACACCGCTTGAAAGCCATCCGGCTCCGAAGCCAGATTTCATGCATTCCATCCTCGGACCGCTGTCAAGCATGCTGGTCGAAAGCGGACTGAAGGCCGTCGATATCAAGGCTGGCTGCGGTAAATGCGGTGCCTGCTCGGCCCTTTCCACCTATGAAAGGATGCTGACCAAATGATCCTCGAACCATTCAGCCCATTTTCCGCAAGCGAGTTCCAAGTGAAATTCGCAACGTGCCGCTGGGAGCGCGAGCAAGCGCATGCATTGCGCCGGTCCGTCTTCTGTGACGAGCAGGGCATTTTTGCCCATGATGATCGGGACGAGACCGACGATCGCGCAATCCCGATCGTGGCGCTCTCCATGCTTGGTGTCACCGCTGACGCAGTGGTTGGTAGCGTCAGGATCCACGAGGATGAGCCCGGTATCTGGTGGGGATCGCGCCTCGCGGTCGCGAAAGATTTCCGGAAAATCGGTGCATTGGGCGCAACACTGATCCGCCTGGCCGTCTCTTCCGCTCACGCGATGGGCTGCCAAAGGTTTCTCGCCAATGTCCAGAGCCAGAACGGTCCGCTCTTCCGCCGTCTGCATTGGCACTCTCAAGGCGAATTCGAGATCCATGGTCGGCCGCATCTGCGTATGGTCGCCGACCTCGATTACTACCCGCCTTGCCTGTCGCCGGAGATAGGCTTCGTGGCGCTGCCGCGAAAGGTCGCATGATGAAAACTGTTCCGGATATCCATTCCCTTGCACAGACATTGGCCGCCAGCCGGGGCATCGCGGCCAAGCAGAATATAGGCGCGGTGGCCAAGGCTCTGGGCCTTGGCGGGCAGGCAATTGCTGTCGGCGATGATTGCGCAGCCATTCCGGACGGCGACGGTTATCTGCTCCTTGCCATCGAAGGTTTCATGAACGAGTTCGTGGCGGGTGATCCGTGGTTTGCCGGGTGGTGCGGTGTCATGGTCAATATCTCGGACATTGCTGCAATGGGTGGACGACCAATCGCCGTCGCCGATGCGATCTGGGCCAATGGCGAAAGCGAAGCCGCTCCTGTGCTCGAAGGCATGCGCGCAGCCGCGACGGCCTTCGGCGTGCCCATCGTCGGCGGACACACCAATGTCCATACTGATCGTGGCCAGCTTTCTGTCGCTATCCTTGGTCGGACGAAGAAACTGCTCACCAGCTTTGATGCCAAACCCGGCGATCAACTGATTGCAGCGATCGATCATCGCGGCAGCTATCGCGAACCATTTTCCAATTGGGAAACCGCTACGAAAGCTCCTGCAGCACGATTGCGTGGCGATCTCGAGATATTGCCACGGATTGCCGAGTCCGGACTGGCGTTCGCCGCCAAGGACATAAGCCAAGGCGGTATCATTGGAACGAGTATTATGCTTGCCGAATGTTCCGGTGTCGGCATCGATATCGACGTTACGGCCATTCCCGTGCCGGATGGCGTCGCGCTCGAGCGCTGGTTGCTGACCTTTCCAAGCTTCGGATATTTGCTCCCGGTAGCGCCGGACAATGCCGAAGCGGTCATCCGGCGTTTTGCCGCGCGCGATATCGCGGCGGCTCGTATTGGTATCGTCCATGCCGGAAGCGAAGTGACTATCACTGATGGGACGACGCGCGCGCTCATTCGCGATCATGCGCAGACACCATTGATGCAGCTATTGCCTGTCGAACGGCTGAAGGAAAGCGCTGCATGACACGTTCCCTTCGCGTTGCCATGCTCGCCCATTCGACCAATCCGCGCGGAGGTGTCGTTCATGCCTTGGAGTTATCCGAGGCGCTGACAGCCCTTGGACATGCGGTAACGCTGCATGCGCCTGACGCGCGTGATACAGGTTTTTTTCGCCAGACTGACTGCCATGCAGTTGCCATTCCCGTTGCGCCGGCAAAAACGGACATGACCGCGATGGTTGAGCAGAGAATCGACGATTATGTTGATTATTTTACCAAAGCGGGAACGCGAGGCTTCGATCTTTTCCACGCCCATGACGGCATATCCGGCAACGCGCTGGCGACGCTGAAGGGGCAGGGGTACATCGATGGTTTTGCACGGACAGTCCATCACATCGATCAATTTGCCGATCCACAGCTTATGCGGCTGCAAGCCCGTTCGATCACGGCAGCAGGTGTGCATTTCACGGTCAGCAAAAAATGGCAGTCGATTCTTGCCACTGATATGGGGTTGACAGCCGACATCGTTGGCAACGGCGTCAATCGAGCGCGCTACACACCCGTAATTGATAGCCGCGATGAAAAGTTGCGCCGGAAGCTCGATCTTGGGCAAGGCCCGATGTTGCTCAGTGTCGGCGGCATAGAAGAGCGCAAAAACACGCTCAATATTCTCGAAGCGTTCCTCCAATTGCAGCGCTTGCATCCCGACACCCAGCTTGTGATTGCCGGTGGTGTATCGCTCCTCAACCACCATTCCTATCAGATGAAATTCAGAGCAAGGCTGCAGGCCGCCGGGGTTGCTGCCGCAAACGTCCATCTGGCTGGACCGATCGATGATGCGGACATGCCGGCGCTCTTTCGCCTGGCCGACATCCTTGTATTTGCGTCACTGAAAGAAGGTTTCGGCCTCGTCGTGCTGGAAGCCATGGCCAGCGGAACACCGGTGGTCGCATCGGCCATCGAACCGTTCACTGAATACCTCTGCGACGAGGACGTCGTATGGTGCGATCCCAATCGAGCCGGGACGATTGCCGATGCGATGGCCATGGCGCTCGAACCTTCCATCCGGCAAAGGCTTGTCGCTCACGGCTTAGACGTTGCCGCCCGTCACGACTGGGCCAAAGTCGCCCGAGCTCATGTGCCTGCATACCTACGACTTCTGGAGACTGCCCATGCCTGAAATGCGCTTTGTCATTGTATGGCCAGATGGTGAAGAGGAAACCTGTTATTCGCCGTCGCTCATCGTCAAGGAATATCTGGCGGAGGGACAGAACTATCCGCTCTCCGATTTCCTGCAGCGAAGCGGCGAGGCTCTGTCCATCGCCAGCGATCGCGTCGAGGCCAAACATGGCTTCCCTTGCTCGCTCGCTCGCAATCAGCTCGCGTACTTGGAAGCGCGGGGCAACACCTATTCGAACCTGCCGGACGCGATCGTCCGTTGCCAACATTTCATTTTTTAAGGAGCCAAACATGACCAAGACATTGCTTGCCGCCCATTATCCGGTCGTCGTTGTCGGCGGCGGACAAGCCGGGCTTTCCGCCAGCTGGCACCTGACACGCCAGGGCATTGAACACGTCATTTTTGAGAAACACTCCATTGCCCATACTTGGAAAACGCAGCGCTGGGACGCTTTTTGCCTGGTGACACCAAATTGGCAATGCCAGTTGCCGGATTTTCCCTACCCGGGCGGTGATCCTCACGGCTTTATGGTGAAAGACGATATTGTGGCCTATGTGGAAGAGTTCGCAAGGCGCATCGATGCCCCGGTGCGTCAGGGCGTCGCCGTCTTGCGAATATCCCGGTCCCACGACGTTTTCCACCTCGAGACGAGCGTCGGCAAGACAACGGCCGACGCCATCATTCTGGCCGTCAGTGCTTACCATGTGCCGAATGTCCCGCGCATCGCCGAGCGCTTGCCGCAAGACCTTGCACAAATCCATTCATCACAATACCGGAATTCGGGACAATTGCCCGAGGGAGCTGTCATGGTTGTCGGTTCCGGGCAATCGGGCTGTCAGATTGCGGAAGATCTGCACCTTGCCGGACGCCAGGTACACCTGGTGACCGGAAGTGCACCGCGCTGCCCGCGTTTTTATCGCGGCCGCGACGCGGTCGACTGGCTATCCGATCTCGGCCAATACGACCTGCCGGTGGAACAGCACTCACTGAAGGAACAAGTCCGAAAGAATGCCAATCATTATCTGACTGGCCGCGATGGGGGCCGCGATATTGATCTGCGCCAGTTCGCCAAGGATGGCATGAAACTTTATGGCCGCTTGACCGATATTTCGAATGACGGAATGCATTTCAAGGATGATCTGGTCAAAAACCTCGACGCTGCCGATGCGGTATATAACGGCATCTGCGCATTAATCGATCGGCATATCGAGGCGGCAGGAATCGATGCGCCGGTCGGCGCGCATTACCAGTCCGTGTGGCAGCCCGACAGCCAGCTTGAGATACTTGATGCGATTGCCGCCGGCATTACCAGCATCATCTGGAGCACGGGCTTTCGCTCGGACTGGTCCTTCGTCGAACTTCCGATCTTCGATGGCAGCGGTTATCCGGCGCACCGTCGTGGCATCACAAGCATGCAAGGGGTTTATGTGCTTGGCATGCCCTGGCTATGGACGTGGGGTTCGGGGCGGTTTCTCGGCGTCGGGAAGGACGCCGAATATGTGGTCGCACATCTCGCCGAGCAACGCGGGATCTCGGCAACCCCGGCTTTGAAAGAAGCTGTTTGAAGGATCGGATGTCTTGAATATTCCCTATCTTCCCTCCAGCGCGTTCATGACAACATCGACAGACTCGGTTCTGGAAAGAGCGCTCGCACCTGATATCCTGATCGGCATGCCGCATCTGACACCGTCTGGCCTGTCGGAAAACTGGTTGCTCAAGGAACTCGGCCATCGCCACTGGCTGATGCTGGCACGTTCGGCAGGTATGGACAATGCCGATTTTCGTGACCGGGAGGGCAGGGAGGTTTACGCTGCGATCTCTGCTCTTTCCATGCGAGGCATGAATCTTCGGCAGATTAGAGCAAATGACGTGCTGAGTATTTCGTCAGCGATCAGACGTCTGTCCCGGACACAAATCTGGAGCCGCCACGTGTTGACGATCCAACAGCGGTCAGTCGGCTCGGTGGAGTTACTATCAACGTTCGTTGGCCGGATGCGGGAAGGCGACAACCATTCGATCACCCGCGTCGCCTTAGACTGTTTGCCGGATATAGACGCGGGAGCCACGAGCCGACTTGGGACCCTTGCCGCGGCCATACGCAGCGACAGCGTTTCCAACCATTTTGGCTTTTCGCTAGATCGGAGCCACCACCTTGCCGGCAAGATCGTTGAACCTGATGAAACCCGGGATTTCAACGGCGTGGGGCTACTCTATTTTTCCAGTTTTCCGTCGATTGCCGATAGCATTATTCGGACAAAATTTGACCGGGACGCCATGCGGTTGGCCGATTTCGATAGGGATGTATTC
>NZ_JBBNAN010000269.1:0-1842 GCF_037994405.1 Phyllobacterium sp.
GTACTTCAAGCGAACGAAATACAGCAGCACGAGCTCTCTCCCGGATTGCTTTGGGATCGCTATTTGACAGAAACTGATTTCTTCCTACGGCGCCGAGTAGATACGCGAAGATCTCTATGACCTCGGCATCGCGGATTCCATGATGTTCAAACAAGCTTGCAACCGCAGAAGCCGTAAGTCGTGACTGTCCGCCTTCCAACATTTCCCCGGGAAAACTGTGCAGCAGGGGATGGAGTGTCGAACGGAATCCACCAGGCATGCATTGGAAAAAAAACAACTTTGATCGCTGATCACGCGTTATTTTGCGAATCTCACGCAAAAGCCGTGACTTTCCAATTCCTGGATCTCCCTCGATCGAGAGGATTTCCCCGCGCCCGGCAAGCACGTTCTTCCAGCAATGAGCGACCATCCGCAACTCATTTTCACGCCCAATGAACGGGCCACCAAGTCTTCCGAATGCGTAAAACCGATCGACCTCCTTTCTGTGCCCGAGCGCGCGCCAAACTTTCTCCGGATCGGCGAACCCCTTAAGAATCCTACTGCCTTGAAATATGAACGCATGCGATCTGCCTGCCAGATCACGCGTTTCCTGAGAAACCAAAACGCAGTCCGGCGCGGCAATAGACTCCAAACGCGTAGCCAGCGCCAGTGCGGCACCGGCAATCCGTTCCTGCTCGCCAGTCTCATGGACGAGTGCGATAGACGTCGCGATCCCGACGCGAACGTGCAAATCATCACGTCTGGCGTCGCGACCGAGGCGCTTGCAACCTTCGATGATATCCAACCCGGCACGAATGGCGAGCGATGCCGCGTCTTTCGCCCCAAGTTGGCTGGGAAACAGCGCCACACCGCCGTCGCCCGCTTCGACCTGAATGACGCCGGAACGTGATGTTATTGATTGCCTTGCAGATTTCTGAAATGAATCAATCAGTTCCTCATAGTCTTCGATATCTAATTGTTGAAGCAAATTGGTTGATCCAACCAGATCGTAACAAAGTGCGGTTACGATTCGTCGCGAGCTAGTGTCCTCAGATGCGCGATTCTTGCGCCGAGGCGGTTTGGACGATTGTCCTGAATTAGTGCCCGGACTTTCGCGCGGCACGTCCCACTCCTGCCGTTAGCATGTTCGTCAATTTGTTTTTTCCCCTCATCAGGCAAGTATAACACACATGGCCGCTATTGGTTTGACTGCTTTGCACGGCAAAGCGCAGGTTAAACTAGTTTAGCCCAACGTCGCCAACAGTCGTTCGGCAGCCTTCAATCGGTGATCATCACCCACGGCTGGCCTGGATCGGTGTTCGAGGAGCTCAAGATCATCGATCCGCTCGCAGAGCCGACCCCCCACGACGGGCGCGCCGCTGATGAAGCGCCTCGGCGACACCCGCTACTCGCCGACGAAAAGCGCAACCTCGTCAGGGCGGCTGTACTGGGAATACGGCGGCGCACGAAGTCCTGCTCTCTCGGCTGGGGAGATGATCTCCGAGATCTCGCTCCCAGTGGCCATCACGGTCTTTCCAGCGTAGAGTTATCGAGCCCCGGAGACATGGGCTCGTCGCGCCTATCCCAACCTGATCTACTTCCATGAGGTCGATAAGGGGAGGTCATTTCGCGGCGTGGGAACAACCGTACCTTTTCAGCCCAGGGCTTCGAGACGCGTTCAGGCCGCTGCGTCGATTTGAGAGAAACCGCGGCGCGCTGCGGGCGGGCCGCTCCCTAATCAACATCGAGGAGAAAACCATGACAAATGCAGGAGTGGACATGAAGTTTGAGATCGTCGTCGTCCCTGTTTCGGACGTCGATCGGGCGAAGGAATTCTACGCAAGCCTCGGGTGGAGGCTCGAC
>NZ_JBBNAN010000270.1:0-3023 GCF_037994405.1 Phyllobacterium sp.
GCGGCGTGGCGTAAAACCCAATTCGTTCGGCGGCATCGAGCACGCGGCGCGCGGTTTCTTCCCGAACCTCGGCACGGCCATTCAACACCCGGTCGACAGTGGAGAGCCCGACGCCGGCTTCTTTCGCAAGTGTGGTCATGTTCGGGCGATGCATGAGTGCTCCATGAAATAAATCTTTCATAACATGGTCCCCGATCTAGAAATGTTTTGAAAGGAAATATTTCAACCCAATTGTGCGAGCCCGTCGGCGGTCGTAGATTTTGGGCTCGCCAGCGACGGGCCTGGCGACGCTTATGGGAGGTCGCAATGAGCGAAGGAATTCGAAGCTATGCCTTGGTGGGCAATGCCGACGGCGCGGCGGTCATAACGGGCGATGCCTTCGAGGAAAAGGTTGAGGCAGAATGGTTCTCGGCCAAAGTGGATCGCAAAGAGTTCAAGCAGCTCATAAAGCGGACCGACGCCGCAGGTCTCAGACATTTTGGATCCTGGCTCGCGCTTCTTGCCGGCTCCGGGATCGTAGCCTACCTGACCTGGGGGACCTTGTGGTGTGTTCCGGCCTTCATTGTCTACGCACTGGTCTATTCAATGTCCGATCATCATGCGCACGAGCTTTCCCACGGCACTCCATTTAAGACGCGCTGGATCAACGAAATTCTCTATCACCTCAATGGCTTCATGACCTTGCATGAGGGACATTACTGGCGCTGGAGCCATTCGCGCCATCACACCGAAACGCTGTTCGTTGGCCGCGACCCGGAAATTGCCGTCCCTCGCCCGCCTGATGTTCCCGGCATGATCCTCGACCTCTTCTTCATCAAGTCAGGGCTGACCCAGATCGCCTCAATTGTACGTCATGCGTTCGGCAGCCTCAATGAGGAGGGACGCCATTTCATTCCGGAGGGCGAAAAGAGCAAGGTCTACTGGTCGTCGCGAGCCTTTGTCGCAATATTCGCTGGCGTTATCGTTGCCTGCGTTTTGGCACAATCGATCCTCCCGGCTCTGTTTGTGGTACTACCACGTTTCTACGGTGGCTTCATGGCACAACTTTTCAATCTCACCCAGCACGCCGGCATGCAGGAGGATATTCGTGATCATCGCCTGAGCACGCGCACCTGGATAACCAATCCGGTCTTCCGCTTTATGTACATCAACATGAATTACCACATCGAGCATCACATGTTCCCCATGGTGCCGTTCTACAATCTCCCCAGGCTTCACAAGATGATCAAGAGCGAGTGCCCGCCTGCCTACCAGGGTCTGTGGGCGTGCTATGCGGAAATAATTCCCGCTGTCCTGCGACAGGTGAAAGACCCAACCTGGTACGTCCGCCGTCCGCTGCCAATGCACGCCGTGCCCGCAGAGTGACGATACGCTTCGCCAAGAGAGGAAACAATGAGCAGTGTTGACATCGAAGACTGGATTGTGGCCGGCAATGCGAACGATATTGAGGAGGAAGATGGTATCCGCTTCGATTACGGTGGTAGGACCTTCGCAATCTATCGTTCGCCCGAGGACGAATACTTCGCGACTGACGGACTTTGCACCCATGAGCAGGTTCACCTGGCCGACGGCCTGGTGATGGATCATGTCATCGAATGTCCCAAGCACAATGGACGCTTTGATTATCGGACCGGCCAGGCGCCAAGGGTGCCCCGTCTGCGTCAATTTGCGGACGTACCCGGTAAGAGTCGAGGATGGCCAAATTCTGATCGAAATTGCCTGATCGCTAGCTGATGCGAGTATTCGCGTCATCTTCCGTCTGGCTCTGGCGTTGCTTGGATCTGGCTCAGAAAACCAGGGAAAGTTCCAAAATTTAGATTTGCTTAAGCTCTCGATAACCTCGCGGTAACGATGTCCGGTTAAAACTTTACGGGTGAGCAGATCAAGACCCTGCTTCCCGCTCCGGATCAGGTACTGCGTACCGGAGCCGTCACTTCTGCCAGTGTACCGTTCGGCAGAAAGCCATGCGTAATTTGGCAAAAAACCGCACTGATCCATCACGGACAGGGCGGTTTTTTGATATGGCTGCGGCTAACCCCACCCAATCGGACGGGCACGGAAAAACCGCAGCCTCTTGGGGGCAACGGCCCCTGAGCGAATGGCTGAGGCTGACGATTAGCCAGCCGAGCGGGTCCAGATGAACGACAGCGCGGAGCTGATGCCGCTCTTTGCGTTGCTGGCAGGTGCGTTGCGCTTTTCAGTGGCATTCCACGAAATATGTACGCGGTTGTTGCGATTAAAAATGTAGAGCATTTCTGCACCTCGAAGAGAAAAACATTGTTGCCGATCAAATGCGCTTTCTGCCTAAAGTTTGATCATGAAAATTCGCCATGCCGTGTCGCATTTACTGCATTCATCCTTGCAGATTTGCATGGCAGCTATGCCAAAATCGTTGCCTGGCTTATTGCCATGCAAATTCAAGCGTAAAGACAGCGTGGCGCTAATGGGAAAGCCACTTCCAGGCCCCTGCTTCACCCGTCGTTTAATCGACAATCTCGCCGGCAGGTGAGTTTGATCAAGACGCGAAAACACGTCCGAACTGAACGAAATGATGAAGGAAAATTGCCTAAAGCGTTGATCTTTCGTTCATTCGTTTGTTACGATGTCCACGTGAGCAATGTACCGTCTGGCATCGCAATCATTCCCGGCGTCGTTATATCGATAGGCCTTGTCGCGATATACCGCATTTATTCAATGAAACCATTGCATTCTGACGGGATAAGGATGCCAAATGGCACATAAGCGAACGACTGGGTAAGGCAGTACCAAGTTAGAATTCGTTTTCGGGTGAACTGTCAAAATGAGTGGGAGACAAAGAACATGAAGAAGCTGCTCGCTTCAACTTTTCTACTGGCCGCGGGGCTTTTCGGTTACGCCGGATCGGCATCAGCTGCAGAATGTGGCACCGTCACCATTGCCAACATGAACTGGCAGTCGGCGGAAGCATTGGCCAACCTCGACAAGATTATCCTTACTGAAGGCTACGGCTGTGACGCGGAACTCGTCGCTGGCGACACTGTTCC
>NZ_JBBNAN010000271.1:0-12307 GCF_037994405.1 Phyllobacterium sp.
CTAGCAACAAAAGCGACCCAAAGAACTTTGCCAGCAGAGACGAGAGAAATCATGTTGTCACGGTTTCGGGAACGTTGAGCGAGACGGGAGTAGACGCAGAGCCATCGCATGGAAGACCACCTTGTGCGGCAACGTTGGCAAAGCGCTCCGGGCCGCACAAAATCGCGTGCCAGGAATAATGCGTGCGTTTTTCGACGCCAAAGACAAATTGGCGATGAACCCGGAAAAAATTCCGGCGGATGGCATTGTATGCCTCCTCGCAAAGCTGGCTGCGGAACCGTACCCTGACAAGCACCGGAGATGTTCCGCCCGCAAGTTTCAAATCGCGCACGGGGTCTGATTTGTAGAAATTCATCGGGTCCGTCAGTGCCTGCACATCCACCCAGATCGCGTCGCTATGTACGACGGTCTCGACGCTCTCGCGCAAGCTGCGGGCTGCGGGATGCAGTGCGACTTTAAGGAGGCTGGAACCAACCGTGAGAAGGCCGTAGCGACGCGAACCATCCCGATCGAGGGCGGCATTGAGAATTTGGAGCGCACAGATCGCGCCGAGGCTGTGTGCCGCCACGATAATTTCGGCATTTGGCGGTGCACTGCTGATATGTGCCGCCGCATTGGAGATGACATTCTTCACCTTGGCCATGATTTCGGGACGTCGGCCACGGGCCATGTCGCGAGCGAATGCCCAGTCGTCCATTATGAGCAGAAAGTGCATCTTGCGTGCGGCAAGACAAATCAGGGCGATAAGGAAGAGGAGCGACAGTGCAACCGGAATGATCGTCCCGCCCGCTCCGAGGTTCCGGGCGACCTGGCCAACACCAAAGGAGGCCGCAATGGCGGCCGCGATCAGCACGAGTGGATAAAGGAAAAACAATGCATAGCGCCAGCTGGTTGCAACGAAGCGGAAGAATGTTCCGGTCAGGACAAAGTCGAAAAGTGCGGCGATCCCACTCAAGAGCCGTACGAGCGGGTTTCTTGCCGCGTAGGACATGGTGATATCGCCGAGGCCGTACAAAATAAAGTCAGTCCTGGATGACCAGTCCTTCCCGGAGGAAGACAGGCTGAACTTGCCGGCCGAAACCGCGCCTTCGGCAACCGAAATGGTAAGCGGTGACGTCTCCTCGATCTGAATATCATAGACCGGAGCCGTCTTTCTCGCTTCCCGCACGAAGCGTCTGTGATGAGCCTCTACGGGCATATGTTCAAAGCCCGGCAGGAGCACTACGAGACGATCAGCAACGGACATCTGTCACCTTTTTCACGATCGGGTTCATTCGGGTCAGCCGTCTGCACCATAGTTTGGCATATTGAAATAAGATGACCGACATTAAACAGAAAATCGCCAGGGGCCGCTTTGATCCCTATTTCGGTGCCATGCGGATCGCGCCGTCAAGCCGTATCGTTTCGCCGTTCAGCATGGGATTCTCGATGATGTGGAGCGCAAGCGCCGCGTATTCTTCTGGTTTTCCAAGCCGGGACGGGAAGGGGATAGAGGCGGCCAGAGAGTCCTGAACCTCCTGCGGCATGGCGAGCAGCATGGGTGTACCAAAAATGCCCGGCGCGATTGCCATGACGCGGATTCCGAAGCGCGCAAGCTCGCGTGCGGCAGGCAGGGTAAGGCCGGCGATACCAGCTTTTGAAGAGGCATAGGCAGCCTGACCGATCTGGCCGTCAAAGGCTGCAACCGATGCGGTCGAGATGATCACACCACGCTCGCCAGTGTCCAAAGGTTCGAGCTTCGAAGCCAAATCGCTGACCAGGCGCAACATATTGAACGAGCCAATGAGATTGACCTCGATCACGCGGCGATAAAGTTCGAGGTCGTGCGGGCCGTCACGGCCAACAATACGCCCGGCATTGGCGATGCCGGCGCAATTGACAAGTATGCGCGGCGTGCCAAGTTCTTCTACGACGCGCGAAACAGCTTTTTGGGCATCATCGGCGCTCGACACGTTGCAAGAAAGCGCGAGGCCGCCGATTTCGCCAGCGACTTTCTTTGCCGCTTCAAGATTGATATCGCAAAGCGCAACTTTGGCACCCTTGTCAGCCAATGCCCGTGCGGTCGCGGCACCTAGACCCGACCCGCCGCCTGTTACTATCGCCGTTTGGCCCTGAATGTTCAAAATGCCTCTCCTTTTCGCGCTTTCATGACTTCTCGCACGAGTTTGGGTGCTTATCCAGTCGCAGAACCACTTTTGGCGATGGAAATTCGTCTTATTCGCGGCAATTTCAAGATTGGTCCCGCACCGTATCCCGAAAGTCAGTGGACGAATCTTTGGTGAATTTCACTCTTTTATCCCATCAAAGCGCGACTTTCCCCAGAATCGTCAATTATGCGGCATTGGACGGGTTGACTGCGAATAAATCTGCTTGCATTGCGACATTGCAAAGGCTTCCATGCAAACTTCGTTGCAGGCATGGGGGCCGGCAACACAAAAAAACCTCTGAAGGTGGAAAAGATGAATACCTACAAGAAACTCCTTGCGGCCACGGCGCTCGCAATGCTGACGGGTGGGCTGATGGCAGGTGGAGCCGCAGCCAAGACGCTCGTTTTCTGCTCCGAAGCTGCTCCTGGCGGTTTTGATCCGGCGCTTTATACGGGTGGTGAGACACTCGACGCGACGGGACAAGCCGTCTTCAACAAGCTGGTGGAATTCAAGCCACGCAGTTCCGAAGTCGAACCGGCGCTGGCCGAGAGCTGGTCGATCTCCGACGACGGCCTTGAATATACATTTAAGCTGCGTCCGGGCGTGAAGTTCCAGACGACGAGCTATTTCACGCCAACGCGCGACCTCAACGCCGATGACGTTGTCTTCTCCTTCGAACGTCAGAAGGAAGGCAGCAAGTGGGCGAAGTATGTCGATGGCGCTTCCTACGAATATTTTGAAGGCATGGACTTCCCCAAGCTGGTCAAGTCCGTCCAGAAGGTCGACGACCTGACTGTCAAGATCACGCTGACCAAGCCAAACGCGCCGATGATTGCGAACCTGGCCATGGACTTCTCGTCGATCGTCTCCAAGGAATATGCCGACAAGCTTGAGGCCGATGGCACGCAGCAGAAGTTCAACGAACAGCCGGTTGGTACCGGTCCGTTCCAGTTCGTTGACTATCAGCTCAACACGGCTATCCGCTATGAAGCAAATCCGACGTTCTGGAAAGGCAAGGTCAAGCTCGACAACCTTATCTTCGCGGTAACGCCTGATGCGGCCGTTCGCGTCCAGAAGCTCAAGGCCGGCGAATGCCAGCTGACCATCTACCCGGATCCGGCTGATGTGGAGGGCCTTAAGGCCGACAGCAACCTGACGGTGATCCAGGAAAGCGGCCTCAACGTTTCGACGCTTGCCTACAACACGACCCAGGCTCCTTTCGACAAGCCGGAAGTGCGCAAGGCGCTCAACATGGCTATCGACAAGAAGGCTATCGTTGATGCGGTCTATCTTGGCCAGGGCACCCCTGCGGTCAACCCGATCCCGCCAACGATGTGGTCCTACAACAAGTCGATCAAGGATGACGAATACAATCCTGAAGCGGCAAAGGCAGCCCTTGAAAAGGCTGGCGTCAAGGATCTTTCGATGAAGATCTGGGCGATGCCCGTGGTCCGTCCTTACATGCCGAACGGCCGTCGCACGGCGGAATTGCTACAGTCCGACTTTGCCAAGGTTGGCGTCAAGGTCGAGATCGTCAGCTATGACTGGCAGGAATATCTGAAGCGTGCCTCGGATCCGAAGCATGACGGTGCCGTCATCATTGGCTGGACCGGCGACAATGGCGATCCGGACAACTTCCTCGCAACGTTGCTTTCCTGCCAGGCTGTTGGAAGTTCCAACCGCGCTGCCTGGTGCAACAAGGAGTTCACAGACCTGATCGACAAGGCCGCTGTGGTATCCGACGTTGCCGAACGCACCAAGCTCTACGAAGAAGCCCAGGTTGTGTTCAAGCGCGAAGCTCCGTGGGCAACGCTGGCTCACTCGCTCGTTACGACGGCGATGACCAAGAACGTGACCGGCTATGTTCCGAGTGCGTTTGGCGTGCACAACTTCGAAGCTGTTGATATCACTGAGTAATTCACTCCTCGCGATACCGGCTACGAGCCGGTATCGCATTTTTCTAGGTTGCCATGTTCCGTTATATCGCATCCCGTGTGCTGCTGCTGATCCCAACATTCATTGGCATCAGCTTCATAGCCTTTATTTTCATCCGGCTTCTCCCTGGAGATCCCGTCATCGCTCTTGCCGGTGAACGCGGCATGACTCCGGAACGCCATCAGTTGCTCATGGAGCAATTCGGTTTCAACCGGCCAATCTGGGAACAGTACTTCTCGTTTGTAGCGAACATATTCCACGGCGACTTCGGAACCTCCATCGCCAGCAAACGTCCGGTCATTACCGACTTCCTGACGCTTTTCCCGGCAACACTTGAGCTCAGCATCTGCGCCATGTTATTCGCCGTGATCATCGGCATTCCCGCCGGCATCTTCGCTGCCGTCAAGCGCGGATCAGTCTTCGATCAGCTGAGCATGGGCATTGCGCTGGTCGGCTATTCCATGCCGATCTTCTGGTGGGGAATCCTGTTGATTATCCTGTTCGCAGGCATTCTGCACTGGACCCCGGTTTCGGGCCGTATGGACCTGATCTATTTCTTCAAGCCGACCACCGGTTTCATGCTGATCGACAGCCTGATTTCCGGGCCGAAAGGTGCCTTCAAGTCGGCGTTCTCGCATCTGGTTTTGCCAACCATTGTGCTTGGCACCATTCCGCTCGCCGTGATCGCCCGGCAGACCCGCTCAGCCATGCTTGAAGTCCTGGGCGAGGACTATGTGCGTACCGCGCGGGCAAAGGGTCTCGCGCCCAGACGCGTCATCGGCGTCCATGCGCTGCGCAATGCGATGATTCCTGTCATCACCACGATCGGATTGCAAATGGGCCTGTTGATGGCCGGGGCCATCCTGACGGAGACGATCTTCTCCTGGCCGGGCATCGGCAAATGGATGATCGACGCCATTGCCAAGCGCGATTATGTCGTTGTGCAGGGCGGTCTAATGCTGGTCGCGCTCATCGTCATGACCGTCAATTTGATTGTCGATCTGCTCTATGCGGTCGTCAACCCGCGCATTCGCGTAAAGTGAGGAACAGTGACTAACGAAGTTTCCCCGCCCGTACCAGTTGCCTCTGCCCAGAGTTCGGGCCGAATGGCACGGTTCTCGGAATTCTGGTTTTATTTCAGCGTCAACAAAGGCGCTGTGATTGGCCTTGCCATTCTCGTATTTCTGGTACTGGTCGCCATATTCGCGCCGGTCCTTGCACCGCATGCGCCGTACCAACAATATCGAGAAGCGCTGCTGACGCCGCCGTCGTGGCAGGCGGCCGGCAACCCGATGTTCCCGCTTGGAACAGACGCTGTTGGCCGCGACCTGCTTTCGCGGTTGATATATGGCGCCCGTTTCTCATTGTTCATCGGCCTGATCGTTGTCACGATCTCCATGTTCACCGGTGTTATCCTTGGTGTTCTGGCTGGTTATTTCCGCGGCTGGGTGGATGTGCTGATCATGCGTATCATGGACATCATCCTTGCCTTTCCACCACTGCTGCTGGCATTGGTCCTTGTCGCGATTTTGGGACCTGGCCTCTTCAATGCCATGATCGCCATTGCGCTGGTCTTGCAGCCGCACTTCGCGCGTCTGACCCGTGCCGCGGTGATGAGCGAGAAGAACCGGGAATATGTGATCGCCGCCAAGCTTGCCGGTGCCGGCCACCTTCGTCTGATGTTCAAGACGATCCTGCCCAATTGCCTTGCTCCGCTCATTGTGCAGGGAACGTTGTCGTTCTCCAACGCAATCCTTGAAGCGGCTGCTCTCGGCTTTCTTGGCATGGGTGCACAGCCGCCAACGCCGGAATGGGGTACGATGCTTGCCGAAGCGCGCGAATTCATCCTGCGCGCCTGGTGGGTCGTCACATTCCCCGGTTTGGCAATCCTCATTACTGTCCTTGCGATCAACCTCGTTGGTGACGGCCTGCGTGATGCTCTCGATCCCAAGTTGAAGAGGAGCTGAGATCATGGCGCTGCTTGAAATCAAAAACCTCTCCGTTGGCTTTGATACCAGCACTGGCCAGTTCATGGCCGTGCAGGGAATCGATCTGTCCGTAGATGCTCGCGAGGTCCTGGCGATCGTCGGCGAATCCGGTTCGGGTAAATCGGTGGCCATGCTTGCGGTCATGGGGCTCTTGCCCAAGACGGCGACTGTGACAGCCGACAGCATGACATTCGATGGCCATAACCTCTTGACCATGACGACGAAGCAGCGGCGGGAAATCGTCGGCCGCGACGTCGCCATGATCTTCCAGGAGCCGATGGCGAGCCTCAATCCTTGCTTCACGGTCGGGTTTCAGCTGGAAGAGGTGTTGCGCTTCCACATGAAAATGGATGCGAAAACACGGCGCAAGCGTGCAATCGAATTATTGCAGCAGGTTGGCATCCCGACACCGGACGAGCGGTTGAACTCGTTTCCACATCAGATGTCGGGTGGCCAATGCCAGCGTGTCATGATTGCCATTGCGATTGCCTGCAATCCGAAATTGCTGATTGCCGATGAACCCACCACAGCGCTTGATGTGACCATCCAGAAGCAGATCCTCGATCTTCTCGTCAGCCTGCAAGCGAAATACGGCATGGGCCTGATTATGATCACCCATGACATGGGCGTGGTTGCGGAAACCGCCGATCGCGTCATTGTTCAATACAAGGGCCGCAAGATGGAGGAGGCCGATGTGCTCTCCCTCTTCGAGTCGCCCAAGAGTCCTTATACGCGTGCACTTCTTTCGGCCTTGCCGGAAAACGCAACGGGCGACCGCTTGTCGACTGTTGCGGATTTCATGAAGCACGAGGCCGCCAATACAGGAGTGCCATCATGACCGAAGTTGTTCTTGAGGGGCGCAATATTGTTCGGGACTATCATGTTGGTGGCAGCCTGTTCGGCAAGGCGAAGACCGTTCGTGCGGTCAAGGGTGTCAGCTTCACGCTCGAAAAGGGCAAGACACTTGCGATCGTTGGCGAGAGTGGCTGCGGCAAGTCGACCCTTGGCCGCATTCTGACGCTGATCGATCCACAAACGTCCGGCGAATTGCTGATCGATGGCAAGCCTATCAACATTGCCAAGGATCGTGTGACACCGCAGATGCGCCGGAAAGTGCAGATCATCTTCCAGAATCCGTATGGCTCGCTCAATCCGCGCCAGAAGATCGGCGAAGTGCTGGGCGAACCGCTCCTGCTCAATACCAACAGGACTGCAGCTGAGCGGCGTGATCTAGCCATGCAGATGCTGGTGAAGGTGGGCCTTGGTCCGGAACATTATAATCGCTATCCGCACATGTTCTCCGGCGGTCAGCGCCAGCGTATCGCCATCGCCCGCGCTTTGATGCTGAGCCCGAGCCTGCTTGTGCTGGATGAGCCCGTGTCTGCTCTTGATCTGTCGGTTCAGGCGCAGGTGCTCAATCTGCTGGCCGATCTGCAGGATGAGTTCAACCTGACCTATGTCTTCATCAGCCATGATTTGTCGGTGGTGCGCTACATCGCCGACGAGGTAATGGTAATGTATTACGGCGAAGTGGTCGAATATGGCACGCGCGATGAGGTGTTTTCCGATCCGCAGCACAGCTACACAAAGACGCTGTTCGCGGCGACGCCGAAATCCGATGTCGAAAGCATCAGAGCACGTCTCGCCAAGAAGAAAGCAGCTGCCTGAGGAGGATTGCCGTGAGCGGAAAGCAGCCGATTTCAACCGCACCGAAGGACGGCAGCAAGGTTCAGGTATTCTGGACTGACGAGGACGGGCAGGAGAACGAATCCATTGGACAGTATCGTTCTCTTGACCGCCTGAAGGCCACCGGTGGCCAGTTTGACGAAACCGACGCCGGCTGGTGGATCTTCACGGATTCGAGCACGCAGAAGAAAGTCTCACCGCACTCGTGGCGGCCGGCCACCAAAGCCGGCGATGATGAAGACGAGAGCGAAGACTAGCGCAAGCTAATTTCTCTGATGCTTCAGCAGGCCCCGGACGATGTCGTCTGCGGAAATCATGCCAAGGATCGCGCCTTTGTCGACGATGCCGACATCGCCGCTGTTCTTTGCAACAGCCTGCATGATCTCGCGAACCGGTGTTTCCGGTCGTGCCGTTGCGGCAAAGGGCCGGTCGGCAGCCCGCGACCGATCGAGCGGTACCATGATATCGGCCGCTGTCAGAACGCCGAGCGGATTCATATTGGCAACGAAATCCGCTACATAATCGTTGGCAGGATTAAGCAGAATGTCCTGCGCCGTTCCGCACTGGATGATGCGTCCGCCTTCCATGATGGCAATGCGATTGCCGATCTTCATCGCTTCATCGAGATCATGGCTGACGAAGACGATGGTCTTCTTCAGGCGCTCCTGCAGGCTAAGAAGCTCGTCCTGAAGCCGCGTTCGGATCAGCGGGTCAAGTGCCGAGAACGGCTCATCCATGAGGAGTATCGGCGCGCCCGTCGCGAAAGCGCGTGCGAGGCCAACACGCTGCTGCATGCCGCCGGAGAGTTCCCCGACCTTGCGCTTGGCCCAGTCCTTCAGATTGACAAGTTCCAGTTGCTGTTGAACCGCCTTTGCCCGTTCTTCCTTTGAAACGCCCGACAGCTCAAGGCCAAAGCCGACATTCTCTTCCACTGTGCGCCAGGGCAGAAGGCCGAATTGCTGGAACACCATTGATACGAGGTGCTTGCGCAGGTCACGCAATGTTGCCTTATCGGCCTTGCCGACGTCGATGGAACGCCCGCTATTGTGGACGACTACCGAGCCGCGTGAGATCGGATTGAGCCGGTTGATCGCGCGAAGGAGTGTGGATTTTCCCGAACCGGACAGGCCCATCAGGACGACTATCTCGCCTTCGGCAATGGTGATCGAGCAATTATGCACCCCCAGGACATGGCCGGTTTCGGCCTGGATGTCGGAGCGGGTTTTGCCCTGATCGGCCAAGGCAAGTGAATCGTCAGTCTTCTTGCCGAAGATGATGCAGACATTTTCCAGTGTGATCGCGGTCATTCACCTGGCTCCTTACCGGGACGGAAGATACGGTCAAGCACGATTGCAACGACCACGATGACAAGGCCCGCCTCAAAGCCCAGAGCGGTGTTGACAGAGTTGAGGGCCCGGACGACGGGAACGCCGAGGCCGTCAGCACCGACCAGCGCCGCGATAACCACCATGGAGAGCGACAGCATGATCGTCTGGGTAAGACCCGCCAGTATCTGCGGCATGGCGTAGGGCAGTTCGATTTTCCACAGGAGCTGGCGCGAGGATGCGCCGAAGGCTTCACCGGCTTCGACCAGATGCAATGGGGTTGAAGAGACGCCGAGATGAGTTAGTCGGATAGGCGCGGGAAGGACGAAGATTGCTGTTGCAAGCAGGCCCGGGACCATGCCGATGCCGAAAAAGACAATGGCGGGGATCAGATAGACAAATGTCGGCAATGTCTGCATCAGATCGAGAACTGGCCGGATAGCTGCGTAGAATTTTGGCCGGTGTGCGGCAATGATGCCGATGGGAACGCCGATACCCATGCACAAAATGCAGGAGGACAGAACCAGCGTCAGCGTCTCCATTGTCTCCTGCCAGTAACCCTGGTTCAGGATGAACAGGAAGCCAAGGATGGTCAGCACGGTGACTGCCAACGAGCGCCGCAGCGCGTAGGCGATGGCGGCGAATATCGCGATCATGATCAACGGGTGCGGATATTTCAGCACGAACATCAGCCCGTCGATGAAGCCCTGCATTAGAAACGCCAATCCATCAAAGAACCAGGCGAAATTGTTGGTGAGCCAATCGACGATGGCTTTCGCCGTCCTGCCAACCGGAATCTTGTCTTGCGTTAACCAGTCCAAGCCGAACTATCCCTCTGTCGTTACAACGAATAAGCGGAAAGAGCCGTCCGGCCGGTAGACCGGGCGGCTGATGTTCTTTTTGTCCTCAGTCGATCCCGTTCAGGATCGAACATTATAGTCCGAGCTTCGCCTTGACAGCGGGCAAGCCTTCCTTGCCATCGAAAGTCGTCACGCCGGCGAGCCAGGTGTCGAGGATAGCCGGATTTGCCTTGAGCCACTCCGATGCTGCCTTTGCCCCGTCCTCGCCATCGTCGAGGATCTTGCCCATGATCTCATTTTCCATTTTCAGGTTGAACTTGAGATTGGCCAGAAGCTTGCCAACATTCGGGCACTCAGTGGTGTAACCGGCACGAACATTGGTATGGACGACGGCGCCGCCGAAATCCGGGCCGAACACATCATCGCCACCGGAAAGATAGGCCAGCTTGAAGTTCGTATTCATCGGATGCGGTTCCCAGCCGAGGAACACAATTGGCTTTTTGCTCTTCGTTTGCTTGGCGACTTGCGCCAGCATCCCCTGTTCAGACGATTCGGCCAGCTCGAAACCTTTAAGGCCGAACTGGTCCTTGGAGATCATGCCGAGAATCAGTCGGTTACCATCGTTACCCGGCTCGATGCCGTAAATCTTGCCGCCAAGTTTGTCCTTGAACTTGGCGATATCCTTGAAGTCCTTCAGACCTTCGTCATACAGGTATTGCGGCACAGCGAGGGTATATTTCGCACCGGTCAAATTCGGGCCAAGATCCTCCACGGTCTTGTTTTCAACGTATGGCTTGATGTCTGCGGCCATGGTCGGCATCCAGTTGCCGAGGAATACATCCATGTCCTTCTTGCCAAGCGACGCATAGGTCACCGGGACGGAAAGAACCTTGGTATCGGTCGAATAACCTAGCCCCTTCAACACTTCACTCGTTGCCGCGGTGGTTGCCGTAATATCGGTCCAGCCCACATCGGCGAATCGAACGGCCTTGCAACTCTCAGGTTCGGCAGCGAAAGCGGTGCTCGCCGCCAATGTCAGTGCCAGGGAAACAGTGAATTTAGATAGCACGTTCATCGATAGTTCTCCCTCTCCGGGTTTTTCCCGGTTGTTGATAGGTTGCAAGAACCAAGCACCAAATCGACGGGCATTCAAGCATAGGCGCGCATAATTCCAGTCAAATCGCGACAGTTGTTGAAATTCCGACAAAAGTTGCGGGCAAGGAGCATGGGAGGCTTCATGTGGCGGCTCAATTCTGGTTAAAGCAGATATGGCAAAACTCTATTTCAGTTACTCGGCAATGAATGCAGGGAAATCCACGCTGCTCCTGCAAGCTTCCTATAATTATCAGGAACGTGGCATGCGAACGATGCTGTTCACTGCCGCGCATTATGCCGAAAATGGCGTTGGACGAATCACCTCCCGCCTGGGGGTCTCCTCTGAGGCTGAACTTTATCGCGAAAGCGACATGCTGTTCGAGCGAATCGCGGCTGCTCACGCCGAAAATGTGCTGAGCTGCGTCTTTGTCGATGAGGCACAGTTTCTGACCAAGGATCAGGTCTGGCAATTGGCGCGTGTCGCAGACAGGCTCAATATTCCAGTCATGTGTTACGGTCTGCGCACCGACTTTCAGGGCAAGCTTTTCCCAGGCTCGTGCGAGCTCTTGGCCATCGCAGACACATTGCGTGAAATCCGGACGATCTGCCATTGCGGCGCCAAGGCGACTATGGTCGTCCGGCATGACCCCCAGGGCAAGGCGCTGATCGAAGGTGATCAGGTCGCTATCGAGAAATCGGCCTACGTCTCCCTTTGCCGCAAGCACTGGGAAGAAGAAACCGGACGGATTTCACCGGATGGTGCGCCTACATTGTAAGCAACGCCGCCCCTTGTTGTGTACAAGCGCGAGCCATCTCGTCACCGAGGGAGAAAAAAGAAAATCAGTGCACGCAACCGCCTCAAGGGACCTGTCGTCGACGTGGTCAAGGGCGCAACGACTGCGCATGTTCGCATCGACGTCGGCGGATCGGCGGGACTGCCTCCGTCACAAATGAGGCGGTCGATGAGCTCGGCCTGAAAGTCGGCGATACAGCCTATGGGGTCGTCAAGGCGTCCGACGTGATGGCAGCCATCGACTAACGCATCACCGCATCACGCTTTGTGACAATAGGGTGCGGTGCGAATATCGCTTGTCTCGAAATCTAAAGGTTGCGGTGGTGCGATAGGCTCGAACAGCGTTCTGTCCGGCTTGATATCCAGCAGGGGAGTTCCGTCCAAGCAGTCGAGTCCGCGCACCATGAGGACATTTCCGTCAACCTTCTCAAGCATCACTATCGAGGTACCGATCGGGTTCGGTCTAACAGGTGAGCGCAAGGCAAATGTCCCATGGATATTGCCGTTGCTGGCCGGACTTTGCAAGACAAGATCCCGC
>NZ_JBBNAN010000272.1:0-7540 GCF_037994405.1 Phyllobacterium sp.
GGGCAGGGCGCGCCGGGCGATCTGGAACAGCTGGAGGCGCTCTGCAAGGGCATTTTCGGCAACACGTTCTGCGCTCTGGGCGACGGCGCGGCCATGGGGCTGCGGGCCGCACTGACGCATTTCGAGCATGAATTCGTCGCTCATATCGAAGAGCGCAGGTGCCCATTTCACTGAGGAGCGCAGGAAGAAGGCCGCAAGAAAGTCATGATTAGCGTCACGATCAATGAACAAACGCTGGAAGTGGAGGCGGGCTCTACGGTGCTGCAGGCGGCCGAGCGTTTGGGCATCGACATCCCGACCTTTTGCTATCTGAAGCGGCTGCCGGCGCTGGCCTCATGCCGCATGTGCCTGGTGGAGATCGAGGGGCAGCGGCGGCTGCAGCCTTCCTGCGCCACCGCGGTCACCGACGGCATGGTCGTGCGGACGAATACGCCGCTGATCGACGAAACACGCTCTTCCATGCTCGACATGCTGCTCGCCAACCACCCCCTCGACTGCCCGATCTGCGACAAGGGCGGCGAGTGCGAGCTTCAGGACATGGTGATGGCATACGGGCCTGGCGAAAGCCGGTTCCGCGATGCTAAACGTGTGTTCCACTCCAAGGACATCCGTCTCAGCCCGGTCATCATTATGAACGTCAACCGCTGCATCCAGTGCCAGCGCTGCGTGCGAATGTGCGAGGAGGTGGTCGGCGCGGTCGCCTTGGGCACGGTCGAAAAAGGCATGGATACCGCCGTGACCGGCTTCGAGGGCAGTCTCGCGAGTTGCGACCAATGCGGCAATTGCGTCGAGGTCTGTCCAGTCGGAGCGTTGATGAGCTTCCCTTATCGCTACAAAGCGCGGCCCTGGGATCTGGCCGAGACCGACACCATCTGCCCGCATTGCGGCACCGGCTGCCAGCTGACCGTCGGCGCGCGCAAGGGCGAGTTCATGAGGGTCCGCTCGAAAGCGGAGCACGGGGTCAACCGCGAAACGCTCTGCGTGCGGGGGCGCTTTGGTCTTGATTTCGTCGAGAGCCGGGATCGGATCAAGCGGCCGATGGTCCGTCGTGATGGCGCCCTTGTTCCGGTTTCCTGGGAAGAAGCGGGGGACTACCTGCGACGGCGCCTGTCGGCCGTCGAGGGAAAGCCTGCGGGCGGGCTGGCCTCGCCGCGCCTTCCCAACGAGATGCTTTATCAATTCCAGAAAATGATGCGCACGGTATTGCGGACCAACAACATAGACTGCGCGTCGCGCTGGTCCACGCCTTTCGATACGCTCGGCCCGTTGGTGGCGAGCTTCTACACCCGCTCGCCGTTGGAGGAAGTGATCGGCAACGACTGCGTGCTTATCGTCGGTGGCAACGTGACCGACGAAAACCCGGTCACCGAATACCTGCTGCGCGACGGCGCGCGGCGACGGCAGACCGGGTTGCTCATGCTGTCGGCGCGGCCATCGCGTCTGGACGCCGATGCCCGGGCGGTCGTTCGCGTTGCGCCGGGCGGTGAGGCTGCGAGCCTTGCCGCGGTGGTGACCGGTCTCGTGACGGCGGCTAGTCAGGCCCTGCCGGGCGACGTTCTTGCGGACATCGGCACGACAACCGGCAGGCCAGCAGCGGCCACCGACAGTGACGAACCGGACCGTCTAGCCACAGCGCTGCTGGAAGGTCGGAGCGTCACCGTACTTGTCAGCGCCGACCTCCTGAGGTCGCCGCTAGCGCGCGCGACGTTGCAGCAGCTCAACAACCTTTTGCAGGTTCTGCGCATACTCGGCAAGGGACTGGCGATGCAGTTTCTCTTTGACCGTGCCAACCAGCTCGGCGCCTGGGATATGGGCGTTCTGCCGCTGGCGCTGCCGGGGCTGCGTGCGGTCGACGATGACGCGGCGCGCGCAACGCTCGAACGGGCGTGGGGCGCCGAAATCCCGTCTGAACCGGGCGTGGATTTCGACGCCATGCTGGAGCTCTGTGACAGCGGGCGAATGGGCGCGCTCTATATCGTCGGAAGCGACCCCCTGATGTCCTATCCTGACCGAGCGTTCGTGCAGCGGGCGCTTGGTGCCGCCGATCTCCTGATCGTGCAGGACGCGTTCCTTACCGATACGGCGGGCCTAGCCGATGTGGTGCTGCCCGCAGCAAGTTATGGCGAGGAATCGGGCACTTTCACCAACAATGAAGGCCGCACCCAGAAGGTTTGTAAGTTCCGCGAACCCACCTTTGAGGCGCGGGGCAATCTGGCGATCTTCGACTTCGTTGCGGCGCTTCGCAACCAAGCATTGAGGCCATCGTTTCAACATGAGATTTTCGACGAGATTGCCCGGCTGGTTCCCGCCTACGAGCGGCTAACCCATGACGGGCTTGGCGTCGACGGAGCATTCACCAAGGCGGCCCTTGCGCCGCCGGTTGGCGAGTTCTTCGCCCCCCCGCCTGCCCCCATTGCAACCGACCGGCTCATGCTGGTCACTGGCAACTGCCTGTTCCACAACGGATATCTTTCCGAGCGATCGGAAATTCTAAATACGGTCGCCGATGACCCCTATGTCGAGATGGGCGCGCGGGATGCCGCGCAGCTGGGCCTTTCGGATGGCGATCAGGTGGTCGTGCGATCCGCCCAGGGCGAGCTGACCGCGCAACTTAAGGTCAACAAGCGTTTTCCCAGGGGCCTCGTGTTCGTTCCCGAAAACTACAAAGCCCTGCGTCTCAACAGACTGATGCGGCGGGGCGAATATCCATGTCCGGTGGACGTTCAAAAGGCGCACGCAGCCTTCGAGATCGCCACCGTCGTCGGAGTCGGGGCGGGGCCTGGGGATCTGAGCTGAGGCATTACGGGGCTCACTGCTACCTGCCCTGAACCCGCGTCTGGACCTCGATCCGGCGACGTCAGTGATGAGCAGTCCCGGCAATGTATTCGTGCAGAGCCTGCTCGTTGCGCAGCGATTCGTCGAGCCGGTGCTTGACCACGTCGCCGATGCTCACCACGCCAACGGCGGTGTCACCATCCATGACCAATACATGGCGCGTGCGCCGCTCGGTCATGATCGCCATCACAAAGGGCAGAAAATCCTCTGTCGAACAGGTCGCCACACTGCGGTTCATGATGTCGGCGACCCGCATTACGGGCGCCTCGGTTCCGTATTCAGCCACCGCATTGCAGCAATCTCGCTCCGACAGCGTGCCCAGGCATTCCCCGGGCGAACGGCCGACGACCACGAAGCCGATGTTATTGTCTCGAAACAGCCGCAGGGCCTCTACCATCGGCTGATCGGGTGTGACCGAAATGAGCTCGGGAGACTTGCTCTTCAAGATTTGGCAGACGTGCATCTGAACCTCCTGTCTGCGCGCTACGGCTGGCGCGCCTTCATGTTCGCCGGATATTCCGCCACCAGTTGTACCCCTGCGGCTCGCTCGTCTCGACCAGAACGTCCTGTTCGGTGTTCAAGCGCGCAGTGACCACGCCGCCGCCGGTCGTCGCCTTGCCCGGCTTGCCGAGCAGATCGTCTCGCCCGATCACCAAATCACGCGAGGCAAGACTCGAGAATTCGTATTGCTGGCCAAGAGCGATCGCGTCGGCCGGGCAGGCGTCCTCGCACAGCCCGCAAAATAGGCACCGGGCCATGTCGATCTCGAACTTTGCCGGGCGACGGTTGCCCTTCTCGTCCTCGTAGGGGATGACTTCGATGCAGTCGCAGGGACAAATCCGCGCGCAGAGCTCGCAGGCCACGCATTTGATCTCGCCCCCTTCGTCGCGCTTCAGGAAGTGATGCCCGCGGTAACGCGAGTAGGGCAACCATTTTTCTTTGTCCGGATACTGCATGGTCACGGATCTGGAGAACATGTAGCCGAAGGTCAGAGCCAAACCACTCGCTAGATCGGCGAAGAACGCCCATCCGATCCAAGTTCCAACTCTGTCCCGTGCAAGCGACATCGCCGCCTCGCTACGGAGCCGCTGCGGCCCCTAAAAGAAAGCAACACCGGTTATGATTATGTTCGCCATCGACAAAGGAAGCAAGACTTTCCATCCGATCGCCATCAGTTGGTCGTAGCGGTAGCGCGGGAAAGTGAAGCGGAACCAGATAAACAAATAGACGAAGAATGCAACCTTGAGCAGAAACCAGAGGAGCGGTGGCAGGGGGACCAGTATGCCGTTCCAGCCGCCGAAGAACAGGATCACCACCAGGACAGACACCAGCAACACGATGGCGTATTCGCTGACCATGAAGAATGCAAAGCGGATACCGCTGTATTCGGTGTGGAACCCGGCACCCAGATCGCCTTCCGCTTCCGCCAGGTCGAAGGGAATGCGCTGCGCTTCGGCCAGTCCGGCGACGAAGAACACGAAGAAGCCGACCGGTTGGTAGACGATGTTCCACACATCGGCCTGCGCGCGCACGATATCGAGCAGGCTCATGGAGTGCGCCAGCATGACCACGCCGATGACCGCAAACCCCATCGGGATCTCGTAGCTGATCATCTGCGCGCACGTCCTGAGGCTGCCCAGGACAGCGTATTTGCTGTTAGCGGCCCAGCCGCCGAAGATGACGCCATAGACCTCGATCCCGATCACCGCGAAGACGAAAAGCAGCGCCACATTCATGTTGGAGACGTAAAGTGTGATCTCGGTGCCGAGGACCGAGACGGTTTCGCCGAAGGGGATGGCGACGAACACGACAAAGGGCGGAGCGAGCGCCAGGATTGGCGCCAGTTTGAACAGGAAGCGGTCGGCCTCGGCCGGGATGTGATCCTCTTTGGTTAAGAGCTTGATTCCGTCCGCCACCGGCTGCAGCAGCCCATGCCACCCCACGCGCATCGGCCCCATCCGCTGTTGCATGTGCCCCGCGATCTTGCGTTCCAGCCAGGTTAGTGGCAAGGGCAGCAGCAGCAGGATCGCAATCAGCAACGCGACCTTAAAGACAATCAGGCCAAGGGCGACGATAAGTTCCATGTCCGCGTCTACTTATTCAACGGGTAGAAACGCACGACCGGACGTTGGCTCCGGCTGTACACTGATGACTTTGGCACTTGTCAGGCTGTACGGTACAACGGCGACGCACCACATGCAATGCCGTCACAGACGAAGCGCAGCACGAGCCGATCACGCTGACCAAGCATGGCCGCGCCTCAGTCGTGGTCCTTTCGGCGGAGACCTTTGAGCGCTTGATCAGCAACGACGATCCACGCCGTATCTATGGTCCCGGCGAACCCCCACACGACCCTGCTGAAATGCTCCCGAACGAACTCGACCGTCCATCTGCGGAATATCAGGCAGGCAAGCATGAATAGCCGGTTCAACAACGGCTGGATCATTGGCTGCTTCTTCCGCCGAAGCACCTGATGCTCGCTTCTGTACCCGTCTCGACTGCCGTTTATTTTCAGTCACCCTCTTCGAGCTACCAAAAAGTTGCCAGGCGGAGCCGTAACGAAGTCATTGTCCGGAAAAATATGTTAGACCGAGCTCAGCATGATGCTGGTCTCACTGTTGAGAACACCTTCGACCATTCTCACTTCGCGAAGCACGCGATCAAAATCTGTCAAACTCGCAGCTCTTATTTCAGCAATCAGATCCCATGCACCATTCGTTGTGTGCAACGAGTGAAGTTCAGGCAGGCCGCGCAAGTATTTGATGACGGTTGTGGTGGAACGCCCGCTGACCTCGATCAGCATGACGGCGCGAATGGACCGCTCATCGTAATCCTGGCGGGCGCGAATGGTGAAGCCCAGTACAGCGCCAGAGTCGAGGAGTCTGTCCAGTCGTGTTTGCACGGTGGCGCGTGTTACTCCCAAGATGATAGCAAGCTTGGATACGGGCGCCCGCCCGTCCTCGCGCAGTGCGCCGATTAACGCATGGTCCAATTCGTCGAATAGATGCATAGGAATAATGTACGTGGCTGATATGCAAATTGCAAAAAATTTCGAGCTATTTCGCACATGTTACGCATTTAATATACAAATTGCATTGAGCTAATTTGATCTCCAAACAAGGAGGTCGGGCATGGTCCAGTTCGTTGGCGTCGATAATATGGTGAGGTTGATCAGTTACGTTGGCATGGAACGGTTTCTCCTGGGACTAGCCAACTATATTGAAAGCGATTTCCGCCGCTGGAACGAGTTTGAAAAGGAGCCGCGGGTTGCCAGCCATTCCCGCGATGGCGTCATCGAACTGATGCCGGCCAGCGACGGCAAGCTCTATGGCTTCAAATATGTGAACGGGCATCCGAAGAATACCCGCGACGGTCGTCAGACGGTTACAGCGTTCGGCGTGTTATCGGACGTCGGCACGGGTTATCCTACTTTTCTGTCCGAAATGACAATCATGACCGCGCTGCGCACAGCGGCGACGTCGGCACTGGCCGCCAAATATCTTGCCCGCCATGATGCCAGCACCATGGCCATAATCGGTCTCGGCGCACAGTCGGAGTTCCAGGCACTGGCCTTTAAGACGCTGCTTAGCGTGGACAAGCTGCGTGTCTACGATATTGACCCAGCTGCGACGGCGAAGTTCATACGCAATACGTCGGGCTGGGGCCTTGAGATCGTTTCGGCGGACAGCACCGCCGATGCTGTGCTTGGAGCCGACATCATCACGACCGTCACTGCCGATAAACTCAACGCCACTATTTTGTCCGATAACATGGTGGGCAACGGAGTGCACATCAATGCGGTCGGCGGCGACTGTCCCGGCAAGACGGAACTACAGCGAGACATCCTGCTGCGCGCCGATGTGTTCGTGGAGTTTCCGGAGCAAACACGCATCGAAGGTGAGATCCAGCAGATGCCGAAGGGTTTTCCGGTTACCGAATTGTGGCAGGTGATCGCTGGCGAAGCCAAAGGTCGCCGCTCACGCGAGCAAATCACCATTTTCGATTCAGTCGGCTTCGCCACGGAAGATTTCTCAACGCTGCGTTACCTGCGCGACGCTGTACAGGGGACGGAATTCTATACCGAACTCGATCTTCTGGCTGACCCGGTTGACCCGCGCGATCTCTTCGGTGTGCTCAGCGCAACCAGTGAGAATCCTCGCATTCTTCGAAGGGCATGAGCTGATGAGCAACAAGTTGCTGTCTATTCAGGCACCGAAGAGCGTTGTAATGATCCGCCCGCACCGTTTTTCACCCAACCCTGCAACCGCCGCGGACAACGCCTTCCAGTCCCTGGATAAGCGCGAGGCCGACGCAATTTCGAGCGCGGCCTATCGCGAGGTCACAACGGCCGCCGCACAGTTGGAGGCGGCAGGAATCACTGTGCATCTTTTTGAAGACGAGGGGACGGAGACACCGGATTCCGTATTCCCGAACAATTGGTTCTCCACGCATGCCGGTGGTCATGTGGCCGTCTATCCAATGTATTCGCCGAGCCGGCGCAGGGAACGCCGCACCGACGTGATCGAGATGCTGAAGCAGCGCTATCGCGTTCAAGACGTGATCGACTATTCCGGGCTTGAAATGGATAACGTTTTTCTTGAAGGCACCGGGGCCCTGGTGCTTGATCATGTGGAACGCGTTGCCTATGCCGCCAAGTCCAATCGCACGGATGCGATCATGCTGGAGCGGTTCTGTACCCATTTTA
>NZ_JBBNAN010000273.1:0-12960 GCF_037994405.1 Phyllobacterium sp.
CGTTGAGGACGCCAGTGACTGAGATCAGGCCCGCAAGGGGCAGGGAGATAATCAAGTGTTTCATCATGGCGTCATTATTATCGGTTGCTGTCTGAACGATGCATGAACAGTTGGGAGCTGGCAGGAAGGATTGCCGCAGGTTCACGCCTTTTAACATCATATTTCTTGATTGTCGCTATGGGGTGCAACCAGCCGAGAAAATATTTCATTAACAAATAGTTACGGGAGACGCTTATCCGACTTTTCGATCACGAAAATCGCCGGGGTGTCGTTCTGGGGTGTAAAGGGTGTTTTTTTGGGGGCCTTCAAACGCGGGCAAAGGCATCACACCAGATACACTCCCGAATCGCGCTCCTTAGCCCGCTATGGCCGAATGGCGGCCTAGACAGCGCCGTGCCGCGCTGTCTTGTTTTGACAGCTTCGGCGACTCTGATATTTTTCCCGCCATGCCGCACGTCATCACGGACCACCAGCAGTTTCAGGCCATGATCGAAGGCCTGTCCCAGCACGGAATGACAAGCAGCGAGATCGCCAGACGGATCGGCTGTTCGCGCCAGCAGGTTTGGCGGCTCGAAACCGGTACGTGCCGGAAGCCCTCCTTTGAACTTGGCATGCGGTTGAAGCAGCTGCACGACAAGACGATATCGAAATGACGCCGGTTCACCCCACCCTTTCTATGCGCCGGTTGACGAAGGTAATGACGGTTGCCGAGATCGCACGGCGCGTCGGAACGCACCACACCACCCTCCTGCGCATTGCCAAGGGCCAGAGGCACTCGGACGTGCCCGTCGATCTCGCTGAACGCCTGCAGCAGCTGCTCGCCGAGACGATGCGAGTGTACGGCAATTCCTAAAATCTTACAGATGATTTTGACGCGGGTTTAAACCCGGGCTGGTAGTGCTGTCCCGTATGGATACAAAGAAAAACCTAGTGATCGATGTTATCAAGGTTCTCGCACCGACTTAGACGATGATCCTTGGATATCTTGTCGGCATCATAATTACTTCCACTAAGGGACAGCTCTTATTTGTCATCTACCTATTTACGGCAATTGGCGTTTTATGGAGCTATCCGACTTACCGGCGCCGCTTCCCATTCGTAATGGCCGTTTGGCTCGCGTATCCATTCTTGCTTCTCGCAGTCGCAGGGATCGTTTGGACCATGACTTGGTAGCGAGACATTGAGGTCACAGTTGCGACGATAATCAAAACCTACGCAACAACCGTTACGTAACCAGGACTATTTTCCTAGAAATGACATCTTTTCTTATGCAGCTGCCTTCTTCCAGCCCAGTGCCAGCAGTCCTGCGCCGATCATCAATGAGCCTCCGGTACGATTGACAATGCGCTGAACCTTCGGTTTGCGGATGGTCTGGCGTGCCATCGACGCCATCAAGGCATAGGTGCCGGCATTCAGCGTTGCGAGAACCAGGAAAGTCGTTTCGAAAATCACCATCTGCATGAAGACCGGGCGCGTTGTATCGAGAAACTGCGGCAGGAAGGCAACGAAGAAGATGATGCTCTTCGGGTTCAGGGCCGTCACCACATAGGCGTGGAGGAAAATGCGCATGGCCTTTTCATTCTTCGCCGGCATTTCCCCGGTCTCGGGATTGGCAATCGGCGCACGCCACAGCTTGATACCGAGATAAATCAGGTAGGCGGCGCCGACCCACTTCAATACGGTGAAGATTGCAGCTGACGCGGCGAGGAGAGCGCCAAGGCCGAGCATGGAGGCAGTCATCGCAGTAAAATCGCCAAGCGCGACGCCCGCCACCGTCGCCGCTGCGAAGCGGCGGCCATGGCCGAGCGCATAGGAAATGACCAGAAGGATGGTCGGGCCAGGAATGGCGAGAAGAACTGCTGATGCTGCAACGAATGCCAGCCAATGCTCAATGGACATGCTTTTGCTCCCACGCGAAAAATGACACCAATCCATCGGTGTTGTTCAATTGCAAGGGGAAACTTTTGCGCAACAGTTACCCATCAAAATCTCGGTGACGGGAGTGCCGACCCTTGTGGCACTAAGCAAAAAGGCGGTATTCTTTTTTCGGGAAGAAATGACCATATAAGGACTTAAACAGCCACCTCAAGAAGCTGTTAAGTGATATCGGCTACACCATAGTCTTTCAGGGAAGATATGGCTGAGCATAGGGCAGGCAAGAATATTGATGGAAGAGCCCAGGCCAGGCAAGGAACGAAAAAAATTCAAGGTCTCGCCGCTTCTGGGACTTGATGCCTGGATCGATTCAACCCTCTACGAATTGCGTTTTCGTCTTGCCGAATTCTGGGAAGATACGACCATCTTTTTCCGCCGCTTCCATGTTACCGGCTGGCGGCGCGCGGTTATTGAAGTTCTCGGCGAAGCATTTACCTGGGGGACGGTCGGCTCCGTGGTCATGCTGACGCTCGCCATTCCAGCCTTTCACGAGACGGAAAAGAATTGGCGCACGCGCGACGACTTCGCGGTGACCTTCCTTGACCGCTACGGCAACGAGATCGGCCAGCGCGGCATTCTCCATCGCAGCGCTGTACCGATCGACGAGTTACCGGACCATGTGATCAAGGCCGTCCTCGCCACCGAGGACCGGCGTTTCTTCGACCATTTCGGTATTGATTTCCTCGGCCTTTCGCGCGCCATGACGGAGAACCTGCGCGCCAACTCCGTGGTCCAGGGTGGCTCGACCATCACACAGCAGCTGGCGAAGAACCTGTTTCTCACCAATGAGCGCAGCCTCGACCGCAAAATCAAGGAAGCCTTCCTTGCCCTCTGGCTCGAATCCAACCTGAGCAAGAAGGAAATCCTGCAGACATATCTCGACCGGGCCTATATGGGCGGCGGTACCTTCGGTATCGCGGCCGCCTCGCAGTTTTACTTCGGCAAGAGCGTTAAGGACGTCAATCTCGCGGAAGCTGCAATGCTCGCCGGCCTGTTCAAGGCGCCAGCCAAGTATGCGCCGCATGTCAACCTTCCGGCCGCCCGCGCCCGCGCCAACGTGGTGCTCAGCAACCTGGTCCAGGGCGGCCTGATGACCGAAGGTCAGGTGGTCGGCGCCCGCCGCAATCCCGCGACGGTTGTTGACCGTGGCCGCTCCGAGAGCCCGGACTATTTCCTCGACTGGACCTTCGACGAAGTGCGCAAGGTGGCGCAGAAGCTGCCGACGCACACGCTCGTCGTCCGCACCACACTCGACACCGGGATCCAGAAGGCGGCGGAAGAGTCGGCTGAATTTCATCTGCGCCAGTTCGGCAAGGAATATAACGTGACCCAGGCTGCCATCGTCGTTCTCGAGAACAACGGCGCGGTGCGCGCCATTGTCGGCGGACGAGACTATGGCGAAAGCCAGTTCAACCGCGCCACCGCTGCCTTGCGCCAGGCTGGCTCGTCGTTCAAGCCCTATGTCTACGCTGCGGCCATGGAAAAGGGCATGACGCCGAAGACGATGATCTCGGGAGGGGCTGTTTCCTGGGGCAACTGGTCGCCACAGAATTATTCGCGCCAGTATCTGGGGAAAATCGACCTCACGACTGCGCTGGTGAAATCGATCAATACCGTGCCGGTTCGCCTCGCAAAAGACTATCTGACGACGGCCCCCATCGTTGCGTTAACGAAGGCGATGGGTGTTGAATCGCCTATCAGTTCACACAAGACCATGGTGCTCGGGACATCCGGCATGACGGTCATGGACCAGGCCACGGGCTATAACGTCTTCGCTACCGGTGGTATTGCCGGTATGCGCCATCCGTTCACACAGATTCTGAGCCAGAACGGTGATGTGCTGTGGGACTGGAAGAAGGATGGGGTGAAGCCGCACCGCGCTCTTTCCGAAACCGCGGCGAATAACATGAATTTCATGCTCTCGCAGGTGCCCGAATGGGGCACCGGCCGGCGCGCTGCCCTGCCGATGACCCGCGCGGCCGGCAAGACCGGGACGACGCAAAGCTATCGCGATGCGTGGTTCGTCGGTTTCACCGGCAATTACACAGCTGCCGTCTGGTTCGGCAATGACAATTTCACCCCCACCAAGGAACTGACGGGCGGCATCCTTCCAGCAATGACCTGGCAGCGGTTTATGAACTATGCGCATCAGAACATTGATCTCAAGCCCATTCCCGGCATCGATCCAGCGATGCCGAAGCAGGATAAGGTGGCCGCAGCCAAGGCCGAAACGGCTGACGAAGATAACGAAGCATTGAAGACCGAGGAACGTCCACGCGTTCTATCGGGCGCCACTGCGGCGGCCGTTCGCGAAATCGGACAGGCCCTGAAAGCGGCCCCCCAGCTGAAGCTGCCGATCCTCCCCGCAAAAGTCTCCGCGCTTTGATTGCGTGCGCCAACGCTCCCGTGTACTCCTGATTCCATGCTTCGAAATGTTTTCCTCGCCTGTCTTGCGCTTGTGATTGCCGTCGGCGGCGGCACGTTGAGCGCATGGTATGCGGTGAACCGTTTCGAAGGTTTCGGCGCCTTTACCGTCGGCCAATGGACTGCACATCCCGAAGCCGGCACGCCGCTCTCCGACCCCTATGCCAAGGCCCGGGCCGCACGCGAAGGTGCCTTCCCGCTTGGCAGCACCGAGGGTCTGGTCTTCTATGCCTATAGCGATGAACAAGGAAAAACCCTCGACCGGCGATGCACCTACACGATTGAAGGCAACAGTCCGAATTCGCGCTTCTGGACGCTCTATGCAGCTGACCGGTCGTTGATTGCGCTCGATCCAGGAGCCGACAGACTGCCGGCCATCCATTCCCGGCAGATCTTCCGCAAGGAGGACGGCCAATTTGTCGTCAATATCTCGCCGAAGGCACAACCGGGAAACTGGCTTGCTACGACGGGTAGCGGCCGTATGGTGCTGGTGATGACACTTTACGATACGCCGGTCGGCAGCAATTCCGGTCTTGTCGACATGAAATTCCCTGCCGTCACAAGGATTGGCTGTGATGGGTAAGTTGCTTCGCGCACTGCTCTTCGGGCTCGTCGGCGCCGGCCTTATCCATATCGCCGTCGTCCTGCTCGTACCCTATTACTCCGACCGCAACGCATGGTCGCGCATCTCGGCCTATGGCGATGACTGGGAGTTCCACCCCGTGACGCGCGAAGGCGCCGCCGGCATGGTGCCCCTCGCCTTCGACCCGTTGTTCCAAGCTGCGGCGTGTCGTTTCGACATCACAGACCTGCCCGCCCATATTACCGGCCTCGGCACAACACCCTACTGGTCGATTTCCATCTACAATCGCCAGGGTGAGAACATCTATTCGATCAATGACCGGACAGCGATTGCCGACCAGCTCGACCTTGTTGTCGCGACACCGCTGCAGATGATCGAACTCAACAAGACCAAACCCGCCGGCGCAGAGAACTCCGTGCTGATCGAAGCCGATATGGACGAAGGCTTTGTCGTCGTTCGAAGCTTTGTGCCGGACGAATCCTGGAAGTCGCAGGTCGACGCCTTCCTGAAAAGCGCCAGCTGTACGCCGTTGCTCTAGTCCAGCAAACCCTCCAGTCCAGCCCCCGTTCTCGATGGCACGAATTCCAGCACATCGTAATAGGCAAGTTTCTTCTGGTGAAACGGGTCCTCGGCCAGGATTTCGTGCAAGGCCTCTTCGCTGGCGGCCCTGGCAAGAATGATACCGCCCGTTCGCGGTATCTTGGCGCCCGACGCCAGAAATGTGCCGGCGGCATAGTGCTTTTCAAGGAACGCAATATGCGCCGGAATGGCCGCATCCACCTCGTCCAGAGGAACGACATAGGTCAGGGAAACAATAAACATCGGCTTTGCTCCAAATGCGCAAACCCAGCTTTGTACCATGTGGTGACAGCGGACAGAATTCTCAACCCGGCTGGAGTATCTTTCCGCCGGTCGGGCAATCGTAGCGAGCACCAGCAAGATACTGATCCTGTTGGCGTCGCCGATCCATCACGGCTGCCGGGAGCACAAAGGGCAATCACAGGATTCGTCATTCTGGCAGCGGACTATGCGCTGTCTCGCGTGCAAAAATCAGGGCCAGTCCAGTGATGCAGAGCGCGAAAGTCACATAGAGCGAAATGGCATAAGAACTGGCGTAACTCTTGCACAAGGCCGCCATGATCAAGGGAGCAAATCCGCCGCCCACAATCCCGGCAAAGGTAGAGGCAAGCGACGCGCCGGTGAAACGGAGGCGGGTCGGAAACTACTCGATGATGAAGGATGCCTGACCGGCGAGGCCAAATGCCAGGACCGGACGACGCCCCCAACGATCCGAAAGGCACGCGAAAAGCGGCACGGCGAGCGCGTTGAAGGCCGTGCCTATGAGTAACGCCATCAATGCCAAGAACTTTGGCAACTGCAGCACTGTAGTTACACAGGTACAGGTCAGCGTGATGGCCACGATCAGCCCGTAGACAACGTCGCCGCCAATGCGCGACCCACCGGCGTCGCCAATGCTGACGGACGACTTCCCGGACAGGAGCCTTGGCCTTGGCATGCGCCTGTTCCAGATGCATGAACATCGGCGATTCCTCGACACGGCTGTGTACCCACAGGCCGAATGTGACGAGGACGAGGCTGAGCAGGAATGGGACGCGCCACGCCCATGCGAGGAAAGTGTCGTCAACCGTCAGCGTTGTAATCGCGGCGATCAAACCCGTACCAAGCATAATAGGCAGCATTCAGCATTCTTCGCTTGAACGCTGTAGATGCGATCGCAGGCGAGCAGGATGCCCTTCAGGGCATTCTAGCCCGGCTGCGGCATCGTGTCGAAAAATCTGCGGTGAGGTTTTGGCTTGCTGCGCTTTGGCGCTTCCGGCTTATAGCGCTCGTAGCGCACGCCCGGGAAAATCATGATCTCGGCAGTTGCCGATTGCTTCGAATCTGCGTTGGTGCAGCGTTTTGTTGTGCTGCCGGGAAATGCGATGACAAGCCCCATGTCGCCCATCCGTTCGGTTTGTTGAATCTCCTCGAATACTCAGATGCTTACCCGCGCACGATCTGCGCCATAATTTGATTAGACACACCGATGGTTAACGGGTTGCTAACGCTTCGCGGCTAATTTTAGCCATTGTTTAACTGCGTTGTGCGTCGAGTGGAGTGTGTTCGTGAAGTATCCTGAGTTTCGGGCGCTTGAAGACCGCAATGGCGGCAGCAAGGCTGACGATCTCCTGACCGCATCGATTACCGCCTTCTGCTGCGTCGCAAGACCGGCAAAGAGCGACGCGCAGCAGCTTGAGGATCTTGCGGTACCGCTGCTTGCTCTCGCCTCGCCGCGCGTGCGGCGCCATGCGGCCGCCGCCCTGTCCGAACTTCCGCATGCGCCGAAACGGCTGATCCTCGCCCTCGCCGAGGACGAGGTGGATATTTCGGCCCCGCTGCTCCTGCGTTCGCCGCTTCTGCAGCCCTCCGACCTCGTCGACATCATCACACATAAGGGCATCAACCACGCCCGCGCCATTGCGCGGCGACGGATCGCCGATCCCGAGCTCCTGCGTGTCCTGCACAGCTTCAGCGATCAGGCGATCGAGCGGGCTCTTGAAATCCAGTCGCATTTCGACAATGGCGATGGCGCCCTGTCGGCCGAAACCCCTGTGGCGCCTGACTCACCGCGCTTGCGTGAAACCCGTGAGGCGTTGAAGGCGCTGATGCGCGACAGCGACGCCGGTTTCTCCAGCGTTCAGGCTGATTCATCCCGTGACCGGGCTTTGGCCAACCACCTTATCGACGCCGCGCTTCTCGATCAGACGACATTCTTCTGCCAGGAATTCGCCGCGGCGCTCGGTCTCGATCAGGACGGTACGACACGCATCATCGGCCATGGCCTCAATGCGGAACTGACCATCGCCCTTGCCTCACTTGGCCTTTCGGCAGAGGCCGCTCATCTGATCCTGACCGGGCTCTTCGGCCTCGTCCACAAGGACCTGCATTCGTTGCGGCTCTTCGTGCAATCCTATCGCCAGATCGACCAGGACAAGGCGCAGATGACGGTGGAGCGTTGGAAAACCGAAGAGAACTCGCAAAAACTGCGACAGAAACTGCGCGAGATGGCGCAGGATTACGAAAACGGCTCGCGCCGGGTCTCCTGACCCCTCCCCATTGTATGGAGGGTGGCTGAGCAGCAGCCGAGAGGGGCTTCTTCTACCCATCTTGCGCAACCGGAAACAGCTCCGAGCGATCGCCGCGATAGTCCTCGATTTCGACGATCCACAGGTCGCGATCCCAGCGCATCTGTTTCTCCAGATCGGCATTGATTTCGGTTTCCGCAACGTCGGCTTTCAGCGGTGTAAACAGCCGCTCATTCGGCTTGGTTTCGTCATAGACCATCTGAGGTGCGGGGCCGAACAGGTCATAGCTCCCGTTCGCATTGCGAAACTTGATGAATATGGCGCCAGCTTCCGCCGCGCCCTTGTGCTCAAGCGCTGCAAATGCGCCGCTGTTATTGATCCGGCGGACCAGTACGGCAACCCAGAACTCAGACGTCAGGCGCATTTGAGGGCTCCCATGATTTCAATTGACCCGCCAAGCTGGATTGAGATTCGCGGCATGACGAGACGAAAATGGTGATTTTCGAGCACCGGAGCGCAGTGAACTTTTGGGTTCATGAGCACCGGAGCACAGAAAAACGCCATTTGCAGGCCGTCATGACGTGAATATCGGACAGCTTAATTGATCAGGCCGATTTCCTGCATCTTGGCAAGGAGTTTTGCATCGGGTTCACCCGTGACCGGCAAGCGAAACAGTTTCTGGAATTCACTGACGGCGTTCTTTGTCGAAGTACCGATCTTGCCATCGATCTCAACCATGTCATTGCCGAATGCGCGCAGACCAGCCTGGATGCGGACGATTTCGGCGGGCGACAGATTGCCGGCCGCTGTACTCGCAGCAGCGTTTTGCTCCGGGCTCGTTGAAATCTTCTGGACGGTCGCCTTTTCCTCAGTCTGCTCCGGCTTTTTTGCGGGGACCGCAATGCTGGCTGTCGTTTCGCTGGCTTTATCCACCGCGGGCTCTGCCCCTATCCCCATATCGGCCGTCGCCTTGCGGTAGGCATCGATGGCAGCGCGCGTACCCTTGCCCGAAATTCCGTCGACGGTGCCGCTGTAAAAGCCGAGCGCCAGCAGTTTCTGCTGCAGCTTGGCCACCTCCGGGTCGCCGCCCGGTGCCAGAACAGGATCGCCATTGATGGCCGCGGCGATGGGATCGGTATTTTGCGGAACCGGAACTGATTTGACCTTGCGTATGGGCGCATCCGCTTCCGGCTGATTTTCCGAAGCTTTCCCGAATACCCCACCGTCATGCTTGATCGGCTTGAAGACAAGTTCCGGCCGCGTGCGGAAAAACACGCCTTCATGCACGTGCGGTTGATACCAGAGGGCATTGGCGGAGATGAACCCAAGCGTCACCAGAAAAGCGGTGGTACCGCCGGCGATCGCCGGATTGGCGGCAATCAACCCGCCTGTTGCCATGATGACCATGGCGACCCGTCCCCTCTTCGGGGCACGGCGCTTAGGCCGATTTACGGGCTTCCCCATGGGAACCTCCCTTCATGTCGCTTGCCACACTGAATTCGACAATATTCGCGGGTTCGTCCTGCACAGGGTCAACAGCGGGACCATTTAACGGAATGCGCACATCCACAACGGTGCCCTGACCAGGAACACTCTTGATCCGGAGCTCACCGTCATGCAGCCCGACAAGACCCTTGACCGTGGCAAGGCCAAGGCCCGTGCCTTCATGATTGCGCGTGTAGTCGTTCTGGACCTGGCGGAATGGCTGGCCGAGCGTCAGAAGATCGGCTTCGGCAATGCCAATACCGGTATCGCTGACGGAGAAAGCCAGCATGTCGTCCTCGATCGTCGCATCGACTGTCACGACACCGCCGCTCTCGGTGAATTTCACAGCATTCGAGACGAGATTGATCAGGACCTGATGGATCGCGCGGCTGTCGGCAACAACGTTGCCGATGCGCGAGCTTACCCGGTCGCAAAGCGCAACGCCTTTCTGCGATGCCTGATGCGCCATCATGTCATGCACCATCGTCACCGCCTCCTTGAACGCGAAGCTCTCGGTGAAGATCGGATAGGTGCCCGCCTCGATTTTCGAAACGTCAAGGATGGCATTTACCACGGAGAGCAGATGCGTACCCGAACGATGCACCAGTTCGACATATTCCCGCTGACGCCCATCCGGCAGCTTGCCGCAGATCTCCTGCAGCAGGACATCGGAAAAGCCGATGATCGAGTTGAGCGGCGTGCGCAGTTCGTGGCTGACCGAAGCGAGGAAGCGGCTCTTGGCGATTTCAGCGGTTTCCACTTCCCGGCGCGCGTTGACCAGCGCATTGCGGTCCGCAACGGCCTGCGAGATATCGGTCGCGACGACGACGAAGCCCTGGCCCTGGCTGTGCGGCACGGCGCGCAGCCGATAGGTTGCGAAGCGAACGCTATGGGCGTGTTTGTCTGTCTCGCCCGGCGCAACGCAGCGCAGTTTCAGTTCGACCGTCGCGCTCGGCGCACCAGCCTTCAAATCCGCGAGGAAGCCGAGATACTGCACGCGGTCCGACACATGTACCCGCTCCAGCAGCGGCGTACCGATCAAAAGCTTCCGGGCTATGCCAAACTGATCCTGCGCGTTGGGTGATAGCGAGACGAGGAGCCCGTCTGTTCCAAGCCCCATCACAACGCCTTCGACAGCGCTTTCAAGATCGGCGACACGGTCGTCGCGGCGTGCTGCGATGGCGCTCGCAGCCAAAGCACGGGCTGTTCGTGCGATCAAGGTCGCCAGATAAGCGAACGAGACAAGAAGTGTAAAGGGCGACAGTGCAATACTGCCATTCGATCGCACCGACACCACCAGCAATAGGGCAAGCACAGCCGCGGCTATGCAGCCTGAAACACGCAGCGATTTTTCGGACCGGTAGATGAACCAGGCTTCCTGAGGAACGGCGGCCGCCATTATCCAGAGAAGCAGAGTTGTGGAAGCAGTCATCGCGCCGATCGCTGCAATGGAAAGCCCATAGACGCCGAGTGCGCTTGCGCCGACGACTTTACTGTCTTTGGACAGCGAAAGGGCACCGCAGAAAATCATCGGAAGTGCCAGGACGCCGACGACCAGGCTGACCGCCCCGGCAACTTCATTCATCATCGCATGATTGGTCAGCATGGCAGCCGCAAGCATCAATGGCAGAGCAAGGAAGACGCCTGCCATGCGTGCATCGCGGTCGCGCGCGACGGGACCGGCAACGGATGGATTTACCCAACGCCTGCAAAGACGCTCGTAGGCCTCGGCAATCTTGGATCGTGTGACGGACTGAATCGACACAAATTTCTTCCTGCTTTCCGCAGAAACCGGCTTGCACCAATTATCCGCGGTCATTTCCCGAATGTTCTTTTCAACACTCTTGTCGGCGTTAACTTTTGCAGACGAGGCTTTAAGGAAAGGATAAAACCGGGGCTACCGAAGCCGCCCAAAGCCCGTTTCGGGCGATTGTGACGGGCATGGTAAATGAACGGTTTCCCCCTTGGCCGCGCTTTGCCCGTCGAATCGCAAAATGCGATTTTTCCCCTCAAGAACTCTTAATCCTTCGTTTCTATGATCGCTCAAATGCGGAAATCCGTTTCAACGGGTTTTTGTCGGATCTGTGTCAATGTCCCGTCATGAACCGCCCTTGATCGGCGGCAGTTGGTGCGACAAAGGAACGGGAAATGTTTTTTCTGATCAGGTTTGCGATCAAGTTCTGCTTCTGGATGATGCTGATCTCCTTGTTCATACCGATGGACACGAAGGACAATCCGCATGGCGCCAATCAGCCAGGCCCTATCGAAGCTTTCTTTGCGGCGCGCGAGACGATCAGCGACCTTGGCGATTTCTGCACACGCAAGCCGCAGGCTTGCGAAACCGGCAAGGCAGCGCTTTCCAGCGCCGGTGTCCGCGCCAGCGAAGTGGCGAAGGTCGGTTATGAATATCTCGACACGCAGCTCGGCAAGAATGCCGACAACCCCGACGCAACGGTGGCAGCAGCCCACGGCGATAGGGCGCCGGATGCCAATCAGGTTGACGTGATCAAGGCAAAGTTGCGTGAAGTGGCCCTGCGCGAAATCCTGGAAGCCGCCGTCCGTCAGCGCGAACTGGCAAACGACGTCGACAACAAGACCCAAACCGGGACGGTTCCCAAGAGTAAGCCACTTTTTTGATTAAAACCGTGACGTTTGATGCTCGGATCACTATATATGCCATGAAAAGGAAGTGATCCATGGTACAGACGATTGACGACATTATTGCCGATTTCGACTTTCTCGACGATTGGGAAGATCGCTATCGCTATGTCATCGACCTTGGGCGCGACCTGAAGCCCTATCCCGAATCAGCGCGCGATGCCGCCCACAAGGTCAGGGGTTGCGTCAGCCAGGTCTGGCTGAAAAGCACGCTCAACGGCGACGCTGATCCCGTCATCGAGTTGGTTGGCGATTCCGACGCGCATATCGTGCGCGGCCTCGTTGCAATCATGATGGTTCTCTATTCCGGCAAGAAGGCGTCCGAAATTCTGGCAGTCAATCCTGAGGCGATACTGAAGAAACTCGGCCTCGACGAGCACCTCACTCCCCAGCGCTCCAACGGCCTGCGCGCCATGATCGGCCGCATTCGCACCGAGGCGCAGGGCGCCCTTGCCCCGGCCGTGGTCACACAGCATTAGCTTCGAATCTCCGGCCGGTAATCCTCTGTTCCCCAATGAAGGATGCGTGGCGTCCGCCGTGACGGCGGTGCCGGATGATAGTGGCGGTCGAGCGCCGCCAGTGCCGTTCCCTTTCCACCGCCTCCAACCCCTTGAGGAAACAGCAGACGTCGATCAGGACGCCGGAAAGCTCCGGCGCGACGACTTCCAGTGCCCGTTCGACCCGCTGGCGTGCGACCAGTGCTGCATCGGTGATCTCGAGCACGCCATTGGCACGCGAGCCCGAACCCGTCACATCCCAGTTGGCACCGATCGACGGCATGAGGTTGCC
>NZ_JBBNAN010000274.1:0-6701 GCF_037994405.1 Phyllobacterium sp.
TGCGAGGCCGAGGCTAGAAATGGCAATGTCTTTGTGGCCCGGGATCAAGCCTGGCGGTTCCGCAATGGCCATGAAGGTTTCTCCGCACTCGCCATGGGTACGCAGGATGCCAAGGCAGACCACAATGCTTTCGTACAAGCCGGCATATCTGCTGGCAATATCCTGAATTTCTCGCGGCCTTTCAGAACACCCGACGGCAAGGAAGACACTGCCGGCTTCCGCCTGGCTTTCGCGGCCGATCTGCGTGCGCCGGATGCATTCTTCTTCACGTGCGAGCGGGTCAATACCCCAAAAGTCGATCGCACGGCACTTCAGGCACACGCAAATGGTGCTGTTATGCTGCGCGAGGTCGTGCTGTCGGAAGTCAACCCGACAGACTTCCAGTACCCTTTGCAGGAAGTCATCAATCAGCGGGACGTCAATGCGCATTCATTTGGCATGGATTTACGCAGCGCGAATGCCAAAGTCACGGTATTGACGGCGCAGGGATTGCGCTCATTCTATGGGATCGACGCCGATGAAACAGAGCGCGGTTTGCGCCTGCAGGCTTTCGTGCTTGCCGTGCGTGATCTCGCTGCCGTTGAATCTCTTCTCACCAAGAACAATATTCCGTTCGAAAAGCGTGGCTCCCGCCTGATTGTGCACAAGGCACCAGGGCAGGGCGCTGCCATCGCATTTGAGGCCCTCTGATGTCCCTGAACTCCATCGTTTCCGCAGGTAATGTCGCATTTTCCAACAGGGGACAATTGTCGCTGATTGCCGGACCATGCCAGATGGAAAGCCGTCAGCACGCTTTCGATATGGCGGGTGCATTGAAGGAATTGACCGCGAAACTCGGAATTGGCCTCGTCTACAAATCCAGTTTCGACAAAGCGAACCGCACGTCGCTAACAGGAAAGCGCGGGTTTGGTCTCGAGAACTCGCTGCCGGTTTTCGCCGATATTCGCAAGGAACTCGGTCTCCCAACGCTGACCGACGTGCATACGGAAGAGCAGTGCGCCATTCTTGGTGAAGTGGTCGATGTGCTGCAAATCCCGGCCTTTCTTTGCCGCCAGACTGATCTTTTGATTGCCGCTGCCAAGACTGGCAAGGTTGTCAACATCAAGAAGGGGCAGTTTCTCGCCCCGTGGGACATGAAGAATGTCGTGGCCAAGGTCACTGAAAGCGGCAATCCGAATGTGATGGTTACCGAGCGCGGTGCGTCCTTCGGCTATAATACGCTCGTATCCGATATGCGTTCGTTGCCGATTATGGCGAGCCTTGGCGCACCGGTGATCTTCGACGCAACCCATTCTGTTCAACAGCCGGGCGGGCAGGGCGGCTCCACAGGCGGTCAGCGTGAATTCGTGGAAACGCTGGCACGCGCAGCCGTTGCTGTTGGTGTGGCCGGTGTATTCATCGAAACCCACCAGGATCCGGATAATGCGCCGTCAGACGGTCCGAATATGGTACCGATCGACCAGATGCCGCGTCTGCTTGAAAAGCTCCTCGAGTTCGACAGGATTGCTAAGGCAGCTTGAGTTGGATCAGATGCAAGGCGGTCTCTGACGGCTTTTTTCTGTTTTGACCCACAATTCGTCTTTGTGGGGATTTTCCTTGTCATCTTCATTCGCTATTCAGTGGCCAGCCCAACGCTGCACAATGCTAATTGAAAGGGAAATGCCCCATGACTGCAATTGTCGATATTATTGGCCGTGAAATTCTGGATAGTCGTGGGAATCCGACTGTTGAGGTCGATGTCATTCTCGAAGACGGGTCCAAGGGCCGTGCAGCGGTGCCCTCTGGTGCCTCGACAGGCGCGCACGAAGCAGTTGAACTTCGCGATGGTGGCCCACGTTACCTCGGCAAGGGCGTCCAGAAGGCCGTCGATGCGGTCAACGGCGAATTGTTCGATGCCATTGGCGGTCTGGAGGCAGAAAACCAGATCCATATCGATCAGACGATGATCGATCTCGATAGCACGCCTAACAAAAGCCGTCTTGGTGCCAATGCCATCCTCGGCGTTTCACTCGCTGTTGCAAAAGCCGCCGCTGAGGCTTCCGGTTTGCCGCTCTACCGCTACCTTGGCGGTCCAAGCGCTCATGTGCTGCCAGTGCCGATGATGAACATCATCAATGGCGGCGCACATGCTGACAATCCGATTGATTTCCAGGAATTCATGATCCTGCCGGTTGGCGCATCCTCGGTCGCCGAAGCGGTCCGGTATGGTTCCGAAGTTTTCCATACTCTGAAGAAGCGCCTGAAGGATGCCGGCCACAATACCAACGTTGGCGATGAGGGTGGTTTCGCGCCAAATCTGAAAACGGCGCAGGCTGCATTGGACTTTATCGTCGAGTCGATCGAAAACGCGGGCTTCAAGCCCGGCGAAGAAATCGCCATCGGCCTCGATTGTGCATCGACCGAATTCTTCAAGGACGGGAACTACGTCTATGAGGGCGAGAAGAAATCCCGCGATCCGAAGACCCAGGCAAAGTACCTGGCCAAGCTCGTCGGCGATTATCCGATCATCACGATCGAAGACGGCATGGCTGAAGACGACTGGGACGGCTGGAAATATCTGACAGAACTCGTCGGCAACAAGTGCCAGCTCGTGGGCGATGACCTGTTTGTCACCAACTCGGCGCGTCTGCGCGATGGTATCAAGATGGGTGTTGCGAATTCCATCCTGGTCAAGGTCAATCAGATCGGCACGCTCTCCGAAACATTCGATGCCGTCGATACAGCGCATCGTGCCGCCTATACCGCCGTGATGTCACACCGGTCGGGTGAAACGGAAGATTCAACGATTGCCGATCTCGCCGTTGCGACCAATTGCGGGCAGATCAAGACTGGCTCGCTGGCCCGCTCCGACCGGGTTGCCAAATACAACCAGCTCATCCGCATCGAGGAAGAGCTCGGACCGCAGGCCCGTTATGCCGGCCGCGGGATTTTCCGCAACGCTTGATTGTCAAGCGGATTAGCAAGCATTGCGATGGCGGGCCCGGTGTCCGCCATTTTGCTTTGTCGGAAAGCGGCGGTAATCCCCTGTTAAGCAAAACATAGTCTTATTGGCTGGTGTCAAATCAGGCCATGGTGACCTGATTCCGCAACGTTCCGGGTTATCTCCAATGTGGACAAAACAAAGACGAAAAACCAAGCGCGGCCGGTTGATAGTTCCGCTGATGGCAACCCTGTTCTTTGCCTATTTCGGCTTCCACGCCTATCATGGCGAGTATGGCCTCTATTCAACCATCAAGTTGCAGGAGCAGACCAAGCTGCTTGAAGCCCAACTGGAAGCTGTCACAGCATCACGCACGGAGCTTGAACGGCAGGTACAACTTATGCATGATGGTACGATTGAGAAGGACATGCTGGACGAACAGGCTCGTAAAGCATTGAATGTTTCGCGTCCGGACGAAGTCACTATAATGCGTGGCTCCGGCGATCTTGCTATTAACTGAATTCCGGTTAATCGGCTTTTTCCTCTGTATTTTGAATATCTTATTTGCATAGCACTTATTCGATTCTGCATATTGTAAGTTCCGCCCCTGCTGCTATTCTCGTGCCACCAAGTCACAGGGAGTGAGATATGGCCACGAGGGCGAAAAAAAGCCCTGCGCGTTCCGCGCAGACCTCTGCTGCTAAAGCACCAAAACCAATCCAGTTCACCAAGGAACAAGAGCTCGAAGCATACCGGCAAATGCTGCTGATCCGCCGTTTTGAAGAAAAGGCCGGTCAGCTTTACGGTATGGGCTTCATCGGTGGCTTCTGTCATCTCTACATCGGGCAGGAAGCGGTTGTCACCGGTATGCAGATGTCGCTGAAGGAAGGCGATCAGGTCATCACCGGTTACCGCGATCACGGTCACATGCTGGCCTGCGGCATGAGCCCGCGCGGTGTCATGGCCGAGCTGACCGGGCGTCGCGGCGGCCTTTCCAAGGGCAAGGGCGGCTCGATGCATATGTTCTCCAAGGAGAAGCATTTCTACGGTGGCCACGGAATTGTCGGTGCTCAGGTCTCGCTTGGAACAGGTCTCGCTTTCGCGAACCGCTACCGCGACAATGGCAATGTTTCGCTGGCTTATTTCGGCGACGGCGCTGCCAACCAGGGCCAGGTCTACGAAAGTTTCAACATGGCTTCCCTTTGGAAGCTGCCTGTCATCTACATCATCGAAAACAACCGTTATGCCATGGGTACCGCAGTTTCCCGGGCTTCGGCTGAGACTGATTTCTCCAAGCGCGGCATTTCCTTCAATATCCCTGGCATTCAGGTCGATGGCATGGATGTGCGTGCGGTCAACGCCGCAGGTGAAGAGGCCGCAGCCTGGGCGCGCTCAGGCAAGGGCCCTATGATCCTTGAAATGCAGACTTACCGGTACCGCGGCCATTCCATGTCCGATCCGGCGAAATACCGTTCCAAGGACGAAGTGCAGAAGATGCGCTCCGAACATGATCCCATTGAGCAGGTGAAGAACCGGTTGATCGAAAAGGGCTGGTCCACTGAGGACGACCTGAAGAAGATCGACAAGGACGTACGCGACATCGTGGCTGACGCTGCCGATTTCGCCCAGTCCGATCCAGAGCCGGATGCATCCGAGCTTTACACCGACATTCTGCTCTAAGGGAGGCGTAACATGCCTGTAGATATTCTGATGCCAGCGCTCTCGCCGACTATGGAAGAGGGCAAACTGTCCAAATGGCTGAAAAAGGAAGGCGACAAGGTCACTTCCGGCGATGTGCTCGCGGAAATCGAAACCGATAAGGCGACGATGGAAGTTGAAGCAGTCGATGAAGGTACGATCGGCAAGATCCTCGTTGCTGAAGGCACCGATGGCGTGAAGGTAAACTCTGTCATTGCTGTTCTGCTCGGCGAAGGCGAAAGCGCCGATTCTTTCAGCGCGCCGAAAGCTGCTGCCGAAGCTCCTGCCAAGCCGCAGGAAGTTGCCGCCGAAGCGCCCGCAGCTTTGGTTCCTGCAGCACCAAAGTCCGAAGTCGCGGCCGATCCCGATATTCCGGCTGGAACCGAGATGGTTTCGACGACCGTCCGCGAAGCGCTGCGCGATGCTATGGCGGAAGAAATGCGGCGTGACCCCAATGTCTTCATAATGGGTGAAGAAGTCGCCGAATATCAGGGCGCTTACAAGATCACGCAGGGGCTGCTTGACGAATTCGGCCCGCGCCGCGTCGTCGATACGCCGATTACCGAGCACGGCTTTGCAGGCGTTGGTGTTGGTGCTGCGATGACGGGCCTGCGCCCGATCGTCGAATTCATGACCTTCAACTTCGCCATGCAGGCGATTGACCAGATCATAAATTCTGCCGCCAAGACGCTCTATATGTCGGGCGGTCAGATGGGTGCGCCGATGGTATTTCGTGGCCCGAGCGGTGCAGCTGCTCGCGTCGCGGCGCAGCACTCCCAGTGCTATGCCGCCTGGTACAGCCACATTCCTGGCCTGAAGGTTGTGATGCCATACACCGCCGCCGACGCGAAGGGCTTGCTGAAAGCTGCCATCCGCGATCCAAATCCGGTGATTTTTCTCGAAAACGAAATCCTCTATGGCCACTCTTTCGATGTACCGAAGCTTGATGACTTTGTGCTGCCAATCGGCAAGGCGCGTATTCACAAGACCGGCACGGATGTTACGCTCGTTTCCTTCGGCATCGGCATGAACTACGCGGTCAAGGCCGCCGATGAACTCTCCAAGCTCGGCATCGATGCGGAAATCATCGATCTGCGCACGATCCGCCCGATGGATATTCCGACCGTCATTGAATCGGTGAAGAAGACCGGGCGCTGCGTGACGATCGAGGAAGGCTATCCGCAATCCTCCGTGGGTACGGAAATCGCTACGCGCGTCATGCAGCAGGCATTCGATTATCTCGACGCACCAGTGCTGACGATTGCGGGTAAGGATGTACCGATGCCTTACGCGGCGAACCTTGAAAAGCTCGCCCTGCCGAACGTCAAGGAAATTATCGATGCCGTCAAAGCTGTGACTTACACAGCATAAGGGAGGAAACCGATATGCCGATTAATATCACCATGCCGGCGCTTTCTCCTACGATGGAAGAGGGCAATCTTGCCAAGTGGCTCGTCAAGGAAGGCGACAAGGTTGGTCCCGGCGATGTGATCGCTGAGATCGAAACCGACAAGGCAACGATGGAAGTCGAAGCTGTCGATGAAGGTACCGTCGCCAAGATTGTGGTTCCTGCGGGTACTGAAGGCGTCAAGGTCAATGCATTGATTGCCATTCTGGCCGGCGAAGGCGAGGATGCATCTGCTGCTGCCAAGGGTGGTGCCGACGCGGCTCGAGCCAAAGCAGAAGCGCCGAAGGAAGCAATGAAGGCCGATGCCGCTCCCGCAGCGCCAAAGCCGGAGGCCCCAAAGGCGGAAGCTGCGCCAGCACCAGCAACCTCTGCTGCTCCCGCCAAGACGGGTGATCGTCCATTTTCTTCCCCGCTCGCACGTCGTATTGCCAAGGACGCCGGCATTGATCTTAGCGCCGTGGCGGGTTCCGGCCCGCATGGCCGCGTGATCAAGAAAGACGTGGAGGCCGCAATTGCCGGTGGCGGCGCGAAAACCGCTCCCACTGCTTCACCAGCGACAGCTCCAGCTGCCGCGCCGAAGCCCATGTCAGACGATGCCGTCCTGAAGCTGTTCGAGGAAGGTTCCTACGACCTCGTACCGCATGACGGCATGCGCAAGACGATCGCCAAGCGCCT
>NZ_JBBNAN010000275.1:0-4630 GCF_037994405.1 Phyllobacterium sp.
CCCGAATGACGGCCCGGTCGGCCAGATGCTCGATCATCTCGGCCGCCATCCTTATCGCCCCGCGCATCTGCACTACATCATTAAGGCCGAAGGCTTCGAGACGCTGATCACCCACATCTTCGATCCGCACGATCCCTATATCAATTCGGATGCCGTCTTCGGCGTTAAGAAGAGCCTACTCGCGAAATTCAAGCACACGCATGATCCGGGTCGCGCCGAGGCGTATGATTTCGATGGCGACTTCTGGGAAGTCGAGCACGATTTCGTCCTTGCGCGTGTCGGCGAAAAACGGGGCTAGAGCCGCTCCAGCCAAAACCGTCTTGCGGGACCGCTCTATATCTCTTCGGTTGCCCAATTCCGGACGGAAATCGCTACAAATTTTTTCTAGAACAGCTTCAGCAGACTGCGAGTAATCGAGTGGGTTCGCGGACGGGTGATGTCGGGTTAGCGTGTTCAGTGTGTGTTGCTCTTGCCTTTGATTGACAGATTTCAGGCGAGCGTGCCGGTCATGGCTTTCCAGTGCGCTATTGCTCTCAGGCGATGAAGGTAAAGGGAAAGAGCTGAGCACTCGGACTGCGCAGGAACGAAGAGGTTGCGAATTGCGGAGAAGGCTGAAATGAAGCGTTGAAGGTTTCCCGGGGATCGGAAACCTTTATCCTCCCCTGCACCCGACTTGCAGCTGGAGATCGAAATGATAGTTCGTTTGCCTTCGTGACCTTGGTCGTGAACGTTCTCCGGCGGAGGCGAGAACGGTACAATCAGGAAATTGCCGCAACCGTCTGCCATAAAGCGTCACCCGCTAAGATGGTGACCTTTCGGAGAAACCCGCAAGAGCATTTCCAGCCATGCGACGACCTCTTCAAGGAGTATGTGGGCGACTATAGCCCGGCCGGCATCCTCATCGACGTTTTGGATCTGGCATTCCATCCGCGCCATTTGCCCCTGTTTGTTTGAACGAAGGGGGATGCCCGTGCTTAGAGGTGAGACTTGACGAATTGGAGAAATAGGCAATCCATTTCGAGCAACGATATACCGGGGTCAGATCGCTGCCTGTACTCTGGATATGCTAAAACAACACTCTGAACTAGATAGAGGGTAAGGCGCAACATGGAACTTCTTCAAAGATACATGGCTTGGGAAAGCGCGGCAGCGAATAATTTCTGAACTTGAATCTCTGCCGTGCGAAAGGGTGGACTGAAGAGCCGTAAATCCGTTAGCTGCATTTTCGACCAATGCGACGCGCCTTGGAGATTCAGTCGAACGCGCAATCATTTCACGTTGAAGAACGGAAGCTCTAGAGCCAAGGTGTCGGAGTTCATCAACCGATGCCTCTAGCTGCCTGACGAAAGGATCTTCATATCATGAGTGTCATTTCCGAAATTGCGCGGTTGATCGAAAAGCACTCGGGCGCTGATGGAATTTTCGCGACCGATATTCCCCGTCTCAACCTCATCCGATCGTCCGAACCTACCGTGCCGACACATGTCCTTTACGAACCTGCCATCTGCATTGTTGTCCAGGGCAGAAAACAGACCATTCTCGGCGACGACGTGTACATTTACGACGCAACCCAATATTTGACGGTTTCGGTTGATCTGCCGGTTCTGGGGCACGTGGTGGAGGCTTCGAAGGAGAAGCCCTATCTGTGTTTGCGGCTCGATCTCGATCCCGCCTTGATTAGCGCAATTATGCTGGAGACCCCACAGGAAAATCTCGCCAACCAGCTGCCCCAGCGGGCGATGTCGCTGAACCCGATGAGCGAGGAGCTCTTGGACAACGCATTGCGCTTGCTCCACCTTCTCGAGGAGCCAAAGCACATTGCAGTCCTCGCACCCCTGGTCGAACGTGAATTTCTTTACCGATTGTTGACCGGCGAACAGTCCGGACGCTTGCGCCAAATCGCCTTGTCAGAGAGCCGGGCGCAACAGGTCAACAAGGCAATCGGACTGATTAAGCGGAATTTCCGCAAGACCCTTCGAATCGAACAGGTGGCGTCGGAGGCCAACATGAGCCCCTCGTCATTCCACCAGCATTTCAAGGCCGTGACCTCGATGAGTCCGCTGCAATATCAAAAGCAGCTGCGGCTGCAGGAGGCCAGGCGGCTCATTCTCAGCCAGTCACTTGACGCGGCGACTGCCGGGCACGCTGTCGGTTATGACAGTCCGTCTCAGTTTAGCCGCGAGTACGCGCGGCTGTTCGGCCAGCCGCCGCTGCGCGACATCGCGCGGCTAAAGGATATGCCACAATACTTGTTCGAAGCCTGATCTAAGCTTAAGTGAGCACGCCGGGTGTCAAAGTCAAATGCTTGTATTCAATAAAATCTTCAATCGCGCCAAGGCCGTTTAAGCGTCCGAGTCCCGACTGCTTGAAGCCTCCGTCCTCGAACTCGTCGTAGATTACCGCCCAGTCGTTGATCCATATTGTCCCGGCTTCGATTTCGCCGGCAACGCGCAACGGCCGGTCGACGTCCCTTGTCCAGACGCTCGCAGCCAGCCCGTATTCGCTGTTTCCGATCGACCTTCTCGCACAACCGCGCTGCCATCACCGCACCAGCGGATCCGCCGCCGGTTGTCCAGCTACGATCGCGACTTTTTGTCCGAAGCCGCGGCCGGTTGCCCGAACGTTGCGTTGACAAGCATTGCCCCCGACGCCTACCGGGCCAAGGGCGCCGTAGGCCAGGAGTGTACGGCGCGTTGGGAGATGATCCCGTGAGTTGTTCATGAAAGGTCCTTCGAGCGGTTCGCTCAACGGTGTTGGTCGACCGGCGGTGGTGCCGGCTTTGCGAAGAGGCGTTGGGCTTTACTAGAAATAGCACCGCCTCAGGCGAAGGAAATCTGCACAATCTTGACCGCAAGGTTCGAAATATTCGGGAAGCGGTTGTCGTGTCGGCTAGTCGGCACTGCAAAGACTGGATTGTCCAACGGGGTCGCGGTGTCACGATCGTCGACTGGGACGTGTCTGGACGGGCGACATACGACCCCATCTGGTTCCTAGAGATTTTGCGGCTTGAATTTGTCGCGAAAGCTGATGGTATCCCCGGCAATCATGAACTCGCCGTGGCCCCGGTAGTGCATGGTCTTCGGACTGTCGGGCTTCGTGGCGACGTGGGCGGAGACGATCTTCCATACAAACAGCCCATACTTGCCTATCAGACTCTGGTCCGTCAGCCGGCACTCGAAATTGGCGTAGCATTCATCGATCAGCGGTGCATCAACCCGGTCTGCTTTCACTGCCGTCAGGTCGAACTCACGAAACTTGTCGATCTGGGTTCCGGGGCTGTTTCCTATGGCGACAACCTTGTCGGCCAGTTCGACCGTCGGGAGATTGACGACACATTCGCCGCTCTTCCGGATCATTTCGAAGCTGTGATTGCCGGTCCAAATAAAGCAGCCGAACAACGCGGGCTGAAACTGCATCATCATATGCCAGCCCATCGTCATGATGTTGCTCTTGCCCGCATGGGATGAACTCACGAGGACAATGGGACCGGGTTCAAGGAAACGCCGTACATCGTCAAGTGGATATTGGGTTTTTTCGTAACGCATCGATCTGTCCTTCATGAAGATTCGGAGTCAACGCTCCAGGATGTGATGTGGACCCTCTCCGGTCTGGTGCCGGAGAGGGGCAGGGGCAATAAGTTCCGATTACCAACCCTGCTGTGTCGGAAGCACAAAGAGCTCGGCAACGTTCATGTGCTTGGGTGCATTCAAGGCAAACAGGATCGTGTCCGCGATGTTGTCGGCCGTCAGGAATTCCATCTGCGTCTTGAGGTCTTCCATCTGCTCCACATAGGTGGGATCAGTGATCTGATCGTAGAGTTCCGTCTCAACCGCACCGGGCTGAATGCAGGTGACGCGAATGTTGTGCGTCGGGGCGAGTTCCATACGTAGACCGTCGCTGAACGCGGTGATTGCATGCTTAGTGGCGCAGTACACCGACAGCCCCTTGAATGTCTTCCGACCGGCGATCGACGAGGTATTGATGATGTGGCCCGACGACCGCTTGATCATGTAGGGCAGCACCGCCGCGGTGGTGTTCAGAAGCCCCTTGACGTTCACGTCCACCATCCGATGCCATTCAGCGGTCTTCAGGTGCTCGATATCGGAAAGCGGCATGAGTCCGGCATTGTTGAATACGATATCGATCGTGCCATAGGCTTCCACCAGTTTCTCGACGCCCGCCGTGACCGCCGCTTCATCCACAACGTCCATTTCGATTGCGATGGCTTCGCCGCCGGCTGCCCGGATTTTTTCCTGCAATTCAGTCAGGCGATGCAGCCGACGGGCGGCCAAACCCAGCTTGACGCCGTTTTCAGCCAGCTTGAGCGCCGTCGCAGCGCCGATGCCACTTGATGCACCTGTAACGAGGGCGACTTTTCCCTTGATAGACATAATCTCTTCCTTTGCGTTGAAAGGTTGGTGCTTGGGGACCGAACCTTTCTGGTTTCTGTTCACCAGAAGAGCTTAGGAAGATTGGAGCACTGTCGCTTTGGCGGCATTGCTAAACACTGTCGGGCTTTTGCTGAAAAGAATTTGAATAACGAAAAGTGGGGCCGAGGGGATATGGTTGACGTATGGATAATTCGCGTCAGTCGCGGTAATCGCGCGGCGACACGCCGACCACGCGCCTG
>NZ_JBBNAN010000276.1:0-7772 GCF_037994405.1 Phyllobacterium sp.
TCCTCAACATGGGGCTCACCGCCGAAAACCTCGCTGACCGCTACGGCATCTCGCGCGAGGAGCAGGACGCCTATTCGCTCGAAAGCCAGAAGAAGGCGCTCGCCGCTCGGGCCGACGGCCGGCTGGCCGCCGAGATTGCGCCCGTCGGCGACGTAACCGCCGACGGCTGCCCGCGCGAGACGGATGCGGAAAAGCTCGCAGGCCTCAAGACCGCCTTCAAGGCAGGCGGGTCCGTAACCGCCGCCAACTCCTCGCCCCTGACCGACGGTGCATCTGCCACGCTCGTCTGCTCGGAAAACTTCGTGAAGCGCCACAACCTCATCCCGCTTGCCCGCGTCGCCGGCTATGCGATCGCCGGCTGCGCGCCGGAGGTCATGGGTATCGGCCCGGTGGAGGCGAGCCGCAAGGCGCTGAAGCGTGCCGGCATTTCCGCAGGCGACCTCGACGTCATTGAAATGAACGAAGCCTTTGCCGTGCAGGTGCTCGCCTGCTGCCACGACCTCGACATCGACCCGACCCGCCTCAACCGTGACGGCGGCGCCATCGCTCTCGGCCATCCGTTGGGCGCGACCGGCGCGCGCCTCGTCGGCAAGGCCTCGCAGCTTCTCAAGCGCGACTGCGGACGCCATGCGCTCGCTACCCAGTGCATCGGAGGCGGTCAGGGCATCGCCATGGTTCTGGAGGCCGCGTGATCATGAGCACGATCAAAAAGGCAGCCGTCATCGGCGCCGGCGTCATGGGCTCAGGCATTGCCGCCCACCTCGCCAATGCAGGGCTCGACGTCGTCCTGCTCGACATGGAGAAGAAGTTCGCAGACGGCGGCGTTGCCCGCCAGCTCAAGGCCGGCGGCTTCATGGATCCGGCCTTCGCGCAACGGATCCGCACCGGCTCGACAAGGGACGATCTGGCGCTCCTTTCCGATGCCGACTGGATCATCGAGGCAGTCGCTGAAAAGCTGGAGATCAAACAAACCCTCTACTGCGCCGTGGACGGCGTGCGGAAGATCGGCTCGATCGTCTCTTCCAATACCTCGACCATCCCCCTCCATGCATTAGCCGAGGGCCTGCCGGAGAGTTTCGCCGCCGACTTCCTCATCACCCATTTCTTCAACCCGCCGCGGCTCATGCGGCTCCTGGAACTGGTGTCGGGAAAGGCAACGAAGCCCGAGGTTACAGCGACCATCAGGGACTTCGCCGACCGCGCGCTCGGCAAGAGCGTGGTCGTCTGCAAGGACACCCCCGGCTTCATCGGCAACCGCATCGGCAATTACTGGATGGTGGTCGCGCTGAACGAGGCGATCAGTCTCGGCCTCGACGTCGAGGAGGCGGATGCCATCATCGGCAAACCGTTCGGCATTCCTTCGACCGGTATTTTCGGCCTCTTGGACCTTGTCGGCATCGACCTGATGCCAACAATCCTGCGCAGCCTGCAGAACGCCACGCCGGCCGGCGATGCGGTTAGGGACTATGACGCGGAGCCGCCGCTGCTTGCCCGCATGATCGCCGAAAACCGTCTTGGCCGCAAAAGCGGCGCCGGCTTCGTGCGCCTTTCGCCGGACCGCAAGTCGCGCGACATGACCGACCTTACGACCGGCGAATACCGTCAGCAAAAGCCGGTGGCCTCCGGGAACCTCGACGCTTCCGGCGGCGACCCGCGCGCGCTGATGGAGCACCCCGGTCCAGGCGGCCGCTATGCCGCCATCGTCATGGAGAAGTCGCTCGCCTATGCCGCCTCGCTGGTGACGGACATCGCCGACACGCCGGACGCCGTGGACGAAGCCATGCGCACCGGTTACGGCTGGAAACAGGGTCCGTTCGAGCTGATCGACCGCCTCGGCGCCGACTGGCTGAAGGCAAGGCTCGAGGCTCGAGGCTTGGCGGTTCCGCCCTATCTGGCGCTCGCCGCCGAAAAGGGCGGCTTCTATTCGGTCGTCAACGGCCGCCGCTCGAACCTGCTGCCGAACGGTGCCATCGAGCCCGTGACGCAGAGCGAGGGCGTGCTGGTGCTCTCCGACCTCCGGCTTGCCAGGAAGCCGGTTGAGGCCTGGGAGGTCGCGACCCTCTGGGATCTCGGCGACGGCGTCGCCTGCCTCGAAATCCGCACCAAGATGAACACCTTCAACCCTGCCCTGGTGGATGCGATCGACAAGGCAGTGGAACGCTGCCGCAGCGATTTCAAAGCCTTGGTGATCGGCAGCGATTCACCCAACTTTGGCGCCGGCGCAGACATGCGCGTGTTCCTCGACACGATCGAAAAGGGTGGCAGCGAGGCGCTGGGCGCTTTCATCGACCATGGACACAGCACCTTCAAGGCGATCAAATACGCTCCCTTCCCCGTCGTCGGGGCTGCATCGGGTCTAGCTCTCGGCGGCGGCTGCGAACTGCTGCTCCACTGCGACGCCATCCAGGCTCATGCCGAGCTTTCGATTGGCCTCGTTGAGACCCGCATCGGCGCCATTCCCGGTTGGGGCGGTTGCAAGGAGATGATGTTACGGCTCCCTTCTTCGGCTGCCGCGCTGCGCGGGCCTGTCGCTTCGGCGATCGCGGCCTTCCGCCTGATCGCTCCGGCGAAGGTTTCAGCCAGCGCGTTCGAGGCCCGCAACCTCGGCTTCCTGAAGGCCTCCGACGACATCACCATGAACCGCAGCCGACTGATCGCCGATGCCAAGGCAAAGGCGCTGGCTCTTGTGGAGGGTTATGCCGCGCCTGAACCGCCGATGGTCTCGATGGCGGGCCCGTCCGGGGCCTCCGCAATCGCCAATATCATCGACGGCGATGCAATCGCAGGCCGCGCCACCGCCCATGACGGCGTGGTGGGACGCGCGCTCGCCAACGTGCTGACCGGCGGGCCTTTCGCCGATCCCGTGAAGCCGCTTACCGAAGACCAGGTCATCGCGCTGGAGCGAGAGGCCTTCATCGAACTCCTGGCAACGCCGGCAACCGTCGATCGCGTCAAGCACATACTGGCGACCGGCAAGCCGCTGCGCAACTGAACCAAAGGCAAGAAAATCCCATGGCTGGCTATATCCCCCCCGTTGACGACATGACTTTCCTGCTCGGCGAGGTCTTCGACTTCGACGCGCAGATGGCGGCCCTTCCGGGCTGCGAAGAGGTCAATACCGAGCTCGCAACCAGCGTTCTCCAAGAAGGCGGCAAGTTCTGCGCCGAGGTGCTCGAACCGCTCAATCGTCCCGGCGACGAGGAAGGTTGCCGACTGGACGATGGCCTAGTGAGCACACCGAAGGGCATCGCCGACGCCTACAGCGCCTTTGTCGATGCCGGCTGGGGCGGGCTTTCCGGAGATCCGGAATTCGGCGGCCAGGGCCTGCCGCGCGTGCTTCAGATCCTGCTCGACGAAATGCTTTCCTCGGCCAACCTCTCCTTCGGCCTGTTCCCGGGCCTCACCCGCGGCGCGGTCGAGGCGATTGCCCACCACGGGAGCGACGAGCTGAAGCAGAAGTACCTGCCGAAGATGATTTCGGGTGAATGGACAGGCGCCATGGCGCTCACCGAATCGTCGGCCGGCACCGACCTCGGACTGCTCACCTCCCTCGCAGAACCGGTCGGCGACGGGTCTTACGCGCTTAAGGGCACCAAAATCTTCATCTCCTCCGGCGACCAGGATTTCGGCGGCAACATCGTTCATCTGGTGCTGGCACGCCTTCCCGATGCGCCGAAGGGCGTGAAAGGCATCAGCCTGTTCCTGTCGCCGAAGTTCCTCGTTAACGAGGACGGCTCGCTCGGTGAACGCAACCGCGTGTCGGTCGGCTCGCTGGAGCACAAGATGGGCATCCACGCACAGCCGACCTGCGTGATGAACTATGACGGTGCGATCGGCTGGCTGGTCGGCGAACCCGGCCGTGGCCTGAACGCCATGTTCACGATGATGAACGCCGAACGTCTGTTCGTCGGCATCCAGGGTCTCGGCATCGGCGAGGCCGCCAACCAGAAGGCCGCCGCCTATGCCCGCGAGCGCCTGCAGGGCCCCTCGGCCGATGGCACCCGCGGCCCTGTGCCGATCATCGAACATGCCGACGTGCGCAAGATGCTGCTCACCGGCCGCTCGCTGACGGAAGCCGGACGCGCGCTTGCCGTCTGGACCGCGCTGCAGATGGACATCGCAGGACGCCATCCGGACGAAGAAGAGCGCCGCAAGGCGGATGGCTTCGTCGCCCTGCTGACGCCCGTGGTGAAGGCAGCCTTCACCGATTTCGGCTTCGAGATCGCCGTGATGTCGCAACAGGTGTTCGGCGGTCACGGCTATATCCGTGAATGGGGCATGGAGCAATATGTGCGCGATGCCCGCATCACCCAGATCTACGAAGGCACCAATGGCGTGCAGGCCATGGATCTCGTCGGCCGCAAGTTGCCAATGGAAAACGGCGACGTGGCGCGCCGCTTCTTCGCGCTGGTTCGGGAGGAATTGGCGGCCACCGCAGGGCTGGCAGAACTAGACGCGGTGCGGGCCGCCGTCGGCGAGACCCTGGTCCGCTTGGAACAACTGACGGAGGACGTGCTGGCCAAGGGGGGCGATCCGGTGGAGGCCGGAGCGAGCGCCACCGACTACCTGCGCTTTTTCGCGCTCGTTTCGTTCGGTTGGCTGTGGGTGCGCATGGCTTCAAAGGCTGCGGCATCCGCCGATGCGACCACCCCGCTGAAGCAGCGCAAGCTCGTCCTTGCCCGCTTCTTCGCGGCTCGCCTGCTGCCCCAGACTGCGGCACTCGATGCGGCGATCCGTGCCGGCGCTTCCGATATCATGGCGCTCGACGCCGACCTGTTCTGATTGCACTGCTCCCGGGGAGGATAACACCATGCTTGATGAATGCACCGCTTCTAGTGTCATCGATCCTGCGCCACGCGGCGACCTATGCGGCGGCACGGAAATCGTCTCGAAGACCGTCGAAGACCCGATCATCGCTACACACAGCTATCGCCATCGCGATACTGCGAAAGACATCAATCACCAGAGGTGTGGATAGCCAGAAAGTGCTTGACCTCACCACGCCGAATAGAGAAGACGAACCCATCAGAACCTCTCGACGCGCCTTCGCAGCCGCCGCGCAGGATGCGCCTCCGTCGAATGCACCGCCGATCATTGATGCGCAGTGACGGAAGTGACTGTTTTCCTTGCCTTGGCGCCGTAGGTCTCATCGCTTTGACGCAGATCAAAGCCGAAGTACGCTTGGGCGACTAAAATTATTTAGTTAGCCCATAGAGTGTCACATGAACTCAACTCCCCTGTTTCCGGCTATATTTTGGGGCTTTGCGCCCCACGCAGAGGGGGCCTCCGATCTGCGCGGCAGAACCTCGACATCGGTGCCGTCCGCCGGTTCGCGCTCCACGTCGTCGACGCATCTGGACTCGGCACGCGATGATTCTTCGGATCCAGAAGTTGCGCTTCCCGCTCCTCGCGAGCTTGCAAAGCTACCGGCCCGACTGGCTCCTGAGCGACTTCTCTGCAGGGCTGGCGATCGCCGCGGTGGGGTTGCCGAGCGCCATCGCCTATCCAGCGATCGCGGGCCTGCCGCCAGAGACGGGCTTCTACGCCAGCATAGCGCCGCTTGTCGCCTATGCGGTCTTCGGCCCATCGCGGCAGCTGATCGTCGGACCGGACGCGGCGACGACGACGGTGCTGGTGGCGGTGCTCTCGACGATGTACGCGACGCCAGGGGTGACGGCCGACCGCCGTCGCGGTGGCCGCGCTGCTGGCGCTCGTCGTCGGGGTGTTCTGCATCATCGCTCGCGCGCTGCGGCTGGGGGTACTCGCGACGCTGCTGTCTCGCCCGATCGTGACCGGCTTCCTCGCCGGCATCTCGCTCTCTATCATGATTGGCCAGATCGGCCGGCTCACCGGCGTGAAGATCGAAGCGGAGGGGCTGATCGGGCCGCTACTCGAGATCGTCGACAAGGCCGATCTGATCCATTGGCCCTCGCTCGCGCTCGGTGCGGCGATATTCCTCGTCCTCCAGGCAGTCCGGATCCGCAAGCTGCCGATCCCCGGGCCAGTGATCGTCGTGGTGCTCGCGGTCGCGCTGTCGGCGCTCTTCGACTTCAAGGCACGCGGGATCGCCGTGGTCGGCGACGTTCCGAGCGGCCTGCCGCAGTTCGCCCTGCCGGCCTATTCCGGCGTGCCCGTCGACTCCATCCTGCTCGGCGCCGCCTCGATCCTCCTCGTCAGCTTCGGCTCGGGCATCGTGACGGCCCGCAGCTTCGCGGCTCGCGGCGGCTCCGAGGTCGACCCGAACCGCGAGCTGACCGGCTTCGGCGCGGCCAACATCGCGGCCGGGTTCTTCGGCGCCTTCCCGGTCGCGGCGTCCGACTCGCGCACCGCGGTGAATATGACCGTGGGCGGCCGCACCCAGGTCGCCTCTATCGTCGCCGCCGCAGCCCTCGTCGCGATGCTTCTCTTTCTCGGGCCAGTTCTGCGGATCCTTCCGATCCCGGCGCTCGGCGCCATTCTGGTGGCGGCGGCGCTCAGCCTGATCGACGTCGAGGCGCTGGGCGCGATCAGGCGCATCAGCCGCGTCGAGTTCCTGTTCGCGATCATCGCGCTGATGGGACCGCTCGGCCTAGGCGTGCTGCAGGGGATCGTCATCGCGGTCGGAGCAACCCTCGTCTACCTCCTCTACAAGGCGGCGCATCCCCGCGACGCGCTGCTCGGCCGCATTCCGGGCCGCGACGGCTTCTACAAGCTGCATCGCTCGCCAGGGGCCCCGACCCGAGCCCGGCCTCGCACTCTGCATCATTCAGGGCAGCCTGTTGTTCTTCGACACCGACTATGTCAAGGCGCGGCTGCGCACCATCGCGTCCGAACTCCCGCCCGGCACCGAGTGGTTCGTGCTGGACGCAAGCGCGGTCGCACAGGTCGACAGCACTGCCGCCGCGATGCTCGCGGGGATCGCCGACGAGTTCGCCGCGCGCGGCCTCACCCTCGGTTTCGCCGAGGTCCACACCGAAGCTCTCGGCTGCTAGAACGCGCCGGCGTGATCGACCGAAACGGCACCACGATGGTCTTCGACGATCTCGACGATGCCCTGCGCGCCTTCAGGGTACGTTCGTCCTTCTCGCACAATACCGAGCCGATATAAGCAACTCAAGAGTTAGAAGGAAACCTTGGCCAAGAAGCACACGCACGACAAGCGCCTGGACGACCTGGCGGCCGACTCCGCCGAGGCAGAAAAGGAACGCAACAAGGCCTACGAAAGGGAGATCGCCCGCCTGCAGGTCGAGATCGCATGCCTGCAATCCTGTGTGCAGGCGTCGGGCGCGCGGATCGTCATCATCTTCGAAGGCCGCGACGCCGCCGGCAAGGGCGGGGTCATCAAGCGGTTCGTCGAGCGAGTCAGCCAGCGGGTGTTCCGAGTCGTGGCGCTGCCGGCACCGAGCGACCGCGAGAAGAGCCAGATGTACTTCCACCGGTACATGGCGCAACTGCCAGCGGCCGGCGAGGTCGTGATTTTCGACCGCTCCTGATACAACCGCACCGGCGTGGAGCGGGTGATGGGCTTCACCTCTGACGACCAGGTCAAGCGCTTCCTGCACGTGCATCTTGAGGGGCCGATCATCGAGAGCGGCGTTATCCTCCTGAAATGCTTCCTCGACGTCAGCGAGAATGAGCAGGAGCGGCGTTTCCGCCAGCGGATCGACGACCCGGTGCGTCAGTGGAAGTTGAGTGCGATGGTCCTCGAGCGCTATCGTCGCTCGTGGGACTACACCAAGGCCTACGACGAGATGATCCGCGCGACCGACTCGCCACACGCGCCATCGGCAAGC
>NZ_JBBNAN010000277.1:0-9822 GCF_037994405.1 Phyllobacterium sp.
GCCGAGGACCAGGACCGGCAGTTCAGTGAGCGTTACTACGGACGCTTTGAACGGCGCATCGGACTTGGCCGGGAGGTTGACGAGGATAAAGTCGTGGCAACATTCAAAAACGGCCTCTTGACCGTGACGTTGCCGAAGACTGAAAAAGCGCAGGCGAATGCAAAACGCATCGCGATCAGCAGCGACAAGTGAGCCTTAGATCGCCGGCACGAGCGCCGGGTGCATCCATCGGGATGCACCCGGTCAGCATCCTAAATTCACTGGAGATCAAAGCCATTAGCCTGCTGCCGGGCACGGTTGCGGCTCGCGGCCCATCCTTTTGAAGCGCGGCCTTGACCGCGCCTCATCGCGGGTATGGGGCTTGGGTACATCGACGGGGCAATTTGGGCCGTCGATGCGTGCGTCAAGATCAGCAGCCAGGAAGTGCGAAGGGGAGGGTTTGGGGGCGAGGGAACCGTCGGCCCGCACCAACGACGAACTACGCCGCCTCGATGTCGGTTTGTGAAAAGTCATTACCCTTGAAGAGCAAAGGCAGTCGGTTATCCTTCGCACAGGCATAGGAAAAGCAATCGCCAAAGTTCAACCGCGCTGGATGGGCGACAAAGCGGCCAAATGTCCGCGCGGCCTGAATTGCGCTGCCGTGCATGGTTCCATGCACTGACATTTCCGTTGCCCCGATTGTTTCGATAAATCGTTCAACGTCCTGCTGCGCCTGATCAATTAAGTGCGGCGGCGTTGGCTCTTGGTCGCCATGGATCGAAATGGAAACAATTCGAGCGAGGCTCACAACCGCTTCAAACATGGAAAGGGAGGAATAATAGATAGGCTTTTTGGCCATTTCGATTTTGGCAATGAGATAGCCCGCGTCTTCCTCATCCGCGCAAATGGCTACAATTGCCGAGGCATCTAAAAACATTAAACTTCCCACATTTCATCGGTATATTTCTTCATGTCGAAGTCGGGCTTATTTGGTCCCATCCTCGCCTTTACGTCGTCCTGAATCGTTTTAATTCGGTCTTTAAGTGGTATAGCTTGTTGAGCGCGCGCCAGCTCGTTCTGCAATGCGCGTCTGACGGCCTCGGTCTTGTTAGGTGCCTTTGTGACCTGCTGGACCTTCACGGCCAGAGCATCAACGTCATCGTCGCGAATATAAAGAGGCATTTCGTTCCCCTGGGCGCCGGGCGCATATTTCAAATCGTATATGCGAATATCTTATATTGAATATTCCGCCTTAGCAAGGCGATGCCGCACCTAATCGTTTGACTAGGTGCACCGGTCAGGCCGTTCGGAAGGAGAGGAACGAACGGCCTGGATCATGGTTCGGCGATATCGCCGGTTTCCTCTACCAGCTCATCGATAAGGGAAAGAGCGTAAAAGCGTCATTGCAACAAAAAATAATTGGGGTAACCACGCAACAATTCGGGCCTCCTGATGACTGGTGCGGCCAGGCGCTAAACATCCTGGTCGATGACGATTTATAAGGACCCCAATTGCGGATGCTGCAATCTTTGGGCAAAGGCCATGGAAAATGCCGGCTTCACCGTAAAACGCGTAAACACGGATGATTTGTCCGGTATCAAGAAGCGCTTCGGCGTGCCCAAAGTCGTGGAAGGCTGCCACACAATAGCGATCCGAATGCCAGCTACGATATCTACGCCGTCGCCAACGGGCCGCACGCGAAGACTTCTGTCTACTACGAGGTCAGGCCAAAAAACTGAGATCCGTGGTAGCATGTCTCTTGAGATTGCGTGATATCGGCGAGCCGCAGAACCAGATGTCCGGGGACCGCTCAAAATTGCACCATCGTGGTGCGGCGGCTTTGCAAGTATGGAGGTGTAGCTATGGCATATTCATATCGGTGCAAGGATTACCCCGGGATGGAAGCCTGTCCGGGATCGTTTACGGCCGAGACCGAGACGGAATTGTGGAAACACATCGAGCTGCATGGCGCGGTTGCTCATCAGGAGAACCCTGAGCAGTGGTCGCCAGAAGATCGTCAACAGATTAGGAAGCTCATTCTTGCTACCTAACGGCACTATTTCTAAGGGCCACGCATGTTCGGCTGTGGGGCCGCGTGGTCCTTGCCGGTAACGATCGGCCAGTGGTTCGCGGACGGCATATTGTCTGTTTTCCCTTCCATGATACCTTTGCTATTGATGGCGCGAAGGTCGCGTCCCGGACCCGTTGCGGACTTTCCCTTGCGGCAGTCCGGCGGCAGGCCGTGACCCTTCTCGGTCATTCGAAGGGCTGCTTCCACTCGCGCTTTATCGACCTCACAACCGCGGACTCATCGCCGACGAACTCTGTCCGCGACGGTGGGAGCGGGCGATCGAGCCGCCAAAAAGCCAGGGGTCGATCTGCTCTGAGATTTCGAGTGCACCATCCACCTCAATTCCTAGGAAGGGGAACGTTGCTCTCTCCGGGTTCCGATGAGCAGTTGTCAGGCATGCAGCTTTTTCCCGTCATCTTGTAGACCAGGCGCCACCTTTAGATCGGCGGGCTGCGCGCAGTATCGAGCCGGCTCGGGACCGGTCATACCAACCATTTCTCGACCAACCTCGCGAAGTGGCGCGTCGCATGATATCCTGCGCTATCGTTCTTTGTGCCTGCCTCCGCGGAACGGCTTCAACCTGGAGAGGCTGTCGTGAAATCTCTTCGTATCATCGTTCGCCGTCTTGGTGGGCCAGAGGTCTTAGAAACCCTGGTGGAAGAGGCGCCAGAGCCGGGGCCAGGCGAGGTGCGCGTGCGCGTGCTCGCTGCCGGCGTCTCCTTCGCAGAATTGCTGATGCGGGAGGGTATTCATCCGGAAAAAACGACCCTACCATTCACGCCAGGATGGGACATCGTGGGTGTCGTGGACAAAACCGAAGGGGGGACGTCGCAGGCAACGGTCGGTCAGATGGTTGCGGCACTGCCAATTCATGGTGGCTACGCACAGTACATCTGCCTGCCAGAGAGTGAACTCACTCCTGTTCCTGCTGACCTTGATCCCGCCGAGGCCGTGAGCCTCGTGCTAAATTACGTCACGGCCTATCAGATGATGCGTCGCGTTGCGCATACCTCATCAGGTCAACGCGTACTCATCCATGGTGCCGCCGGAGGAGTCGGTACGGCTTTGTTGGAGCTTGGTCGTCTGGTGGGACTGGAAATGTATGGCACAGCATCATTGGCCACTCATCAGATCGTTTCCGATCTGGGCGCCACGCCGATCGACTACCAGAAGACCGACTTTGTCGAAGAGATTCACCGCCTAACAGGCGAAGGCGTGGATTTCGTCTTCGACGGAGTTGGCGAAGCCAATGTTTGGCGCTCATTCCAGGCTCTGAGATCGAGTGGCCGCGTTATCGCTTATGGCTTCACTTCATTTCTACAAGAGGGCCAGTTGGCAGGCGGTTTGCGTTACCGTCTCCGCGGCATACTGCGGCCCGCGTGGTACGCGCTCCGCGCTTTCCTTTCGCCCGGCAGACGACGCATCCTCCCGTACAGCATACAGTATCTGAAACGGTGGAAACCGGCATGGTTTCGTGAAGATTTGAGCGCGTTGCTTGATCTGCTTCGCGACAAGAAGATCAAGCCAATGGTCGCCGAGCGGATTCCACTGAGTGAGGCTCGTCGCGCGCATGAATTGCTCGGCCAGGGATCGGTGAGGGGCAAGCTTGTGCTGATTTGCGGTTCCCTTGCATCTTGAGACGTTGCGGAAGTGAGAAATTGGCTTGGCACAGTCGCAATAGTCGTCCGGCGCCACGGTGATGGAGATGATATGGTTGCAGCCCATGTCGCCATGCCCCCAGCCAGGCCGAGTGTTTACGGAAGTGCGCTTGCCTGGTGGTCGATCGCCCAGCCCGCGAATGTCCGTTTCTTGGCAGCAATCTGAGGTCGGCTCCTGTGCGCAACCAAGGCGTTCCGACAGCCACACGGTACCACCCAAAGCGGAAGTTCGTTTGATCCGGGCAAACTCACACTTATGGCCCGACCCGGCCTCGGGGACCTGCGTCGTTGGACGGCTGCTTTCCACCCCACGACCTTGGCCGGGGACCAACATCTGGCCGCAGTTCACGAAGGCTGTGTGAAAACTCCGATGCACCGCTGTACGGTCTATGATAGGGTGAATGCGGGAGAAACGGCGGTTCCGCCTGATGCGCCCGCACGCCTCCTTAGTCGAGGGAGGTAGACATGGCATATTACGTATTGCTCGTAAATTTCACGGATCAAGGCGTTCGGGCGGTAAGGGATACGCCGAAGCGTGCCGAAGCGTTCAAAGCGATGGCCGAGAAGAGCGGGGCCAAGGTCCACACGCTCTTATGGACACTCGGCCAACACGATGTCGTCAGCATTGTCGAGGCCGCCGATGACTTGGCCGCAACTGCCCTTAGTTTGTCGGTTTCAGAACTCGGCAATGTCAAAACCCAAACGCTGCGAGCGTTCGACGCTGCCGATATGCAGCAGATCATAGGTAAGATGGCTTGAAGTCAGTGTCTTGGTGAATGGCAGAAGCCTAGCTCTTGCACCAGATCTCTGGGCTTCTGCCCCTGAACAAAGAACCAACTGCGAGCGGTCGTTCGGCTTCGAGCCTCCTAGCCGGGTACAGTGGTGATACCCTCCAGCGTCGTTTCCATCGCGAGATCGGCTTCATCGGCGCGCATTACAGCACCCTCAAGTTGGCCGCATGGCCGGCGATGAGCAAGCTGTTGTCCTTGTTTCAAAGCGCTCTGGCATGTGAGCAACAGTATAAGTTATTTTCTATTAGTGAGACACGGCGTTCTGTTCTCACGCATCACGACATGTTCCCGCGCTATTCCACGCAAAGATTACAGGCTAAGCCCGGCAACAACATAAAACAGCGCTGCAATAAATGCCGCTGCCGGCATGGTGATCAGCCAGGCGATGACAATGTTGCCGGCCAATCCCCAGCGTACTGCCGAGACACGCCGCGCCGCGCCAACACCGATGATCGCGCCGGTGATCGTATGGGTCGTGGATACCGGAATGCCGAGCCATGTTGCTGCGAACAGCGTCAGTGCGCCGCCGGTTTCGGCACAGAAGCCCTGCATCGGATTGAGCCTGGTAATTTTGGATCCCATGGTATGGACAATACGCCAGCCGCCGAAAAGCGTGCCGAGCGCCATTGCCGACTGGCAGGCAATCACGACCCAAAACGGGACACTGAATTCGCTTCCAAGATAACCTTGCGAGAAGAGCAATACGGCAATGATGCCCATGGTCTTCTGCGCATCATTGCCACCATGGCCGAGCGAATAAAGCGAGGCGGAAATAAATTGCAGGCCACGAAATGTGCGATCAACTGCAAAGGGTGTCTGCCGGACAAAAATCCAGGAGACGATCAGGACCAGTAAAAGTGCCAGGAAGAACCCAATCGTCGGCGACATGAAGATCGCGCCGATCGTCTTCAGCAGCCCAGTCCAGACGATGGCATCAAAACCCGTCCTAACAAGACCTGCACCGACGAGACCACCGACAAGCGCGTGCGACGAGCTTGACGGGATGCCGAATATCCACGTGACAATGTTCCAGATTATGGCGCCCATGAGCGCGGCAAAGATCAGCCGCGGCGTGACGATGCTCGGGTCGATTATGCCCGTCCCCAACGTTTCAGCAACGTGCAGACCGAAGAATAGAAAGGCGATGAAATTGAAAAAAGCCGCCCAAAGTACTGCATACTGAGGGCGAAGCACCCGGGTGGAGACGATCGTCGCGATCGAATTGGCCGCGTCGTGAAGGCCATTGAGAAAATCAAAGAACAAGGCAACCGCAACAAGACCTGCCAGCAGCGGAAAGCTGAGCGCTGCGTCCATCAAACGTTCTCGATCACGATACCGCTAATCTCATCCGCGACGTCCTCGAAGCGATCGACCACCTTTTCCAGTTCGCCGTAAATCTCGCTGCCGATGATATAGGCCATAGGGTCGGACTTGCCGTGACGCTGGAACAGGTCCTTCAGTCCTTGGTCGTGCAACTCGTCGGCACGCCCTTCGACTCGGACAACTTCTTCCGCAATGGCACTGAGCCGGGCCGAGTGCGTTCCCATGCGGCTGAGAAGTGGAATTGCTTCCGCAATCAAACCTGCAGCTTCAACGATGAGCATACCCATTTCGCGCATACGGGGATCGAAGCTGCGCTGCTCGAAAAGTCGGATCGTCTTGACCGTCTTGTGCATCATGTCGATGGCATCGTCCATCGACTGTATCAGGTCCTTGATGTCACCGCGGTCGAAGGGCGTGATGAAACTGCGGCGGACGGCGAGCAAAACTTGCCTTGTGATTTCGTCCGCCTCGTTCTCAAGTTCGATGATGCGATCGCAGTGGCGATCGATGTCGCCTTCATCGGCGAGAAGCGCTTTCAGCGATTCTGCTGCCTCGACTACTACGCGCGAATGTTGTGCAAAAAGATCAAAGAACCGGTCCTCACGTGGCAATAAAGCACGAAACCACTTCAGCATGGCGGGCACATTCTCATTGTGGGACTTTCAATCAGCTGATGGCTTAACTCGTCATAGCTGGATCAGCCTGCTACTTCAACTGGGCTGATTGTTCCTGGGCTTAACAAAGTCTACGGATCGGTTACGGCATCTCTGGAACTAAAACTGCCGAAAAATGGTTAGACGGATAAAGAGAATCTGACGATAGTGAACCTTTCGTCGGGTGTTTGAAGTTCATGCGCGATGGTCACCAATCAAGGAAAGAGATGGTCGAAACAAGAAGCGCGTCATGTCAAAAATGCCGGAAAGACGGGCCGGATGCCGCAGGTCGCCGCCCTGCCTTACCGTATCGGTGATGACGGGCAGGTTGAGATACTCCTGATTACAACCCGCCGTACCAAACGCTACATTTTTCCCAAGGGATGGCGAATGAAAGGGCGGAGCGACGCCGAGGCGGCCGCACAGGAGGCCATGGAAGAAGCGGGCGTTCTCGGCACGGTCTCAAAGCTTCCGATAGGGCAATACTTCTACTGGAAAGAGCTTTCCAGGATGTCGATTCAGATCAGGGTTTCCGTTTATACCTTGGCCGTATCCGAGCAATTGTGGCAATGGCCCGAAAAGGACCAACGCAACAGGATATGGGTTCATCCCGATCGGGCTGCCTTCATGATCAGTGATCGCTCGCTCATTCCGTTCATCAAGGAAGTCCAACAGCTTTCGCAAAATCTCCGCGAACTTTGAGATACTTCGAATGCAAGCCAGAGGCCTCGTGCTGGAGTGCCTGTCTGAAGATGCCGTGTCTCGCAAAAGTTAGGGAGTTTTGCGAATGCGAACCGCGCGTTCGAAATGCCGTCGCCTCTATTTGCAAGTTCGAGGCGACGGCACCTGCATCTGCCAGCTTCCTGCTACGAATTTAGAAGCGGCAGGATTGAGCTTAGGGCAAGCCTCCCGATGGGACTTCCAAGAAATTGACGCGGATACAGAATCTTGATCAAGAAATTTGGCTCCATTCGTCCGTGCGACTGGTATGAAAGGCTGAATGTAGGGTGGAGGCCGTGTGAAAACTCATCGCCAGCGGCATGTAGCCTACGGGCCCAATTTTCGTGCGCCGGTCCAGACCTGCAACGGCATTGCGAGCCACGTCGCGATTTGCCAAGGGTATTCGCCCTCCCACAGCACTCCGATTTAGGCGTATAGTCGCGCATTGCTGGCGGTTTGATCTCGACGATCACCGCGGCATCAAGTGATTGCAGCGATTTACGTGACGCCGGCGCTGATTTTAGGCAGCGCAAGACTTAGAGTGCCATTTGATCGATACCTGCTTCTGCACGACGCAACGCCAACCAATGGAGGCTCCCCATGCCACGCATGCGTGCTGTTCAAGTGAAAAACGCCAACGGACCGTTCGAGCTGGTCGAACGCGACATCCCGATCCCAGGCCCGAGTCAGGTACTGATCAAGGTCCAGGCGTGCGGGGTATGTCATAGCGACGCGTTCACCAAATTGGGGGCATTCCCGGGCATCACCTATCCGCGCGTGCCGGGCCACGAGGTTGTGGGAATTATCGACAAGGTCGGCGAGCGTGTGCCCAATTGGAAGCCAGGGCAACGGGTCGGCGTGGGCTGGCACGGCGGTCATTGTGGCCATTGCCCCTCCTGCCGCCGTGGCGATTTCATCACATGTGCGAACGGGCAGATTCCCGGCATCAGCTATGATGGCGGCTATGCTGACTTCATGATCGCGCCGTTCGAAGCCCTGGCTGCGATCCCGGATGATCTGCAGGCCGCCGAGGCCGCGCCGCTGCTGTGCGCTGGCATCACGACCTACAATGCATTGCGCAATAGCGGGGTCCGTGCGGGCGATACCGTCGCGGTGCTCGGCATCGGCGGTCTCGGTCATCTCGGTGTGCAGTTCGCCGCCAAGATGGGCTGCCGCACGGTCGCCATTGCGCGGGGCGCCGACAAGGAGCCGCTGGCGCGCAAGCTTGGCGCTCAACACTATTTCGACAGCACGACCCAGGATGTCGCCGCTGAACTGAACAAGCTGGGTGGAGCTCGCGTGATCCTGTCCACCGTCACGAATTCGCAGGCTATGAGCGCGGTGCTTGGCGGACTGGCTGTCGATGGCAATATGATCGTCGTTGGCGCTTCACCCGACCCCATCGAGGTCTCGCCACTTCTGCTGATCGGCGGCCGCCGGGGGATCCAGGGGTGGCCTTCTGGAACCTCGGCTGATTCAGAAGACACCCTGGCCTTCAGCGCCCTCGCCAACATTCGGCCGATGATCGAAACGATCCCGCTCGAGAGGGCCGCCGAAGCCTATGAGCGGATGATGAGCGGCGCAGCCCGGTTCCGGATGGTGATAACGACCGGACAATAGTCCAGTCGTTATGCATGTGGGGGGACGCCGGGCAGCTTCGTAGCCGCCGGGCGCCCCTCGTGGAAAGTGCTGCTGGCCAGCGACAGCCGCGTGTTCCTTTGACGCTCTCGATACCGAGTCTGATGGCTCGGACGAAGGTCCCGCAATGGGTCCGATTCCGGTCGTCCCGATTTTGCAATTTTAGGAGTTCTAGGACTTTTTGCTACCGAGCAACACATCGAACTACAGAGAACGCAGGCTAACACGACTTTTGGTCATCGCAAGATCAGGGAGGCCGTGTGAAAACACGCCGCGTCAGCCGGAGCGCAGAATCTTGTTCTCGGCAAATGCCGTTGTAACCCTCTGACAACCATCTCATTCTCATTTTGCGCCAAGTGAGTAACGGCGTTCTGAAGGCTTCCGTCGCGTTGAGTTTTCGCACACCCTCGGTGGATAGCGGTCGCCCGCCAAGGCAGCTGCGACGGCTCCCTTGCGCCAATAGAAGACCTTCACCAAGGCAACCATTTACGGCAGCATTTACTGTTTTCCCGGCCGAGTTTGCCGGCCAAATACACCAGGTCGAGCTTCACGCAATTGCTGGACTCCGGGGTTGTTGCAGTAGGCTGGTCCGGTACGCCTGAATTCCTCAAGATGCGTTGAACACATTTTCGATCCGACCATGGGCCTTTGCAGTCAGCCGAACAATGACCCGCCGCCTGTCATTGGCAGTGTTCGACCACTCGACGAGTGCCACCCGCTGCAATCGGTTGACGAGTTCAACCGCACTGTTGTACCGAATCATCAAATGGTCAGCAAGTTCACCAATGCTCATGTTGCCTCCGAGTCCGAATTCAAGAATGGCAAGGATGGCCTGGCGCTGCTGCGGTGCCAACCCGACTGACACGTTTATTAGGATTGTCCGCAGTTAGATCACGTCGTACCGACGGACGGCCGTAAGTGGGTAGGTCGGGAATACATTTTGCGACCCCTTAGGTGCTACCCTGACACAAGGCAAACAATGTATCGTA
>NZ_JBBNAN010000278.1:0-30862 GCF_037994405.1 Phyllobacterium sp.
GCGGCATCCTCTGCCTCTTATCAGGCATTCTCCCGCCATTTGATCGAACAACCGACCGACGCAACCTGATCGCGTGGACCTTGCCCCGAATTGGCAACCTGCTTCATTGCTTCAAACAGATCGCGGCGCATGTCGGGGGCACCCTCTTCCTTGCGCGATGCATCCAGCCGGCCGCGATATTGCAGTTCGCCGGCACCATTAAAACCGAAAAAGTCGGGCGTACAAACCGCGCCATAGATCCGTGCGATGCTCTGATCTACATCGTGCAGATAGCGAAAGGGAAACTCGTTCTCGCGAGCGAAACGCTGCATGTTTTCGTATGAGTCAGCTGGATACGCCGTGGCATCATTGGCATTGATGGCCACGAAGCCGATACCAAAATCCTTCAGGTCGCGCGCATCACGCACGATGCGCTTGATGACGGCCTTCACATAGGGGCAGTGGTTGCAGATGAAGGCAACGACCAATCCCCTGCGTCCGCCCTGCGCGAGAATCGAATGGCTCGCACCATCGGTTCCGATAAGAGTGGCATCTACGGCCTTCCAGCCAAAATCGCATAGGGGTGGTGTCGCTGCCATTAGCCGGTCCTCCCGATTGATTCAGGCCGCTATTTGTTGTCTCGCATGATCGGCAGCATGACGGATTGCGGCGATGTTGTCAGCATAGGCCGCCTTACCTCTGCCCTTGAATATGGCCGAACCAGCAACCAGGACATCAGCGCCAGCTGCAGCCACCAGCGGCGCAGTCTCCGGCGTGACCCCGCCGTCGATCTCAATATGGATGGGCCGCGTTCCGATCATCGCCTTGACGCGGCGCACCTTTTCGACGACCGAAGGAATGAACGCCTGACCGCCGAAACCGGGATTGACAGTCATGAGCAGAACAAGGTCGAGTCTGTCCAGCACATATTCGATCACGCTTTCCGGGGTCGAGGGGTTGAGCGACACTCCGGCTTTCTTGCCGAGGTTGCGAATGGCCTGAAGTGACCGGTCGAGATGCGGCCCGGCTTCGGCATGAACGGTTATGATATCGCATCCCGCTTCGGCGAAGGCAGCGAGATAGGGATCGGCTGGAGCGATCATCAGGTGACAATCGAATATCGCCTCGGTTCTGCTGCGGATCGATTTTATGATCTGCGGCCCAAAGGTGATGTTGGGTACAAAATGTCCATCCATGACGTCGAGATGCACCCAGTCGGCTCCCGCGTTGATGACATCCTCGACCTCCTCACCGAGCCGTGAAAAGTCTGCGGAGAGGACCGACGGCGCGATGAGTGTCTGCTGTTTCATAGCGATTGTTCCTCCCTTGGAGATGCGGAAAAAACACGGCTGACCCTGATATCATCAGCGGTGATAGTGGACAGGGCCGCTGCATCGGTTGGACCATCGGAGGCCTCGAACAGCCGGTTGGCGTGTCGCAACCTCGCCCGATCGAGCGCATTGCGGATGGACCGGGCATTGGCGAAATGCGGCTGCTGTTTCCGACGTTCGATATAGTCGGCCATGATGGCACGGCCTTCCGCATCGAAGGCGTAGTTCTGCTTCACCAGCATGGTCTCGGCAATGCCAAGCAATTCTTCGGAACTATAGTCCGGGAAGTCAATGTGATGGGCGATGCGTGAGCGAAAACCGGGATTGCTCTCGAAGAACTTGTCCATGCGGTCGGCATATCCGGCAAGAATAACCACCAGATCGTCGCGCTGGTTCTCCATTACCTGAAGCAGGATCTCGATCGCCTCCTGACCATAATCGCGCTCGTTCTCCTGCCTGTGCAGATAGTAGGCTTCGTCGATGAACAGCACGCCGCCCATGGCCTTCTTGAGGATCTCCTTGGTCTTCGGCGCCGTATGGCCGATATATTGTCCGACGAGGTCATCGCGCGTGACCGAAACGAGATGCCCCTTGCGGATATAGCCGAGCCGATGGAGCAGATCGGCCATGCGCAGCGCCACCGTCGTCTTGCCGGTACCGGGATTGCCACTAAAGCTCATGTGCAGCGTTGGCGTTTCATGCGCCAAGCCCATTCGCCGGCGTGCCCGTTCAACCAGAAGCAAGGCGGCGGTTTCCTTGATCCGCTGCTTGACCGGCTTGAGGCCGATCAAGTCGCGGTCAAGCTCGTCGAGGACGTCCTTGACACCGGACTCGACATATTCGGCACGCAGGTCGATGGCAGCGGGCGTATCCCCGCCGCCCTCAGCGATTTGTGTGATGCTGGCGTCAGCCATAGCGCTGCCCCGCCGGCTTGTCGGTTGCATAGGATCTCGTCGTATAACGAACGACGCGGCCTTCTCCTTCCTGGCGTGCGAGATGGAAACCTGGCTCTTCGGCAGGTCTGTTCACGAGGAATGAGAGTTTGACGGACTCCCAGCCATGGCTGTTATCGAAGGCAACCAAACGAATATAGCTGTCGCCATAGACCTTGCGGCATTCCTTCAACTCCATCATGAGCGCCGCCGCGTCAGGATTGTCGAACATGGGGTGCCCCCACATTTCCCAATAGGTATTGCGCGGGTGCGGGTCATCGGTGAATTCAAGGCTGACGGCCCAGCCATTGTCGATGCAATATTGCACCTGCTTGGCGATCTGCTCATCGCTCAGGTCGGGCAGGAACGAGAATGCTCCCTGGGTAATACGCATGTCTCTTCTCCTATTCGGCGGCTGTTGCTGTCGGAATGAAATCCGGCGAGTCGGTTGAGGTGTAGTTGAAGGAAACGTCCTTCCAGACTTCGAGTGCCTGCTGCAAAGGCTGGCAGCTGCGCGCAGCCATGCGCAGGATTTCCGGACCTTCGTTGACGATATCGCGGCCCTCATTGCGCGCCAGCACCATGCATTCGAGCGCAACACGATTGGCGGTAGCTCCGGCGGCAATGCCGAGCGGGTGCCCGATCGTGCCGCCACCGAACTGCAGCACCACATCTTCACCGAGAAGATCAAGAAGCTGATGCATCTGACCCGCGTGGATACCACCGGATGCCACCGGCATCATTTTGTTGAGCGACGCCCAATGCTGATCGAAGAAGACGCCGTTCTCCAGCTTCATTGGATTGAAGTCCTCGCGGCAGATATCGTAATAGCCGCGTGTCGTTGCCGGATCGCCCTCGAGCTTGCCGACGACCGTTCCCGCATGGATGTGATCCACACCAGCAAGGCGCATCCACTTGGCGATCACGCGGAACGACACCCCATGGGATTTCTGCCGTGTGTAGGTGGAATGACCAGCGCGATGCAAATGCAGGATCATGTCATTGCGGCGCGCCCATTTGGCCATGGACTGGATCGCCGTATAGCCGATGACGAGATCGATCATGACAATGTTCGAGCCCAGCTCCTTGGCAAAATCCGCACGCTCATACATGTCTTCCATGGTCGCCGCAGTGACGTTGAGGTAGCTGCCCTTGATCTCTCCGGTTGCCGCCTGCGCCTTGTTGACGGCCTCCATGCAATAGAGGAAGCGTTCGCGCCAGTGCATGAAGGGCTGCGAGTTGATGTTCTCGTCATCCTTGGTGAAGTCGAGGCCGCCCTTCAGTGCTTCGTAGACCACGCGGCCATAGTTGCGACCGGAGAGGCCGAGCTTCGGCTTCACCGTTGCCCCAAGCAGCGGACGGCCGAACTTATCGAGCCGTTCGCGTTCGACAACGATGCCTGTCGGCGGACCCTGGAAGGTTTTGACGTAGGCGACCGGCAACCGCATGTCCTCGAGCCGCAGCGCCTTCAGTGGCTTGAAGCCGAAGACATTGCCAATGATCGATGCCGTCAGGTTCGAAATGGAGCCCGGCTCGAACAGGTCGAGATCATAGGCGATGTAGGCGAAATACTGGCCCTCGCCATTCGGAACCGGATCGACGCGATACGCCTTGGCACGGTACTTTTCCGTAGCTGTCAGGCGATCGGTCCAGACAACCGTCCAGGTGGCGGTTGACGATTCACCGGCTACCGCAGCTGCGGCTTCGATCGGATCCACACCATCCTGCGGCGTGATGCGAAAGAGCGCGATGATATCGGTGTCCTTTGGCTCATAATCGGGCTCCCAGTAGCCCATCTTCTTGTATTCCATGACACCGGACCTGTAGCGGTCCTTTCCTGTGACCGTTTCCGACTTGTTCGACATGGTGAGGTCCTTTCCTGTTAATGTCAGTCTCAAGCAGCCTTGGCTGCGGCGATCTGCGGGTCGAGCTTGCCTGCGACGTAGCGTTTGGCCATGTCGTCGAGCCCGATGACCTTGATCTTCGATGCGTGTCCGGCCGTTCCGAACCGTTCGAAGCGGTCTCGGCAGAGGTCACGCATCGCATCCATGGCAGGTTTCAGGAATTTGCGCGGATCGAACTCGGCCGGATTCTCCGTGGCGATCCTGCGAAACTGCCCGGTCATCGCCATTCGGCAGTCCGTATCGATATTGACCTTGCGCACGCCGTGGCGGATGCCCCGCTCGATCTCCTCGACCGGCACGCCATAGGTTTGCAGCATCTCGCCGCCAAACCTGTTGATTACGTCCTGCAGAGCCTGCGGAACAGATGATGAGCCATGCATGACGAGGTGGGTATTCGGGAGCTTGCGATGAATCTCCTCGATCACGCCCATCGCCAGAATGTCGCCGTCCGGAGCACGGGTGAATTTATAGGCGCCGTGGGATGTGCCGCAGGCGATGGCCAGCGCATCGACCTTGGTTCGCGTGACAAAATCCACTGCCTGGTCCGGATCCGTCAGCAGCTGATCGTGGCTTAGCACGCCGCTCGCACCATGACCGTCCTCAGCTTCCGCTTCGCCGCTCTCCAGCGATCCGAGGACGCCAAGCTCGCCTTCGACCGAGACCCCAATCCAATGCGCGATTGTGGTGACCCGCTTGGTGATCTCGACATTGTATTCATAGGAGGCTGGCGTCGCAGCATCACCCTCAAGCGATCCGTCCATCATGACCGAAGTGAAGCCGTGCCGCATTGCCGTCATGCACGTAGCTTCGTTATTGCCGTGATCCTGATGCATGCAGACGGGAATAGACGGATAGATATCGACCAATGCGTCGATCATCCGCGCCAGCATCAGGTCTTTTGCATAGGATCGTGCGCCACGTGACGCCTGGAGGATGACGGGCGCGTCGCAGGCCGCAGCCGCTTCCATGACGGCGAGCCCCTGCTCCATGTTGTTGATATTGAAGGCGGGCACGCCGTAGCCATATTCGGCAGCATGATCGAGCAATTGTCGCAAGGTAATTCTGGCCATGATCAATATTCCTTGTCGTTGATGAGCTTGCGCGCTGTGGCGACGATATTTTCGGGCGTGATGCCAAAGTGACGATAGAGGTCGGGAGCCGGGGCGCTCGCGCCAAAGCCCTGCATGCCGATGAAAGCGCCCTTCTCGCCAATCCAGCGGTCCCAGCCGAGGCGTGCAGCAGCCTCGATGCCAATGCGTGGTGCTGCGGCCAGTACCGAGCGGCGATACGCGGGTGTTTGCGCTTCGAACAGCTCCCAGGATGGCATCGAGACAACAGCTGCGGCGATCTTGTACTGTCCGCGAAGGATATCGGCGGCGGTACAGGCGATCTCTACTTCCGATCCGGTCGCCAGCAGCGTTACCGCCCGCGCCTCGGCGGGTTCGCGCAAAACATAGGCGCCTCGGCTCGACCGGTTATCGTCGCTATGAGCTTGGCGCAACATTGGCAGATTCTGACGGGAGAGCACGAGAACGCTCGGCCGATCACGATATTTGAGTGCCAGTTCCCAGCATTCGGCGGTCTCGATAATGTCTGCCGGCCGGAACACATTGATGCCTGGCGTCGCACGCAGCATCGCCAAATGTTCGATCGGCTGATGCGTCGGACCGTCCTCGCCAAGACCGATCGAGTCATGGGTCATGACGTAGATCACCTGCTGGCCCATCAGAGCAGAGAGCCGCACGGCGCCGCGCGCGTAGTCGGCGAACGCCAGGAACGTGCCGCCATAAGGAACGAAGCCGCCATGCAGCGCAATGCCATTCATCGCAGCGGCCATCGCGTGTTCACGAATGCCATAGTGGATATAGCGGCCGGAAAAATTCTCCGCCGAAACATCCTTCATCCCAGGCGTGATAGTCAGGTTGGAATGCGTCAGATCAGCGGACCCGCCAATCGTCAAGTCGGTGGCATTGTTAATCATGCCGAGCACCATCTCCGATGCTTTGCGGGTGGCAACCTTGGTCGCCTTCTCGACGTGTTCGCGCCGAAATGCATTAAGATCGTCGAAGAGTTCTGCGGGCAACTGCTTCTGAACTGCTTGCTTGAATTCGTCGCATCGCGATGAAGCGGCTACCCGCACACACCATTCGCGCCGTTCATCTGCGCCTCGACGGGCAACATTGCGCCATGTCTCGACGATGGCCTCGGGAACATCGAAGGGCCGATGCGGCCAGCCGATGGCAAGGCGGGCCGCAGTAATTTCCGCGTCACCGAGTGGCGCGCCATGGGTCTTTTCGGATCCTTGAAGGTTCGGCGCGCCCTTGCCGATGATAGTCCGGCAGGAGATCAGAGATGGCCTGTTCGACGATCTTGCCCGGGTGATGGCATCCGCGATTTCTTCGCAATCGTGACCGTCGATCTCCTGCACGTCGAAACCGGCGGCCTTGAACCGGGCTAGTTGGTCCATCGACGTCGAGAGCGACGTCGGCCCGTCGATCGAGATGGAGTTGTTGTCCCAGAAGACGATGAGTCGCGACAGTTTCAAATGGCCGGCGAGATCGATCGCTTCGTGACTGATGCCTTCCTGCAGGCAGCCATCGCCAGCGATCACGTAGGTGTAGTGATCGACGATCTCTTCGCCGAAGCGTTCGCCGAGCAACCGTTCGGCCAGCGCCATGCCAACAGCCGTCGCAATCCCCTGACCGAGGGGGCCGGTGGTCGTTTCAATTCCCTGCGCATGGCCATATTCCGGGTGGCCAGCGGTCTTGGCTCCAAGCTGGCGAAACCGCTGCAATTCCTCGATCGGCATATCGGGATAGCCGATCAGATAGTGCAGCGCGTATTGTAGCATTGAACCATGACCGGCTGAGAGCACGAAACGGTCGCGGTCCGGCCATTGCGGGTGCAGCGGGTCGAGCTTGATGAACCGGTTGAAGAGGACAGTCGCCACATCCGCCATGCCCATTGGCATGCCGGGATGGCCGGAATTTGCCTTCTGAACACTATCCATGGCGAGAGCACGGATCGCATTGGCCATGTCGCGTTCGGAAACAGTTTCGATATCCGGCTTCTCTTGAAGCAAAGCTTGCGTGTTCATCATCTTCTCCTCACGAGGCTCGGTTTTTGCGTTCGATCAACTGCATGATCAGCGGCGTCAGGATGAGTTGCATGGCAAGGTCGAGCTTGTTGCCCGGCACGACAATCGAATTGGCCCGCGACATGAAGGAGTCATGGATCATCGAAAGCAGGTAAGGAAAATCAATCCCGCGCGGCCGGGCAAAACGAATGACCAGCATCGACTCGTCAGGCGTCGGTATCCACCTTGCTATGAACGGATTCGACGTATCGACGATGGGAACCCGCTGGAAATTGATGTCCGTCAGTGTGAATTGCGGCGTGATGTAGCGGACATAGTCTGGCATGCGGCGCAGGATCACATCCATGACCGCCTCGGTGGAGTAGCCGCGGGTGGCACGGTCGCGGTGGATCTTCTGGATCCATTCGAGATTGATGACCGGCACGACGCCGATCTTCAAGTCCGCATGTTTTGCCAGATTGACGCTTTCGGTGACAGCGCAGCCATGCAGCCCTTCGTAGAACAGCAGCGTGCTCGGCGGAAAGTCGCGCCATTCAGTGAATGTACCGGCGGGCGTGCCATGAAGTTCGGCTTCCTCGTCATCGTGGATGTAGGTTCGCGTCTGGCCCGTACCCCTGCGCCCATATTCTTCGAAGACTGCTTCCAGCTTCTCCAGTTCGTTTGCATCGACATGGAAATGCGTGAAGTTGGGATTACCCTTTCGTTCCTCCTCGGCGACCTTGGCCTTCATGGCGTTGCGGTCATATTTGTGGAACGCATCACCTTCGATAAAGGCAGCATTGATCTCTTCGCGCCGGAAAATCAGTTCGAAGATGCGCTTGACCGAGGTGGTCCCGGCACCAGAAGAGCCAGTGATAGAGATGATGGGGTGCTTTGCCGACATGATATCTTCCTCCCATCAGACCCTGAACAGGCCGCGATTGCTGAAGAGCGGCGCGCGCTCACCAATGTTGCTTGGTTCTGTGTGGTATCTGCCGATACGTGCCACTTCTCTCGCCGACCCGAAAATCAGCGGAACGCGCTGATGCATGCTCTTTGGCGTGAGTTCGAGAATACGGTTGACCGTGTCGGTCGCAGCGCCACCTGCCTGCTCGATGATGAAGGCGATTGGATTGGCTTCGTAGACCAGCCTGATCCTTCCCTCGCCATAGCCTTTTCTCCTGTCGCCAGGATAGAGAAACACACCGCTGCGCACGAGAATCCGATAGGCTTCAGCGACCAGGGACGCGATCCAGCGCATGTTGAAGTCACGTTCGCGCGGACCTTCCGTGCCCTTCAGGCAGTCATCGACATAGAGGCGCACCGCCTCGTCCCAATGCCGGTAGTTGGCAGCATTGATGGCGAATTCCTGTGCGCGGTCAGCGATGATGATGCTCTCATAGGCTTGCACGAAAGTGCCGAGCCGCGACGAGAAAACGAACACATGCGTGCCGCTGCCGACGGTCAGAACCAGTGCCAGTTGCGGTCCATAGATAAAAAAACCGGCAGCGAGCTGACGCTCCCCTTTTTGATAGAATGAAGCGTTTGGCTCGCTGTCCGGTTGGCCAACCACCGGGAGGATGGAGAAGATTGTCCCTATGGAGACGTTGGTGTCGATGTTCGAGGAACCGTCCAGCGGATCGATTGCCAGAGCGAGCGGCGCGTTCGGATCGAGCAAGGCCGGATGCTCAAGCTCCTCTGACCCATAGAGAGCAACCGGTGCCTGACGCATGGCTTCGAGGAACATGTCGTCGGCAAATACATCGAGGTCTCGCTGCGAATCGCCATCAGCGTTCTTGCTGCCGTGCGGGCTGGCAAAAGCCTTCCCGAGGGCGCCCTGGTTGATCGTGTTGCGTATCTTGACCGATGTCAGCGAGAGGTGACGCACAACGGATGACACTGCGGCGCGCAGCGGATCGCCGCTTTCAGCATATGATCCAAGGAAGGCGTCTAGTGTCGCCGTTGTCATGATATTCCTCCCGTGCCTGCTCGTCTCCAAGCGTCAGGCTTCGGGGGCATGGAACCAGTTGAGAGAAGATAAGTAAAATTTATTATATTTACGGATGCACTAAATTATTTTAACTTATCGTATGCGCAATCTCAATTTGAAACAACTCCGGGCAGTCCAGGCCATTATGAAACACGGCACGATTGCCGCCGCTGCCAATGCCTTGGGCTTGACGCCTCCAGCGGTAACGATCCAGCTCAAGCTTATTGAAGAGGATGCGAACCTCATCCTGTTCGATCGAACGAGTGAAGGTCTGCGCCCAACTGTCGCGGGTTTCGCCTTTCTCGACGCCGCGCAAATGATCGAGGAACGGCTGCGTCTGCTCGACGATGAGATCGATGCAATCAAGGGGCTGCGTGTCGGCAGCCTGACATTGGGCGTTGTCTCGACCGCGAAATATTTCGCCCCGCAACTGATGGCGACATTCAGAAAGGAACATCCGGATATCGCCATCAAGCTCGCGATCGGAAACAGGGCGGAGACGATCGCAAGTCTCAAGAACCATGAGGTGGACATCGCATTGATGGGTCGCCCTCCGAAGGATATTCCACTTCGGTCATCAGTCTTCGGCGACCACCCGCTGGTCATGATCGCAGCGCCCGACCACCCACTCGCCAAGTGGCGGGACATCACAAAAGAGCGCATCGCTCAGGAGCATTTCCTCGTACGAGAGCCAGGATCCGGAACACGCATATCGCTGGAGATATTCCTGAGCGAATTGCCTGGGAGGCTCGATGATCTCGGGACGGAAATGTCTTCGAACGAGACGATCAAACAGGCGGTCATGGCCGGGCTTGGCATCGCCTTCATCTCGGCCCATACGATTGCCCTGGAGTTGGAGGTTGGCAAGCTGGTGATGCTTGATGTGATCGGCATGCCTATTCGCCGGCAATGGTTCTCAGTCGTGCGCACAGACCGGGTTCTTTCTCCAGCGATGCGGGCATTTCAGGATTTTCTCAATCGCAAGGGCGCACAATGCCTGCCATTCTTTGAAAAGCTCTATCCCGACACCGACACCATCTATTGATGAGAGATTGACACAGGGTTGTCGGACCATACGTTGCAATCTCCGGTTGCTATTTTGGGGAAAGTCAATGTGAAGTCAGTGAACCGCGGACTGTTTGTCACCTTGTTTCTGCTGATGAACTTGCCAGCCCTCGCCGCTCAAAAAACCATACACCTGACATTTGATGATGGACCGTTGAATGGAACAGCCAATATCCTGCAGGTTCTGGCCAAGGAACAGGTCCCTGTGGCGATGTTCATAGTTGGAATGCACCCAGACCTGAATCAGCACCGTGCCGCACTCGTCGCAAAAGCAAAATCGATGCCATTGGTGACCCATGCCAACAACCACTACCGCTATTTCTACGCTTCGGTCGAAGATCTGCTCGCCGATCTAGCGCGCACGGACAAGTCGCTGGGACTGAAAGGCCCGCCGATCTATGCACGCCTGCCCGGCAGGAATGTGTTTCGCTTGCCAGACATGTCCTCCGACGATTTCTCAATCGGCAAACCGGAAGGCCGGCGTAAAGAGCCCGGTTTCGAGTTCGTGGCGGCTTCCGGCTACTATTTGTATGGCTGGGATCACGAATGGGTCTATGACGATCGGGGTAAGCCCGTTCAGAAGGTTGGACATCTGGTCAGCGAAATCGATCACCTCTTCGCCTACGGGAAGCTGGCAAAACCGGACAAGCTGATCCTGCTCATGCATGACGAGATGTTTCAGGACAACTACAACGGAACCGCAAACCCTCAAGCACTTGTCGATACACTCAAGAAACGTGGCTACGCATTCGGCAACATCAGTAGCTTCGATGGATGATTCAAATAATGAACTTGCAGCTGGACTGCCTATGAGCTGCAATGATGCGTCTGCCCCAGCCGTAAAATAACAGACGGTACGCGGCAATTTGGCTATATTGAACTGGGGGCGCCTCGCAGTTTGCGGCGCATGAGCAAGGAGATACTTCCATGGCATTGGTGGGCAGAATTTTGCGCGACATGGTGCCCGTGTTGTTTGCATTTGCGCTTTGCACGGGCGCTGCCTCCGCGCAGTCGCCCAAATCGGGATGCGCGTTGCAACCGGTAGGCGGCACTTCCCGGCAACTCCTGCGCTGTCAGGGAGGTCTGACCGTCATCGCCGAAAGCGGCGCCCGATATAGCCTGGTCGACCGCAACAAGGATGGCAAGGTCGATGCGGCCAAGCTGCAGAGCAAAGCGCTGTTACTCGATTTCGCCGCGGGATCATCCGGGACGGGCTTTCAAGTGAGTACACCCCAGGCCATCGCCGCCGTCCGTGGCACGAAATGGGCGGTCGATGTTGCGGCCGGTAAGACCTCGGTTTTCGTTGTCCGGGGCGCGGTTGCGGTTCAGCGGCCCACAGGGGGTACGGGGGTAGTGCTCAATCCCGGCGAAGGCGTCGATGTCGATCAAGGAACGAGCGCTTTGACCGTGAAACGTTGGCCGAGAGCGCGTGTTTCCGCACTGATGGCGCGCTTCGGTCAGTGAGCATGAGCGGACGGGCATTTCAGACACTGATCGCACTGGTGCTCGCCGGACTTTGGGGTGCTGGCCTTGGTTTCGCACATATGCGCGGCGACATGTGGTTTCTCGATCGAGTCGAAGCCACGATGACCGATCTCCGCACGGTCGTCCGCGGGCAGAGGCCTGCTCCTAACGCAGTAACCATCGTTGCAATAGATGATGAGGTAGTCCGACAAGCTGGGAGCTATCCGCTCCCCCGGGCGAAACTTGCCCAAATAATCGATGCTGTGGCGCAGTTGCATCCAAAGGCGATCGGAATTGACGTGCTATTGGTTGATGAGGGCCCGAAAGAAGGTGATCAAGCCCTTGCAAAATCAATCAATAGCAGCCCCAGCGTCCTCGCTGCCGCCGCCGTCTTTCCAGAGGGCCAGCAACACATAACAACGAACCCCGACGATCCGCTGGCCAGCGTGCCCAGCGCTGAGCGTTTCTTGCTGCCATTGAACTCGTTTGCGGACGTTGCAGCGGTCGGCGTGGTGAATGTCGCCACCGACCAGAACGGAACACCTCGACTCGTTCCGATGCTGTTCAAAAGCGGAAACCATATCGAGGCATCGTTTCCCTTGCGGGTTGTCTCCGTCGCGAAGGGTGTCGAGCCTGCTGTCGAACCAGGCGGTATCCTGCTCGGCGAACAGATAATACGAACCGACATCGGTCAGGCCTTGCCCCTGACGTTCTACGGTACCAGAGGCGCAATTCGAACGATCAGTGCCACGGATGTCCTGAACGGGAAACTGAGCCGCGATAGTATTGAGAACCGTATTGTCGTACTGGGAACAACGGTTACTGGCGGGGGTGACGTGTTTCCGACACCCTTTGATCCGGTATTACCTGGCGTAGAAGTCATTTCCACCGCAATATCGCATTTGATGAGCGGCGACGGGATCGTCCGCGACCGAAACGTACGTCTCGCGGACGCTGGCTTTGCGGTCGGATTGCCCTTGGTGCTTGTTGCCCTGTTGGCCTGGCGCCGCAACGTTGTTGGCTTGATCGCGATCGTTGGCGTTGTTCTGGTCTGGCTGGCTTTAAACATGGCCGCGTTCGTAAATGGGGTTTGGCTCAGCGCGGCAGTTCCAATGGCTGCGGCCATACCGCCGGCGATCATCTTCGGAGCGACGCAGCTTTGGCTAGGCAAGCGCAGAGCCCAGCATTTTGCCGAGCAAAGCGCGCTTCTGCAGCGGATTCAGGCACCGGGTCTGGGGAACTGGCTTGCACAGAACCCGGGTTTCCTTGCCGAGCCTGTTCGCCAGGATGCGGCCGTCGTCTTTATCGATCTTTCAGGATTTACCGGTCTCAGCGAGACATTGGGACCGAACGCTACCCGCGAATTGTTGAATGGCTTCTATCAACTGGTGGACAGGGAAGTAACAGCGAGCGGAGGCGCGATCAGCAGCTTTATGGGGGACGGCGCTATGATCCTGTTCGGCTTGCCGGAGCCTGCCGCCGACGATCCATTGAACGCTGTTCGATGTTGCATCGGTCTTTGCAATAGCACCAGAGACTGGCTTGGCTCCCTCTCAACGTCAATACATTCTCGCATCGGCTTCAAGGTGGGAGCCCATTTCGGTACCGTCGTGGCGTCCAGACTTGGCAGTGGGAGCCGCCAGCAGATTACGGCGACTGGCGATACTGTGAACGTTGCCAGCCGCTTGATGGAGGTTGCTGCCGGCCACGGTGCCGAACTCGCGCTGAGCGAAGAAATGCTTCACGCTGTCGGCCGTGACGCGGAGTTGTTCAGATCCGGGGTACTCAGCGGCCCACTCGAGACGCAGGTCCGTGGACGCTCGGGTTCACTCGCCATCTGGTTATGGCAAGGCTCGCGGCCCCATTAAGCGGCAACCGTTCCGCCGCAAGAAGGCCATCAGATCAAGAAGTCGAAATAGAGATCGGTTGCCGTTACATTGCGGACAGGCGGGTCGGGTGCTTCGTCAATACGAACCACACCATTCCCGGCTTTCGATCCAAGTGCCTTGACCAACTCCGGAAGAGGCATATTGGCCCATCTCTTCTTGACCGCCATCTCATGATCGACTGGGATTGCGGCCAGTGACAGATTCTTCATCAACTCAAGGCCGGCGGCCCGCAATGTCGCGTTGTGGCTACCGTGGTGACCGACCTTATAGAAGATGGTCCTCGCCAGCAGATCAGGTCCTGTGACCTTGCGACCTTCGACGTCCCAGGAAAGATCGGTCCATGATAGCCAATTGCCTACCTGAGCATCGGCAACAAACAAAAGGACATCACCGTCCGGGAATTCGATCGCCAGCACAAGGCTGGTGTTGTTCGTTGCACTATCGAGGGCAAGCGCCAATTCAGAAGCACCGCCAAGCCATGACGTATCTATCTTGCGCCATTCGGGCGCCTCTTCACCCGGCCCCCAATAGTGCTTGCGGAAAAAGTCCATCCCGCGCGTGATGGCAAACGGGATTGCGCGAAGGTCGCTGAATGGCGTGCTGCTGTCGTCCGGCAGCAGCGCAGCGACCACGTTTTCCGACAGCTGGTGCGCCGCGATGCCATAGGTTTCCGGGTCACGCGTCGAGGGAAGGGTTCGTCTTATTTGTTTGGCATCGTGGGGCGGCCCGAGAACATAGAGTCTGACATCAGGATCGGACAGATGAACGGGATCGTCCGTGGCACGGCAGTAGCGCGGCTTTCCCATTTTCATCACTGCATTCATTGCATCCTCGGTGGAAGCGCCCCCTGCTGCACCGAAAAATCCAAGCAGATTGTCCACCTCACTGGCGCCTTCCTCATCACCAGCCATGGTCATTGTCGCCGCACTCATCCTCAAGGCAGTAATCGCCTCCGCGCGCTCCTGACGGAGTTCCTTCGCGAGAGGATCGTCGGGATCTTCGGTCCATGCGACCCACACCTCGCCCACCTTCAATTTCGCGAATGTTTCCGACGCCTGGATAAAGCCTGACAGGTGATCCCAGTGCTGGTGCGTCGCAACGAGGATATCGACGTGGCCGCCGGTTTCCTTGACAATATCCTTTGCAACTTGCGTCATTTTATCGACGGCATTCTGCGTGCCGAGGATGACACCACAATCAAGAAGGATGCGGAGCGGATTTGTTTTCTTGCGCGGGATCGTAATCAGGAAACAATCGCCGAGCCCCTGACGGTACATACGAATTGTAGCCCGATGAGCGGTATCCGATCCGGGAACTTTCAACTTCGTCGCAATCTTCTTTTTAGCCATTTCCCGCTCCTAGTGCACACCATGGAGCAATGCGAAAGGCTCATTGCCACCAGGAGCTTCATTGAAGTAGGTCGCTCTCAAATTATAATCGAGCTGCGCGCGATAGTCTGACTGCTGCTTGATCCTTTCGGCATTGGTAACGCGCTTCCTGACGCAATAGCGGATCGTATTCGCTTCGATATCAAAGATCAGCGTACAGCCGCCGCGATAGATACCCCCAGAGTCATCATCCGGTTTGAATGTCTGCGTAATCTCGACGATCAGATCAGTTCGGCTCTGTTCGTCTGGCCCTACGCGCCTTGCGGGCCGAATGGAATGAACCTCGATACCACGTATGATGCCTTTGATGTTTCCAATGGTCATGGGCTGACTGCGACGAACGAACCCGAGTACTGCAAGCTCATCGTCGGACACCTTCCTGGGAGAGACAAGCCAGGAATGAAACGTCGCTGCATTTTCCTGCGAAGCTTGGTAGGAAGCACGGCGATCACCACCCAGATTCCACGTCAGCCGCATCTGTGAGAGAATTTTCGACACGTTTCGCAATGGAAGCGGCGGCGGTTCCCAAATAAGATTACCCGGCGATAGATGCCGGACACCCGATGGATAGATCCCGCGATCCCGGAATGCTGCGACAAAGGCGACGCGGTATCCGCGCGGATCATCTGGTACAAGGTCGCGGTCGGCGGTAATGAGGGCCCTTAAATAATCACCAAAGGTAATGTCGACAGGTGGGCAATAGTCCAGCGCCCTTATGCACATCGTGAGAACCTGTCCCGCCACCTTGCTCGCTTCGTCCGCCATACGGTCAGCGAGGTCAACTGGGATATCTCCGGGCGGTAATACACCGGTGCCCTGCGTTGCCAATCTTACCAGATCGGCCGTCCTTGCCTTGTAGATGGAGAGGAAAGCAGCAAAGACTGCAGACACGAGGACTGCGCCGAGTGCATGAGGTTCTTTGCTGGGATCGTAATCTGTGGGCAGCGGTTTCCTGGCAATCCATTTATCGTCTTTATCGCGCGTTCCAATGGCGTCCCGCAACGCGCCATACCCCCCCCTCAATGCCTGGCCAAACTCGATTGCAAGTTCAGCAAGGAGATTTTCCTGGCCAAGATCTCCCCGGGTACGCCTGATCTGATGACGCAGAGCTTCGGGCATCGTGAAGTGTTGGAACAGTGCGACGATATCCGCAAATGCCTCGTGAAACGCCAATACATCAGGATTGGTCGGTTCGCGAAAACGCCTGTGCAGGCCGTCCAGCAGCGCATGCGTTGTCTCGTGGGCGATGACGTCGTGGGACAAGGCCGTGAACACGACGCCATGCGGAAGTCCGAAACCAGCCGTTTTCTCGCTGGCAGTGAAATAGCCGAGAAGAAGCGCCTTCCGATCAGGGCTGTAATAGGCGTTGCGGGCGCGGATGCCGTGAGGATAGACGCGCAAGCGCTGGATATATTCCCGCTTCGACGTTTTGCCAGCCGCCACGATACGTGGCGCCCATAAAGCCGATCGTCCCAACGCACGCTCAAAATACTCGATCGTCCGCATGGCAACTGCATAGGTCATCTGTTGGTGGAATTGCGGGTTTCCTTCCGATGGCGCCACTCCGTCCTGCGGCAAGAGGTGCTCGTGGTTCAAGTCCACCGGCGCGTAGGCACAGCGGCTAGAAGGGTCGACGTCGGTCACTTCAATATATTCGCCTACTGGTCCCGGTTGAAGGCCCGATTCCCATCGGATGTCCAGGACGGCCTGATTGATTGCGGCGGTATCAAGATTTGTCGCCAGCGATGGATCGAACGCGAACACACGCAAGCGCCGGCGTGTTGGCGCAGCTATATCCGGATTCATCGCCGACTTGAGGTGGAACTTGCTGACCGCATCCCCCGCGGGCGTAAGTGGCGTTACTGGCACTGATGTACGCGTCGCCGACGAAAGGGTTTCGCGCAGCCGGCGTGAAGCACCAGGCTGGGAAATCAGCGCCTCGGCAATATTCAACCTATCTCTCGCGCTCAGTGACTGCGGATCAACAAAGGGATCCGGCAGGGCCGCCTCAACCACGGCAGACTGCGACAACTGCAGCGCCTCGAGTTCAAGCATCTGGCGGCCAGCGTCAGACGCAATGCCAAAGTCACCACCGGTCAGCACGTTGAGAATCGGAAACGACGCGCTGTCCGCCGGAACCTTGGCAAGATCGCTAGCCCTTGGCGGCGCGATGTCCAGCGCGACAAGAGCTTTGAGCTCGCCGCGTCCGAGGCGGCGTAAATCCCCACCCGCTCCCGCCGACAGAAACAGCGCCTGCCGGACCGCCTCTGCTCTCATCCAGTCTTCCCCATAGGCCGCAAGCTTGGCCATGTTACTCTGGATCCACAGCGCGGCCGACGCCGCCACCTGAGGGGTGGCCGATGAAGTGCCATTGCCATCGAAGTCGACTATATCGGCACAGCCTTTGCGGGCCCACGGCGTGTTTGGTGTGCAAGCCGCGATCGCGGTCTTCATCTTGGAGGCAGGCCCGTAATTGCCCGCCATTATCGCGGCAGGCAGGTCGGCGTAGGGGGCATGGTTTGCCATCACACCGCAGGCGGCCACGACCCGGTTGAACCGGGCGGGATAAACGATATTGCGAGTCGGCAAATTGGCGTAATTGTTCCCCGCTGCCGTAACGATGAAAACGCCACGCTCGTAAAGTGCGTTGACCGCGTCCGCCCATGCCCTAGAGGCGAGCCCTCCCATGCTCATCGTGATGACGTGAACGCGGGTCGCTGGGTTGGCGCATAAACTGTGAACGTAATCCAGCGCCTTGGCGATCGAGCTATTGGAAAACAGGACAACGCTGTTGGCGACGCGAACAGGCACCACTTCCGCATTCGGAGCACATCCCGCCGTCGGCGTTGTGCCAAAGGCCTTGCCTGCAAGAATGCCTAATGTCCCTGTTCCATGACCGGGATTGGACAAAGCCGCCTCGGACGTCGTGTCTGTCGCGTCATTTGGCCTGTCTGTATCAACGAAATTCCGCTGAAGTGCCAGATTCATGCGCGCCGGCAAACTGTGGTGCCGCGGATCGTAGCCGGTATCGAGGTGAGCGATGCGCACCCGATTGGCGTTACCGGGCGGCCCCACCTTGGCAATTGCGTCATCGAACTGAGAATGGCCCCGCCTTCTCAGCCAGAAATTATCTGGATCGCGCGGATATGAAGCGCTTTGCACACTCGCGTGCTCGCAGCTTGCAGTCAACCCGATCCCAAGTGCCTTTTCATCTCCAAACAACCATCGCTGCTGGAAATCAGGCTCGGCGAATTCCACAGCTCCACCAGCCACGCCCAGCCCGTCGGACAACATGAAATGGCAAAGGTCCCAGGGATTGGTTCCATCGTCCTCCTCTGCCGAAAGAACATGCCATGCGGGACCCGCTGCTGCGCCCAAGGCCGCATCATGCCCGATGCTCTGAAATAGCGGTTCGACTATGAATCCCGTCTTTGCGGCACCGATCGCCAAACGTTGTCCGACGATAGCTGCCGATGTTTTGATCAACACGCGCCGTGCCGTTGCTGCCTCAGCCATCCCCCGCCTCCCCTTGAACGGCGCGACACGTTTCTGTCCGTCACGCGGTTCCAACAGCAGTCGTCAACACTGACCACGAACTTCTGTCCGTTCAGTAATGCACCAGGTTCTTCGCAGAATTTTAAATAGAAATAAGTATTCGACAATAGTAAACCACAGAGCCACGTTCAAGGCAAATGAAACGGGCGAGAAGTGACCACTAGCTTGCATCAGGCATTTTGCGGGTCTTCCTCCGAACCACTGGCTGCATTATAATTTAAATTATGACCCATAATTCACGTGGGTCGTTAAGGAGAAGGTGCAAAATGCGTGGCAGTGAGTATTCCAGTCTGAAGGCATTTGCCGCAATCGCGCAACACCGCAGCTTCTCTGGAGCCGCAAGGGACATAGGTGTTTCGGCATCAGCCTTGAGCCAGATTATTCGGGACCTCGAGAAGCGATTAGGCGTCCGGCTCTTCAATCGAACGACGCGCAGCGTGACGCTCACGGATGCAGGTGGCCGGTTGCTTGATCGAATTCTCCCATTGTTTGAAGAATTTGACGCCGCCCTGGAAGATATTGGCAGCCTGCGCGACAAGCCATCCGGCACACTGCGTATCTGTGCTCAACATATGGCTATCAGTTATCTAATCCAGCCAATGCTGCCGCGTTTTCAGGAACTTTATCCCGACATTGTGCTCGAACTGATAAGCGACGAGGCCATCGACGACATTTTTGCCCGCGGATTCGATGCCGGTGTTCGCCTTGGCGAATATATCGAGAAGGACATGATTGCCATCCGCATCGGCCCCGATTTGCGGCAGGTTGCGGTGGCCACGCCGGATTACCTTCGCAAGTACGGCACCCCTCAGACGCCCAATGACTTGCAGCATCATTGCTGCATGACCTGGAAACAGCCGGGTCGCGAGACACTTTACAACTGGGAATTCGCGAAGGACGGCAAGTGGTTTGAAGTCGCCGTCCGGGGTTCGCTCATGGTCAGCGACTGCGGAGTAGCACTACGCGCCGCGCGCGACGGAATGGGGATAACCTTGTGGATGGAGGAATGGGTGCAGGATGACATTCGGAACGGAAAACTTGTCCCGCTGCTGCAGGATTGGTCGCCGCCCTTTCCCGGGTTTTACCTGTTCCATCCAAGCCGCCGTCAGGTACCAGCCAACCTGCGGGCATTTATCGATGTTCTGAAAACGGCAACAAACGTGCCTTCGCACGGGCCTCAGCTTGAGGATACTTTATATCGCGTAAGTGGATGATTATAGGGGAAAGCAGTTCAATCTGGAGCTTCTTCCAATTGCCTGTTTTTCTTCTTCGTGAGATGCTAGTGTCGAGTTTCTACAGATTGCAAGTTCATGTCCACAGCCGATCACGGCAGGAAGGGGACAAGGAATGGCTGTCGTACTTATTCTGGTGTTTGTAGCAGTTGCGTCGGTTTTGTTTCATCTGTTGAGTCCCTGGTGGTGGACGCCAATCGCGTCCAACTGGCAATATATCGATAATACTATCACCATTACATTCTGGATCACCGGCTTCGTGTTTACCGCGGTGGTGCTGTTTGTCGCTTATTGCGTTTTCCGCTTCCGGCACAAGCCGGGCAACCGCGCTCACTACGAGCCGGAGAGCAGGAAGCTCGAATTCTGGCTCGCCACGGTTACTGCCATTGGCGTCGCCGCCATGCTCACGCCTGGACTGTTTGTCTGGAACCAGTTCGTTACGGTTCCGAAAGATGCCACCGAGGTCGAGGTCGTGGGCCAGCAATGGCAGTGGAGCTTTCGGCTTCCGGGGGCCAATGGGAAGCTCGGCACGTCGGAAACCCGTGATGTCAGCGCCGACAACCCTTTGGGCCTGAACAAGAATGATGCTGCAGGACTCGACGATATCATCATTGAAGGCGGTGAATTGCACGTGCCAATCGGCAAACCGGTCAAGATGGTCCTTCGGTCCGTTGATGTTCTGCACGATTTCTATGTTCCTGAATTCAGGGCGAAGATGGACATGGTGCCCGGCATGGTCACCTATTTCTGGTTCACCCCAACCCGGACTGGCACGTTCGAAGTCCTCTGCGCTGAATTGTGTGGCGTTGGGCACCCGCAGATGCGCGGAACGGTCGTCGTCGATACGGAAGCCGATTATCAGGCATGGCTGCAACAGCAGCAGACATTCACACAGATGATGGCGTCCGGAGAAGTGCCGGCGAAGAATTGAGTGATGGCGCCCTTCGGGAGAAAGGGCGATTGAGATACACAGGGAGGTCTATTGATGGTCAACGTTCCATCCAGCATTGATGACACCATCCCGCTGGCCGAAGTCGAAGATGTCGAGCTCTATCATCCTCATAGCTGGTGGACGACTTACGTCTTCAGCCAGGACGCCAAGGTCATCGCCGTTCAATACTCAGTAACTGCCCTGTCGATTGGCCTGGTTGCGCTTGTCCTTTCATGGCTTATGCGCATACAGCTTGGTTTCCCCGGCTATTTCGCCTTCATCGATGCTGAACGTTATTACCAGTTCATCACCATGCACGGTATGATCATGGTGATCTACCTTCTGACCGCACTGTTCCTGGGTGGTTTCGGCAATTACCTTATCCCGTTGATGCTGGGTGCCCGGGACATGGTCTTCCCCTACGCCAATATGCTCAGCTATTGGCTCTATCTTCTTGCCGTATTGGTACTTGTCGCGGGATTTTTCGCACCGGGCGGTCCGACGGGTGCAGGCTGGACACTCTATCCGCCACAGGCCGTTCTTTCAGGTACACCGGGCGGCAAGGACTGGGGTATCATCCTGATGCTGATTTCGCTGATCCTGTTCATCATCGGCTTCACCATGGGCGGTTTGAACTATGTGGTCACGGTCTTGCAGGGTCGCGCGCGCGGCATGACCCTGATGCGTATGCCACTGACAATCTGGGGAATCTTCACAGCTACGGTCATGGCGCTGCTCGCCTTCCCCGCCCTGTTTGTTGCCTCAGTCATGATGCTGTTCGATCGGGTCCTGGGCACCAGTTTCTTCATGCCGGCTATTGTGGAGATGGGTGAGCAATTGCAACATGGTGGTGGCAGCCCGATTCTTTTCCAGCATCTGTTCTGGTTCTTCGGTCACCCCGAAGTCTACATTGTCGCTTTGCCAGCCTTTGGTATCGTCTCCGATCTGATCAGTACCCATGCGAGAAAGAATATCTTCGGATATCGCATGATGGTTTGGGCGATCGTGATTATTGGTGCCCTCAGCTTCGTCGTCTGGGCGCACCATATGTATGTCAGCGGCATGAACCCGAACTTCGGGTTCTTCTTCGCCACCACGACGCTGATCATCGCGGTCCCTACTGCGATCAAGGTCTACAATTGGGTGCTCACCTTGTGGCGCGGCGACATTCACCTCACCTTGCCGATGCTGTTTGCGCTCGGTTTCATCGTCACTTTCGTAAATGGCGGTCTGACAGGGCTGTTCCTCGGCAATGTTGTCGTGGATGTTCCGCTGTCCGACACAATGTTTGTCGTCGCACATTTCCACATGGTGATGGGCGTCGCCCCAATCATGGTCATATTTGGGGCAATCTATCATTGGTATCCCAAAATTACGGGGCGCATGATGGACGAAACCATGGGACGGATCCATTTCTGGGTTACGTTCCTCGGCGCGTACCTGATCTTCTTCCCAATGCACTATCTCGGGCTGCTAGGCGTACCGCGCCGGTATTATGAACTGGGAGAAACGGCATTCATTCCAGCATCGGCCCACTCGCTAAATGAATTCATCACGATCGTGGCCCTGATCGTAGGCGCAGCGCAGATGCTGTTCCTGTTCAATCTGATCTGGAGCCTTCGGAGAGGCAAGGAAGCCGGTGGCAATCCTTGGCGGGCAACAACACTCGAATGGCAAACGCCGACCACGCCACCGCCCCATGGAAATTGGGGCAAAGAACTTCCGGTCGTCTATCGCTGGGCATATGATTACAGCGTCCCGGGCGCGGCGGAGGATTTCATTCCGCAAAACCAGCCGAACCCTGATCGGCTGTCCATGGAGAACAGATCATGAGTGCCATCTTGATCTTCATGGCCGGGCTCGCCGTGATCATCTCTTGGTGGATGGCGCATCAGCGGCTGACGTCTAAACCCTGGCTGGAGGTGGGTACCGCAAGCGACACGCCAGGCTTTGACGTATCGTCCATCGAAACCGCGAAGATCGGCCTCGGTGTCTTTCTGGCCGTCGTTGGCGCCTTGTTCACCCTCTTCATCAGCGCGTATTTCATGCGAATGGGCCTGGCGGATTGGTGGGCGATTCCCCTCCCAGGTCTTCTTTGGGTCAATACGGGCGTGTTGCTCGTCAGCAGCATTGCCCTTCAGTGGACGAAAATCCGGGCACAGCAAGACCAGATCGAAGCCGTTAGAGCTGGACTTTTGGTAAGTTTCGTGACTGCCGCCGGTTTTCTCGTCGGACAGGTTTTCGCTTGGCGCGAACTGGTAGACGCAGGCTATTTCCTCGCCGACAATCCCGCAAACAGCTTCTTCTACATGATCACTGGGATGCATGGCTTGCACATCCTGGGTGGTCTCGTCGCACTCAGCCGCACCAGTCTTAAGGTGTGGGAGGGAGCCTCAGCAAAGAAAGTTCGATTGAGCGTCGAGCTTTGTGCCATGTACTGGCACTTCATGCTGCTCGTCTGGTTAATCCTGTTTGCCTTGTTTGCGGGCTGGGCAAACGATTTCGTCGATATCTGCCGGCAATTGCTGACGTAGGGGGTTTGAAGATGCATGAATCCACCAAAACACAACCTGCCCCTGCCCCAACGCCCGCCCTCTTGCGCCACCATGGGTTGCGCGGATTTGCCTCTGATTGGGCGTCGGATCAGCGAACGTTCAAGAACGTCTCCTGGGGCAAGGCGATGATGTGGATTTTCCTTCTCAGCGACACGTTCATCTTTGGGTGTTTCCTGCTTGCCTATATGACAGCCCGGATGTCGACAGCCGTCCCCTGGCCCAATCCGAGCGAAGTCTTCGCCTTGAACATCGGTGGCAAGGAGATACCGCTTATCCTGATTGCCATTATGACATTCGTTCTCATCAGCAGCAGCGGAACGATGGCAATGGCGGTCAATTATGGCTACAGGCGCAATCGCCGTATGACGGCGATCTTGATGCTGCTGACCGCCCTGTTTGGCGCGACATTCGTTGGCATGCAGGCTTTCGAGTGGACCAAGCTGATCACTGAAGGTGTGCGGCCATGGGAAAATCCTTGGGGCGCCCCTCAATTCGGCTCGACCTTTTTCATGATCACCGGCTTTCATGGGACGCACGTCACGATCGGTGTCATCTTCCTGATCATCATTGCCCGCAAGGTATGGCGCGGAGATTTCGACCAGGAGAAACGTGGATTTTTTACAAGCAGGAAGGGTCGCTACGAGATCGTCGAGATCACCGGACTTTACTGGCACTTCGTTGATCTGGTTTGGGTATTCATCTTTGCCTTTTTCTATCTGTGGTGAGGTAAGTCACATGGCACAACCTGGAACACATTTGGCACAGCCTGCAATACATGCCGAGCACCAAGAACACCCGATCAAGCTTTATCTTGTCGTTTGGGCGCTGCTCTTTGTCCTGAGTGTCTGCTCTTACATGGTCGATTACCTGGGAATACAGGGCTACCTGAGATGGTCCCTGATCTTGCTTTTCATGGTTCTGAAAGCCGGGCTGATCGTCGCGATTTTCATGCACATGGCATGGGAGCGGCTTGCTCTGGTCTATGCGATCCTGCTACCGCCGGTATTGGTGCTAGTCTTCGTAGCGATGATGGTATCAGAGGCGAATTACACGCTGTTGACGCGCTTGACATCCTTCGGCGCAGCACCGTAGATCCAATGATTCGGCGCGGCATTTGAGTGCCGCGCCGTTAAGATCTTCCATCTATGAACGGCCTATCTTGTCTTGCTTGCCACATCGCGTGGCACGGGGACAACAACCTTGCGATAGAGGTGCCATGTTGCGTGCCCGAGCACGGGGATGAAGATTGCCAGTCCCACGAACAATGTCAAAAAGCCAACCAGGAGCATCGCCGCTACGATCAATCCCCAAAGGGCCATCTCGACAGGATTGGTCAATACTGCCTTTATCGAAGTGACGACAGCCGCGAGGGCGCCGACGTCGCGGTCAAGCAGGAGCGGAAAGGCGATTACGGTTGTGCAAAGAACGACGACAGCGAAGACAAAGCCGATCGCGTTGCCGAGTATGATCATTCTTTGGCCCTCAGGCGTATTGAAGACCTGGTTCATGAAAGCGCTGATGGATTCGGGAGCTTGCGAGCCGAAAAGATTCGTGTAGAGCGCTTGAGCCGTCAGAATCCAGGCGATGAAGAGTACAAAGAGCATGATACCTACGGCGATAATGGAAGGTATCGCCGGTGAATGCCTGACCTCCAGGGCATGCCGCCATGACGTGTCGAGATTGAGCTCACGCCGCCTGCTGATCTCATAAAGGCCAAGAGCGGCGAACGGCCCGATAAGGGCAAAGCCGGACATCAGCGGAAAAAGCAGCGGCAATAAATTAGCACCCGATGTCCAGCGCATAAGCACCAGTCCCGCAATCGGGTAAATCAGGCAGAGAAAAACGTAATGTGAGGGCTTATCCCAAAAATCATCCAGCCCTTGGCGTAGCGCGGCAAAAACGTCTGCCATGTTAATTCGACGCACGTCAGGAAAGACGTTCGTTTCACTTGCACCAGCTATCACATGAAATTGTGCCATGAACAATTCTCCCAATCTCGTTCGGAGCGGGGAAGGTACCAGTGGCACCGTGCAAAGAGCGGGGCCATGAGACCTAAACCTGCACAATTGAAAACATACCCTGATCGTTGTGGATTTGCCAGCAGTATCGGGAACTTCCAGTGCATAGCTGTGGCCAGAGCAGCAAGCTAGCGCCAATCCCGGTGGTGATTGTAGTGCGCATCGGTTAGCCCGTTCCGGAAGAAGCGTTCATAGTATTCGATATCGACATGGTGGATCTGCAACCAGACGCCCGGCACATGAATGGCATCGCAATGGGCCGGGAAACGTCCGTGGGTCTCATAGATATAAGTGCAGATATCCTGCACGCACCCGATCACGTCTGAACTATAGACAGCAGCTTCGGCCAGATAGCGATCACCATAGTCGCCCTTGTAAATCTGGGAGAAGAGCTGCTTGTTCGCGTAAAGCCCGTTCTCGCCAAATTTGTCTTTGACCACGGCCTGCACCGCGTCCGCCATCGTATCGTAATAAGGTGGGGACATCCCCCTAATGAGGTGCTCTCCCTTGTAGCGCAGACCAATCGGGTTGCTTCGCAGGTTCGAATAGCGCGGCAACGGCACATGCCAGCGCAACAGATCCATAATGCGCCAGCGCGGCGTCATCACATCGAAGCCGAGCATCGGACCATAATCCTTGATGAATTTGGGGTCGCCGAGCAATACAGGCGGGCTGACCGATGCGTGAATCCAGCCACCAAGCCCCATTGCATCCGCCGTCAGGAAAAGATTCTGCAGCAAAAGGTCCGCCTCGATTTGCGTGCGCAGTGAGCCGATTGCGCCAAGAGGTACCTTCAAATCCTTGTTAAGAAAGCCCTTCTTGATCCACTGCTTAACTCCTGCGGAACGGTAGAAGTTGCGATCGTCTACGATCGCCGGTCTTGCCCCGTCCGGCTGGGTCAGAATGTACATCAGACCGTTGATGTATTGTCTCGACAAATCGACAACCGGAAGGAGAATGGTGGTCCCTGAGAGGTTCGACAGAAAGCGGTTGGAATCGAGATAGGCTGGAAAATCACGCTTGCCCTCGGGCACGTCCAGCCGATGATCCAGGATGCGGACTTTGGCTTCACGAGCGCGTTGAATAAGACGCTCCTTGCTGAAGGCGCCCTCACCCTCTGCCGGAGGCGGCAGTTTGCGAAGGAAATAGGTGCCGGTATCGTTGATGAGAAAGAAATGCGTGCCCTGCGCATTGTCAGGACTGCCTGCAGTGCGCCCGACCATATTGAGATTGGGCTTGGCCATGATTGGTTGATGCGTCGCCGGATCCTCGAATGGCCTGTCCGGCATACTCAGGCCGGTGCAGCCTGTCATCGCAATCAGAATTGCTTCCTCCAGTTCCGAAAGCGGCTCTCTGGGCTGGCGGGATTCATAGCTCATGGTGCCGGCGAGCACTGAACTTCCCTGGCTGACGCGATGGGTCCTGCGTTGCCAGATCGTTTCCATAAGCGGCCTTCTCAGCAGCGCATCAAGTCCCGGATGCCCGGTCTGAGGTGCTGAAGCTCCGTCCGCGGAGCTCGTCCTGTGCTCGACCATCATGATGCCCCCGCATTCACCGGAGGCTGCTGACCGTTCGGAAATAGCGGGCGCCAAGGTGCAAACGCACTGCCGGTGCGTGGCAGGACCGAAGCAAGTTCAGGGCAATGACGCAGGATGATACTGGTCATGCCATTGTTGGCGATCCAGTCGATTCCAAAAGGCGAGTAAACCTCGGGCCGGAAATCGACTGTCAGGAATCGATCGCTTTGTAGCCGGCGCGAAGCCATCAGGATGAAAATTCGAAAGGCGGTATCGCTGAAACCAAACCCGGCCGGCGGCGGCTCGGCGAACAATCCCACAACCGTATCGATACGGTCGATGCTGCCATATATCTCCTTCAGCAGCCGGACATCTTCAGGATTGGTTGTCAGTTCTTCAAAGCTCTTGATCCGTGGCCGATGAAGTCCCGCACGGAAATCATTGTACCGCGGCACGCCGCGTCTTCGCGTTCGCACCAGATCGACAACAGAGAGATCGATGATCTCATTATCCCGCTCGAGTGCCAGAAGTGACCGCGGGTAGTTATGAAGCGTTATCGCGCCAGGATGCGCGATACCGAACGAATAGAGCGTGTTCCGCAGTCCGAAAGCCCGCATGGAATCGTCTGCGGCCGCGGCCTGGATATCCAGGAAACCCCGTTCGGCAATCTTGTTCCCAGTCGCGTGATCGTAGAAGCAATAATCATCCGGCAACAACGGATGCATGCGATAAACGGTGACAAAATCCTCCGTCAGCGAATATGGCGCCCCGTGATGATCGGGCAATGTCTTTGGAATGCCGGTCAGGGCATGGGCGTCTAGCAGCCAGATTCCGAGCTTCGTCAGCCAGTCATTGGCCGGTGGACCGTTCCAGTTGCTCGATAGCCCCACGTCAATCGCCTTTGTGGCAAGGATCGCCGGCGTCCACTCCACCGTATGGATCTTCGCAATCAAGGCGGAGACGATAAGGCGTGCAGTCTGATAGATCCGCTCGTCGTCCCAGGTGCGATATCTCGATCTAAGTTCATCACACAAGAGATTGTGCTCGCGTGCGAAAAGCGTATGGAGGGCACTGAGCCCCAACCACCAGCTTTCATTGAACCCGGTAACCTCCAGGCCCTTCACATCCACGGGCAGATGCCCGCCGACCAGCCGGAGCTTTGGCCCTTCCCGTAACATTCCAGCCTTGGTAGCATCGGGACCATACACCTCCGATGCATCCCACCATTGCGAGGCGTTATTGCCGAAATAGATGGGCGGACGATTATCACCGTCATTTCGCCCGGGCACATTACTGGCGATACGCATGACGTCTTCGGCCGGACCTCCAACGTAACTTCTCCAAGTCATTCCTTTTGGCAGCGGGACGATGACATCGTCCTTGCCCAGCGGATTGCGCGCGTGATTGACCCAGTCATGGACCTGGAACTGGATCCACGCAGCGGCCAATATGTTCAATGATCGCGCCGGGATGAACGTATCGCGATGCAGCAGCTCGCGCGCTACCGTAACCGGATTGGGTGTATCGAACGCGTTTGGTTCAAAAACGGGCTTCAGATTGCGTCCGAAAGCAGAGCCGAGAGAACCCATATTGGGCTTCGACAAGTCGTTGAATGTGCCATCATAGGTTCGTGCCTGACGAACACTCTCTTCTACCGCTGGCGGCGGTACACGGCGTGCGCTGGGCGGCGCCTCATTGATCTCCGTATCGATCAGGTTCTTGCTGCGCAATACATAGCGAAAGGCATCGAGATTCAGCAAACTCAGCCGTAACGAAAGTTTATGCCACTCGATATAGCGGTTGATCACCAGGAAAGCAGACCGGGCTGTTGCCCCAAGCACGCGGTTGCGAAGCGGCACTTCAGAACGCCAGCGGTAGATATGCCGATGCGCGGCACTTGCATCATAAACCGATTTCCGCGCCCGGTTGAGATTGCCGAGCGGACGGAATTCATCGGTCGTATTCCACGGATTGAACGACAGCTCGTCGACCAGCCGTGCATTGGTAAAAGCCTCGGCGATGCCGGCGCTCGGCTTCGATATGATGAGGTCAGCGACTTTGACGGGAGGGGACGCATTTGTCGTCCACTCGACAGCTGTGTCTTCGATTGGCGTCTTTGCGGGATCCACGTAGCGTTGAATGCAAAGCTCGAAATGAATATCGCCGCGATCCAGACGGCGAGCGAATTCGGATGAGAGATATCCGGGATCCCTGTCGGAAGGTTCGGGAGCAGATGGGGCATCGGAAGCTGGACGCAATAAATATCGGACAGCGAGCGTATCACCCCAGCGAATGGCACCCCTGCTCCAATACGTTTCAAGAGCGACACTGGCGACTTTCCGCCGCCTAGCTGCCGTCACATTGCGAAGCATGCGTAAGACTTCCGAAGGACCGAATTTGAATAGGAGGCGCGCCAACCCGGCAAGTTTATTCAGTATGCCCCCCGCCGTTGCCTTGGCAAAGGCCACGAATTGTTCCGCGTTGCGCGCATGAGAAACTGGAAAATTGGTCGCCAGAAGGTCGTGCTGTTCGTCTTCAGAGACTTTGATCCGAAGTGCGACGCCACGCATGTCGGGCTTGTAGTCTGGCTGGCCGTAGCCATTGGCGTTTGAGAAGCGAACGATGGTCGAATAGGCCTGTCCTGGTTTAACGAAGCCAGCAATCAGATCTTCCGGCAGATTTTCGATGAATGTCAGCCTGGCATCCATCGCCGAAAAGGTAGCCTTACTATGAAATGCCCGCTGAATTCCGGGTGCCTTGCTGTATTTCTTGGCCTTCAGTTGAACGTCCATCATGTCCAGCGCCAGGCGCTCGAACATTAGCCTCTCACTTTCAGGATCGCCTTTGTACTCTTCACGCCACATCGACATCGTTTCGCTTCCCCAATTGCATTGCGCCGCCCTGTCACACAGGGTGAATCCTTTCCTCAACCCTCTCAATCAAACCTGCCAGCACCCCTTCCGGAGAGGAGCTAAAGTGCGGAATCTCCAGCCGGGAAATGTGAGCATCAATAATGACGGGCTTGTCGAGTTTGAGCGATTCTTTGAACACGCGCTCGAACTCCTCCACTGTCTCGACGCGATAGCCTTTTGCTCCGCAGGCTTTGGCGTAGGCGACATAGTCAGGATTTTTGAACTCAACGAGGCCGGATTCGCCGTAGGCCGAGAGCTGATAAATCTTGATCAGCTTGAATTCATCGTCATTGAAGATAATCCAGATGACAGGAATGTCGTATTGGACCGCTGTAAGAAGTTCAAAGCCCGAGAGAAGGTAGCATCCATCCCCGCAACCGATGATAACCGGCCGTTCCGGATGGGCACACTTCACGCCAAGAGCGCCATTAACGCTGCCGGCCATGGGGCCGAAGCCGCCCGGCTTCTTGAAATGCTGGTCTGGCGTTAGTTCCAGATAGTATCCAAGCCAAGCCAAATGCGCGCCCGCATCGGCAAGCACGATCGCATGTTCTGGAAGGTTTCTCGAGATCGCTTGCACCATCTGACCGGGATGAATCTTGCCGATGAGATCGTGTATCCTGTCCGACGCGTAGTCATACCGCTTGAAGGACCTTTGGGGCAACGGTTCGAGAATAGCGGACATCTTGCCAAACAGCGCTGTAATAGCAAGATTTGCATCCGCAATGATTGCAGCATCAGCCTTGTAGACTTTATCGATCTCACCAATGTCGATGTTGATGTGGATGAGCTGCTTGTTCTTAAGGAGATCTTCGCGAAAGTTGAACGTTGCATGCTGGGCAAATGAATTGCCCACTGCCAGGATCACATCGGCTTCCTTGAAGGCTTCTCGCGCAGCCTTGTGGCCGCTGTCGCAGAACACGCCGATCGCAAGCGGGTGACGCTCCGCAATGATGCCCTTGCCGTCGAGCGTTGTAACAAAGGGGATCTGATAGCGCTCGAGGAGTTGCGTCAGGGCTGGACCGGCTTTGCTCAGGACAGCTCCAAAGCCTATCAGGGCCAAGACCTTCTTGCCTTTTGACAGTCCTTCTACCAGTAAACGGCAGACCTCATCTATACTGCCC
>NZ_JBBNAN010000279.1:0-24158 GCF_037994405.1 Phyllobacterium sp.
CTGCCAGAGGCTTCGCCGGCGTTCAAATACCGACGTGGGACAATCGCCTGATCGATATGAAGATGGCGTCCGAAAGCAAGACCTATTGCGATGATCTCAAGGGGGTACTTGCGGAAAGTGGCCTTGAGGTGACGGAGCTCGGTTCGCACATTACCGGCCAGCTTGTCGCCGTCCACCCCGCCCATGACCGTATCATGGACAGCTTCGCCCCTGCCCACGTCCACAACAATCCGGCCGGCCGGCGGGCGTGGGCGGAGGAGCAAATGCGCTTTGCCGCCCGCGCCTCCCGCAATCTCGGCATCGATCGCCATGTCAGCTTTACCGGATCACTGCTCTGGCCTTATCTCTATCCCTATCCGCAATGGCCAGAGGGCCTGGTCGATGAGGCGTTCGACGAGTTGGCACAACGCTGGCTGCCAATCCTGAATGACTTCGATGAACAGGGTGTCGATCTCTGCTTCGAGATTCACCCCTGCGAGGACGTCCACGACGGCCTGACCTTCGAGATGTTTCTGGAACGCGTCGGCAGTCATCGCCGCTGCAACATTCTTTACGATCCGAGCCACTTCGTGCTGCAGGCGCTCGACTATCTGGAATTCATCGATCACTACCACGAGCGGATCAAGATGTTCCACGTCAAGGATGCCGAATTCCGGCCGAACGGCAAGACAGGAGCCTATGGCGGCTTCCAGCCATGGTCGAAACGCGCGGGACGGTTCCGCTCGCTCGGCGACGGTCAGGTGGATTTCGGCGCAGTTTTCACCAAACTCGCGACCTATGACTTCGACGGCTGGGCGGTGCTGGAGTGGGAGTGCTTCATTAAGCATCCGGAGGACGGGGCCGCAGAGGGCGCGGAGTTCATCCGCGAACATATCATTAGGGTCGCTGACCGAGCATTCGATGATTTCGTGAAATCCGGCGCCAACAGAGACGCCAACCGGGCCATGCTCGGACTTGATTGAGGATAACATGACTGCAAACTCTTCTTCGCAAAAGCCGCTGCGCCTCGGAATGGTGGGTGGGGGCAATGGCGCCTACATCGGCAACATCCATCGCATCGCCGCTCGTCAGGACAGAGCCTGGAGCCTGGTTGCAGGTGCATTCGACGTTGATGCCGCCCGCGGCCATGCCTTTGCAGCAAGCGAGGGCTTGGATCCCACACGCTCCTATGACGACTTCAAGGCGATGATCGCGGGCGAGAGCGTTCGCGAGGACTGTATTGATGCCGTCGCTATCTGCACGCCGAACTTTACCCATTTCCCAATCGCCAAGGCATTCTTGGAGTCGGGCTTCGACATCATCTGCGAGAAACCTCTTACAGCAACTTTGGATGACGCAGTGATGCTCGAAAGTTTGGTTCGCAATAGTGGCCGGTTTATGGGTGTCACATATACCTACTCGGGCTACCCGATGGTACATGAGGCCAAGCATATGGTTGCAACTGGCCAATTGGGCAACGTCCGTACCGTCCAGGTGGAGTATCCGCTGGAATGGATGGCGACCGCCATTGAGACCGAAGGCAATGCGCAGGCGGCCTGGCGGACCGATCCGAACAAAAACGGCCGCGGTGGCTCAATCGGCGATATTGGCACGCATGCCTACCATCTGGCCGGCTTCGTCTCAGGTCTCAAGCTTCAATCGCTGACTGCAGATCTTGCCACATTCGTGGAGGGACGTGCCTTGGATGACAACGCGCATGTCATGCTGCGCTATGAAGGGGGCGCCCGCGGGCTTCTTTGGTCTTCACAAGTTGCACTCGGCTCTTCAAATGGTGTGCGCCTTCGGGTGTTTGGCGAAAAGGCATCGTTGACATGGTTTCAGGAACAACCGAATGAGCTCGTACACGCTCGGCTGAATGGGCGGACTGAAATCATCAAACGCGGCGCCCACGATCTCAGCGAAGGCGCCAAAGCGCGGACCCGTACGCCTCCCGGGCATCCAGAAGGCTATCTCGAAGCGTTCGCGAATCTGTATGCCGGCTTTGCTGAAGCAATTCGTGCCAAGCGTGAAGGACGCGAACCGAGAGCGATTGGACGCGATATTCCGACAGCTCACGATGGGCTCAAGGGTGTCGCATTCGTGGATGCGGTTGTTGACAGCTCGGCAGCGACCGATCAGCCTTGGCTGACGCCAATTGCTGTTTAAAAATTCAAGCCTTTAACTGGCCGCAGTCGCGTTGCTGCGATCTTTCTAGCCGAGAGCCAACAAGTCTTTAAGAAGCTGTGACTGCGTTGGCTCAGCCATAACAGCCCATCATGGCGGCGAACGCCTCCAATTGGCCAGGCTGTTGATAGATGCAGATATGGAGGTATTGTCACATAAACGTGGCGTCAGCATTTCTGAGCTAGAAGGCACAGCATGACCCGGCCTGCCGTCAGCGACAAACGTCACCGTTTCCCAGCTAAGATCATCGCCCATGCCGACTGGCTCTACTACAGGTTTCCATTGAGCTTGCGGCTCGTCGAGGAAATGCTGCTGGAACGCGGGATCACCGTCTCCTATGAAACGATCTGGCGCTGGGGGATCAAGTTCGGATCCGATTATGCCCGGCGCCTTCGCCGCAAGCAGCCAAGCGGAAATGATATCTGGCACCTTGACGAGATGGTCATCACCATCGCAGGCAGAAAGTGCTGGCTGTGGCGGGCTGTTGATCAGGACGGCTATGTGCTCGACGAAATTGTCCAGAACCGTCGCAACACCAAGGCTGCCAGGCGATTGCTGCTGCATCTGCTGAAAAAGCAGGGCATGGCGCCGAAGCGTATGATCACCAACGAACTCCGTTCCTATGGTGCAGCGAAGCGGCAAATCATGCCTGATGTCGAACATCGGTCGCACAAGGGCCTCAATAACCGAGCTGAGAATTCACACCTGCCGCTACGAAACCGTGAGCGGATAATGCAGGGCTTCCGATCTCAAGGGGGCCTGCAACGCTTCCTCTCCATCTTCTCAGCTCTTTGTTCCCCTGCGCTCCAACCGTTCAGCACATGCCACTCGGCACCATCGTCTTGATGCGATGGCGCAGTGGAACACCGCGACGATCACAACTGCCTGAAAAAGGCCGTAGCAGCGAACTCCACTTCACCCATGCTCGAGATCAAGCCCTATCTGCAGGCGGCGGCCTGGCCAGAATTCTGTCAAAGAGTCTCTTCATTCGGCAGATCATCCTCCGCGATTTTACGCAGAAGAAACAGCAGTGCAATTTGTTCCGCCGAATTGAGTCGATCCATGGTTTTCGCTGTAATCAGATGCGCTCTCGGATACATCTGCTTCAGCACCGCCTCACCCTCAGGCAGCAAGGACATAATGACCTTGCGACCGTCTGAGGCGTCCTTGGAAACTTCAATGAGGCCCCGTGACCGCAGTCGTTCGACAATGCCTCGAATTGTCGCCTGATCAACGGCGGTGGCCTTTACGAGCTCAGCTTGAGAGCTCGGCCCTCGATCATGCAACGTACAGAGCGTAACGAATTGCACGGCAGTCAAATTGGGGTCGCTTGCGTTGTCCTGAAAGATAGATAGGTGGCGTTGGTAGGCCTTACGAAGCAGGTGCCCCACCTGCTCTGTAAACCGGTATTCGCCCTCAACCTGGTCGTCGTTCTTGGACATATCAGCGGTAAGACTCCTGTCGCGGCAAATCAGCTCAATTCTAGTGCCAGACCTGCCGAACGGTCCACCCCGAGTGCTCCACCAATAGCATTCGCCATCCCAGCGCTTTACCAAGGACACACTTCATTGCGCAACGCACCGCCGGCTGGCCGGCGGTGCCAGCTGTCAAAAGCCATCACTTGAACGTGTGCTGCATTTCCTTGACCGCGATGTTGCCGTCGAGAACCATCGGCTCGTCATCGAGGAAAAGGCTGCAATTGCGCATCGGGATATCGAGATGACAAGCCGTGTCGTTTGGGCCACCGAGCTCGTTGTTCGGGCCGGTTGAGAACATGACGTTGCCGTAGAACGAGCGCAGCTCCATGCCCATGCCGCCGCCAAAATCGGTCAGGCCGTGCCAATTGGCGCGGTGGTCAAGTCCCCAGCCGACATGAGACATGCCGAAGCCGCGCGGATCATTGAAGGTCGCCATGTAGGACTTGATAAGCTCGGCCTCGAGACCACCGCGAATGTCCTGGATGAAGCCTTTCTCGATGGTGTAGATCACCGGCTCGCGCACATACATATTAAACGGCAAAAGCACATCGCCCGGTGCCAGTACGATCTGACCGTCGACACCGTCATCCGCGCCGCCCGAGAAGACAAACGCAGCAGGCCAGTGGTCCCAGCGGCCGGGCTCATCGGTGTAGCCATATTCGCTCATCGTCGGATAAACACCGAGCTTGTAGACGACGTCGGTGCCATGTTTGCTGGTTATGCGCATGGTCTCGGCTTTTTTCAGATATTCGGCGCCGATCTCGACGCGCTCGCGCAATTGCTTGGTCGGCATGAGCCGCGCCAGCAGCGGAGCCGGTTCCACCGCCGTGAGGATACGGGTGCCGGCAGCCTGGATTGCCATCTGCTCCTCGCTGAACAGGAGGAAAATCAGATCGACGACCATGTCGGCCTGCTTCAGCGCGTTAACGGCATCCGGATTGGCGGCCAGGCCGGTTTCGCCGACAGCCCATGCCCCGGTGGTCGGCAGCGGCGCCGGAAGACGCATGTGGTACATACGCGCGCCAAGCCGCTGGCCAGCAGCAAGGAACGCGTCGGCGTAGTCGATCCGATCTTCGCCCTGCGACAGGACGATAATCTTCTCACCCTCGTGAACGCCACTGAGCTTCAACTGCTCAAGGCACATTTCAGTCAAGACATTGCGATCCATTACGTTATCTCCTCTGGAATTCTACGGAAATGCCATCTTGGTCATGTCCAATCATACGGTTGCTGTCGTTCCGCCCTGCTGTGCTGATGTAATCGCGGCGATCACCTCTTCCTTCGAAACCACGTCGCCATACTTGCTGTCGATATCGAAGAGATTGGCATTGTGCGGATCTGGATGCCTATCGCCGACGCAATCCCGCACCACGATTGTACGGAAGCCGTGCTGGACGGCATCGACTGCGCTCGCCCGGATACAGCCGCTTGTCGAGCATCCGGCCATGACGACCGTATCGATCCCTTGCGTGTGCAGGAGCGAGGCGAGGCTGGTGCCGAAGAAGGCGCTGGCATACTGTTTGACGATGACGAGTTCGCCATCAGCTGGCTCGACTTCTTCGCAGAATTCCGCGAGTTCATTGCCGCTCACCATGGATTTCATCACTGGCGACTTCTTCACCCACATGCCGCCATCGGCGCAGTTCTGCGCGAGGTAGAGGATGCGCGTGTGGATGACAGGAATGCCCGCCATTCGGGCTGCCGCCAGTAGCGACGGGGTTTCTGCCACCGCTTTGACGACGCCGGGCGCATAGAGCGGCGCGCCCTCGATCGTATATGCTTTGAGAAAATCGATGACGAGAAGGGCTGGCCGCTTTCCAAAGCCGATGCGGTTGCCCCAGACACCTTGATAATTGGCTTCGACGCTCTCCATGTCATGCGATCCTTAATAGGCGCCGGATAGAAGCGCGCCCGCACCGGGGACAACGGCTTCCAGTCCAAGTGACTTCAGCATGCAATAGGTGGTGGCAACGGCGGCCGTGACGACGGGCTTGCCCGTCATCGCCTCCACTTTTGCAATCACGGGCAGCGACGGCATCTGGACGCAAGCCGAAAGCACAATGACGTCCACATCCGTAAGGTCCAGTGTCTTCACGATGGCTGGAAGATTTTCTGGGTCGTGGCGGCCGACTTCCAGATTATCCGGAATTTCGAGAGCGCGCCAATCCTTTACTTCGAAACCTTCCTCACGGATGTAGTTGACCACGAGCTCGGTGAGCGGCTTCATGTAAGGTGCGACGATGGCTACGCGATTCGCCTTCATCACCTTCAGGCCTTCAATGAGGGCGCCGGCGCTGGTCACGACGGGAATGTTGACGCCGTTCTCGATTGTGCGGCCGGTCAGGCGTTTTTCCGATTCACGGTGGTAGCCGAGGCCCATCGCCATGATTGCCACCAAGCAGGCGTAACCAAGTACGTCTACGCGGGCGTCGGACAGCTCGATGGCGCAGCGGTCGGATTCCGAATCCATCGCCGCCAGCTCCTCCTTCTTCACAGTTTTCATTCGCATGCGGCTCGAATGGAACGTGAAGCGCTCCGATCGTATCGACTGGCGCGCCATCAGCATCGCCGGTATCTCTGTCTCCATAGTGGTGTTCGAACTGGGAACGATCTGACCGATACGGTAATTCTTCTGCACGGGCGCAATCCTCTACTGCTTGAAACTGGATGGCCCCTCCCTCTATAGGGGCAGTATAAAACAGGGACCGAGGGCCAGAGGCCCGCAGTCATTATTAACGGGACAAGAAGTCTCCGAGAGCCGCAAAGAAGCCATCGAAATCGTCCCACGGAATCATATGCCCCGCATTGGGAACCCGCACGATGTCCATCGGCGGATAGAGCGAGCGGATTTCATCCTCGTCCGCTGGTTCGATGACACCGCCACGGCCGGCGACCATCAGCATCGAAGGCTGGGAGAGATTCGGCAGATCCGCGAAAATGTCATCCTTGTGGAAATCCTCGAAAGCCGTGACAATGGCCGGTTCGTAGCAAGTGTGCAGCCACTCCGCGCGCAGCTTCAATTGCTCATCCGTCCAGGTCGGGCAGAAGGTCCTCATTCCTCCGGCATCGATGCCCTTCACCGAAAGCCGGATAGAATCAACGTACCACGGCAGCTTGCTAGGATATGGCCTGCGGCCGGGTCCGGAGACAGGGGGATCGATGAGCACCAGGCGCGAAAACGAGGCCTCTGCGGAGGTGGAGGCGCGAATGGCAATGCGTGCGCCCATCGAATGGCCGAGAAGTGCGGGACGATCAAGATCCAGAGCTTGCGCGAGGGCGATAACGTCTTTGGCCATAGAATCGAGACCGTAGTCAAGGTCAGGACCAGTCGAGGAGAGGCCCCGGCCGCGCACGTCGATCACGTACACATCGTAGCGTTCAGCGAGGCGCTCTGCGACAAAGCCCCAGGTGATCGCAGGGCTGGTGATGCCCGGGATCAGGATGACTGGACGGCCCTTGCCGCCATAGCGCAAATAATGCTGGCGGATATCATTTGCGAAGACGTTTGCGCCGTAAAGAAGTTTCCCGGTCATGCTGCACTCTCGCTCTTCAACGACTGGGCGTAGACATCGTAGCCATACACCCAGGAGGGATCTTCTTGGGTGAGCAGAAAGCTGTTGGCATTGGAGACACTCTGGACACGCGTCGCGCGATCGCGGCGGTTGGCCTCATAGAGCGCGAAGGAGGTATTGAAGTCGCTCACGCCATTTTCCTGCAGGCAACGGGTGAGCATGGCCGCGTCTTCGATGGCCATGGCTGCGCCCTGTGCCATATGCGGTTTCATGGGATGGCAGGCGTCACCAAGAAGGACGAGCCGGCCCTTGCTCCACAGCGGCAGTGGGTTGCGATTGAACAGCGGCCATTTGGTGACCTCGCGGGTGCTCTCGATGAGCGCACCTATCACCGGATGATAGCCAGCGAATGCTTCTGCCATTTCCTCACGGCTGCTTTCCACGAAGGCAGTGTCGAATTCCCACGCCGGATGCGGCACTCCGGTAACGTAGTAATATTCGTCGCGGTTGCCGGTGGTGTAATAGACCATCATGTGACGGTCCGGTCCCCACCACTTGACGCAATCCTCGAATTCGAGATCGTACTTTTTCAGCTTGTCGGCTGATATCAACGCGCGATGGCCGACCCAGCCACTATAGTTCGGCTTCTCAAAGCCGAGCAGCGTCTCGCGAACCCTTGAATTGATACCGTCGGCACCGATGACAATGTCTGCGCGGGTCGAAGTGCCGTCCTCGAACTCAAGATAAACGTCGGACCCGCTATCCTCGATCCGCGTCAGCTTCTTGTCGAAATGCAGCGTACCCTCGTTGAGAGCCGTTATCTGCAGCGCGTGGAGATCACCGCGATGGACGGTGCAGTATGGCGTCCCGTAGCCGTCAAGCGGGATGCGCGAGAGATATTCGCCGGTGACGCCGTCGCGGCTGAACCAGTGCGTCGGCTTACTGCTGATCTCGACCAGCTTCTTGTCGATACCGATGCGCTCAAAAATCTTGAGCACGTTGGGGCCCATGTGAATGCCCGCACCCAGACGAGAGAAGCTTGGGGCTTGTTCGTAAACATGAACGTCGAAGCCCGCGCGCTGCAACAGAGCGCCGGCGGCCGCCCCTCCGAGACCTGCGCCGATGATTGCAATCGTCTGTCTGTCTTTCGTCATGGGCGATCCTTCGCGGCGACTTGGAAATGCTTCAATCCAGCATCCGGATAAGAACGATATTAAGCGTATACACTATAAAGTGCAAGACAAAAATTAAGCTGATACAGGAAAAAAGCGCCTAAAATCCAACAAATATTGCTTAGTCCGTCAGATTTGTGCGAACCTTATTGCTATTGCTCACCTCCAATATAAAGTGTATACGCTTTTTATACGAAACGCCGAAGGGAACACCGCATGACAAGCGGACAAGGCGAGAAAACCATTATACGAGGTGGGGCGGGAGCAGATTGCCGCCGCACGTATGCATGGCGCGATGTTGCCCCTTATTTCTTTCAGCGTGGCAGGTGATAGACTTGGCCATGACCGCATCTTTCAGTCTCGACGTCAACGGCAGCGCGCACAAGGTAGAAGCCGACGCGAAGACTCCGCTTCTCTATATCTTGCGCAACGATCTCGAGCTGAACGGCCCGAAGTTCGGCTGCGGCCTTGGCGAATGTGGCGCCTGCGCCGTGTTGATCGACGGCCGCGCGGTCCGGTCCTGCACCATTCCCCTCGGTGCAGTAGGCGGGCGCAGCGTCACCACGCTCGAGGGTCTAGGCAGCGAGGAGCAGTTGCACCCAGTGCAGCGAGCCTTCATCGAAGAAGCAGCGGCGCAATGCGGTTACTGCCTGAACGGTATGGTCATGGCGGTGGTGGCGCTTATTGGCCGCAATCCGGAGCCGCACGAGGATGATATCCGTGACGCCCTGCGCCATCACCTCTGCCGTTGCGGTACTCATGTCGAGATCCTTGCAGCCGCCCGCAAGGCCGTGGTCCTCTCGCGGTCCGCGAATGCCGGATGTGACGCCGACGTGAAAGCGGCGAATTTTCAAAAGGCCGAATCTGGCAGCGAACCTTCATCAAGCGAACTGTCGGAGGCGCCGCAATGAGCGATGCTCGCGAAACCCCCAAATCCGCCTATCTTGCGGCCCCGGAAATCTTGACGGTCCTATCGAAGGCGCCGTCACCCGCGACATCAGAAATCTACATTGCCATCCTTCGTGACGGAAAGGTCATAGCCTTCAACGGTCATGTCGATCTCGGCACCGGCATCAGGACCGCACTCGCCCAGATCGTCGCGGAGGAACTCGACACGCCCTTCGAACAGGTGGAGATGGTGCTTGGCACCACCTCCACGACGCCGAACCAGGGTGCCACCATCGCCAGCGAGACCATCCAGGTGACGGCACTCCCGCTGCGTCAGGCGGCCGCGACGGCCCGTCACTATCTCGTAGCACAGGCGGCCGCACGCCTCGGGCTGTCAGCAGACAGCTTCGTTATCGACGGCGGCATCATCCGCGTTAGCACCGGCGACAACCGAAGCTTCACCTTCGGCGATCTCGTGGCCGGCAGGCAGGCGCACCTGACCATCGACCCGCAAGCGCCTCTGAAGCCGATTTCGGCCTACCGTCTCGTCGGTACATCCCCGGCGCGCGTCGATATCCCGGCAAAGGCGACGGGCAAGTGGACCTATGTGCATGACGTGCGTGTCCCCGGCATGCTTCACGGGAGAGTCGTACGCCCGCCCTATGCCGGCTTCGACCATGGCGACCATGTCGGCAAGAGCCTCATATCGATAGATGAGAGCTCCATCGCCGACATTCCGGGCCTGGTCGCGGTCGCGGCTATCGGTGATTTCGTTGGTGTCGTTGCGACGCGTGAGGAAAACGCCGCCGAAGCAGCACGGCGCCTCAAGGTCGTCTGGCGGACACCGCCGGAGTTGCCCGAGCTCAATTCGCCGGAGAAGGCGCTGCGGGCCAATCCCTCAACGCCGCGCAAGCTGGCGGACCGTGGCAATGTCGAACTGGCGTTGGCCAACAGCGCCAATCCGATGGAACGCACCTATGTTTGGCCGTACCAGATGCACGCGTCTATTGGCCCCTCCTGCGCGGTCGCAGACTATCACGACGGCGGGCTGACGGTCTGGTCGGGTACCCAGAACCCCTTCCCCATGCGGCGCGATCTTGCGCTCCTCCTCGATATGCCGGAGGAAGCAATCTTCGTCGAGCGGCTGGAAGCAGCGGGCTGCTACGGGCGCAACTGCGCCGACGATGTGACGGCGGATGCCGCGCTGCTGTCGCGCGCAACCGGCAAGCCTGTGCGCGTCCAGCTTACGCGCGAGCAGGAACATACCTGGGAACCGAAGGGCGCGGCGCAAGTCATGGACGTGCGCGGTGGCCTTGACCTTGAGGGCGGACCCGCGGCCTATGATTTCGAGACACGCTATCCTTCCAATCTCGCCCCTACACTACCCCTGATCCTCACCGGCAAGGTTCCCCCCGTCGCCGATGTCATGCACATGGGCGACCGCACCGCCATCCCACCCTATGCCTATGGCAATCTGCGGGTGACAGTGCACGACATGCCGCCGATCGCTCGCGCCTCATGGTTTCGCGGCGTCTCAGCCATGCCAAACACCTTCGCACACGAATGCTATATAGATGAGCTGGCCTCGGCCGCCGAGGTTGATCCTGTCGAGTATCGCCTGCGTTATTTGCATGATCCGCGGGCGGTCGATCTCGTTCACGCCGTTGCTGAGCGCGCCAAATGGGTACCCCGGACCAAGTTCGGCACGCTTGGTGGTGAAGGCGATCTGCTCTATGGGCGCGGCTTCGCCTATGCCGTCTATGTGCATGGCAAGTTCCCCGGCACGGCTGCAGCGTGGGCGGCCTGGGTGGCGGACGTTGCTGTCAACAGGAAGACCGGCGAGATCGCCGTCACGAAAGTGACTTGCGGCCAGGATTCCGGCCTGATGATCAATCCCGATGGGGTCCGCCACCAAATCCACGGCAACATCATCCAGTCGACGAGCCGAGTGCTCAAGGAGCGCGTGGATTTTTCGTCCACCGCTGTCACCTCGAAGGAATGGGGCGGCTATCCGCTCATCACCTTCCCGGAAGTGCCTGAAATCGACGTCCTCATGATCCCCCGCCCGGACGAACCGCCGCTCGGCGTCGGCGAGTCAGCCTCGGTGCCGAGCGCGGCCGCCATCGCCAACGCCGTGTACGATGCCACCGGCATCCGCTTCCGCGAGCTGCCGCTGACGCCCGATATGGTTCTCGCCGCGCTGAATGGCACCTCTCCCGAAAAGGCCGCACCGTCGCCCCGAAAGCGCAAGTGGTGGAACATCGGCCTTTCGGCTGCCGGAGCGATTGCTGCTCTTTCGGGGCTCGTCAACATGGCGTCGCCGTGGCGCTCCGCCATCAGCCCGATCGAACGCCCGAACACCAACGTCTACAGCGCCGCCACGATCGAGCGCGGCCGCATGGCTGCTGCCATAGGCGCCTGCAATGTCTGCCACATCGGAAGCGACGGCCAGGCTTTCGCGGGCGGACGCAAGTTCCGTACGCCGTTCGGCGCGGTCTATGCCACCAACATCACACCGGATCCTGACAATGGCATTGGCAACTGGTCCTACACCGCTTTCGAGCGCTCCATGCGCGAGGGTATTAGCCGCGACGGGAATCATCTCTATCCGGCCCATCCCTACACGTCCTTCGCTGGCGCCGAGGACGCCGACCTGCAAGCGCTTTATGCCTATCTGATGACACAGGCGCCGGTGGCTGAAAAATCGCCCGAGACGAAGCTGAAATTCCCCTACAACGTCCGAGCAATGATGGCGGGCTGGAACGCTATGTTCCTGAAAGCGGAGCCATTCAAATACGACAAGTCGCGCGACGCAGAATGGAATCGCGGCGCCTATCTGGTCGAGACGCTCGGCCATTGCTCGGCGTGCCATACAGAGCGCAACGTGCTCGGGGCGGAGCAGACCGGCAAGGCGCACCTATCCGGTGGCTTCGCCGATGGTTGGGAGGCGCCGGCGCTGAACGCTCTTGCCAAGGGTCCTGTGGACTGGACCAGGGCCGCCTTCTTCGACTATCTGCGCACTGGCCATTCACGCGACCATGGCAGCGCCGCAGGGCCCATGGCCGATGTAGTTTCGGCGCTGGCACCGCTTCAAGACACCGACATCCGCGCCATGGCATCCTATCTCGCAAGCCTGAACGACACGGCCGATCGCAGCGCTGAGACGACAATGCAAGCACAGTCCACCATCGCGGCAAGCGAGGCGGCTGCGGCGAAGGCCGCGATGATCGCTCCCAGGGGAGCGCGCATCTTCAGCGGCGCCTGCGCTTCCTGCCATACCGGCACGTCGATCCTCTCATCGCTGTCGCTCAATACCAACATGCACAGCGACACGCCCGATAACATCCTGCAGGTGATTCTACACGGCGTCGAGGCGCCGGCGATCCTGGCGGAAACGACCGGACGCGTGGCACCGGAGGTCATGTCGATGCCAGCCTTTCGCGACGTGCTGGACGAAAAGCAGATCGAGGATCTGGCGGTCTATCTGCGCGCGCGCTTCGCGCCGGACAAGCCCGCATGGGGCGATGTCGGCAACGCGATGCAACGCGTGACCTCGGCCACGCACTGAAGAGGAACGGCAGGGTGGAGCAAATCAAAGGCACGACTGACACCGAAGGAAGGGGGCTTTTTCTCGACCCGACCCATAAGTTCCGTCCGTCCGCTTACTGGTTCTGGCATTCGATCCCAGACGAGGAGACTTGCCGAAGGCAGCTTGCCGATTTCAAGGCACGCGGCCTCGGAACGATCCTCATCCAGGCCCGCATCGCCCTGCCACGTGAAGACTATATGTCGGATGCCTATCTCGCCGCATACCGTCTTGCCATCGGCGTCGCCGCCCAACTGGGCCTGAAAGCCGCAATCTACGACGATTACAACTGGATCAGCGGCCATGCCGGCGGCAGGACGGTTGAGGGTCGCGACGAGCTGCGCGAGCGCCATCTCTTCTGGTCCTCCTCGAAGGACAGCAAGGGCACAATCAGCGGCATCCACGCGCCTTTCACAGAAAGGATGGGACCGGAAATCTTCCGCTGGCAGTACGAAGGCAGCAAGGTCGAATGGTGCGAATGGACGCTCGAAGCGGCGCTGCTTCATCCGGCAGGCGCGATCACGGATCTAAACCAGATCACCGACGTCACGAAAGCGGTCCGCATTGCGGCAAGCGATCCCGTTTCCTGCCGCTTCGAATATGACGGTGCTGTACAGGCAGATCAGACGCTCACGGCATTCGTCAGCGCTCGTTCAATGACGTCGCGGCTCATCAACTATCTGATGCCAGAAGCCGCGGCCCGCTTCATCGAAGTGGGTCTCCGCCCCTTTACCGAAGTCCTCGACGATCTGGTGCCGGACCCGCTCGGTTCCATCTTCTATGACCAGCCGGCAGCTGGTTTCTATCGCTGGGACCAGATCGAAGGGAATCCCGGCAACAGCCTCCTCTTTTCTTCAAAACTCTCCGAAAGCGTGGCGACCCGAACGTGCGTTCCCTTCCCGCTATCTCTCATGGCCGTGCTGCGCGATGTTGGCGAGCCGACAAGGCGGCTGCGCGCGCAATTCTATGCTGCCTACGCCTCGCTTATGAACGAAGCATTCTTCGGTACGTTGCGTAACTTTGCGGAGCGCAACGGCATCGCTCTCACGGGGCACGAAATCCTGCCCCATATCAGTTCCTGGTCTCTCAATGGCGGCTTTACCAGCATCGATCCGCGCGTGGCACCAGCGGTTGATTTCTTCGGCATAGACGGTTTCCGGCACGAGACTGCAGTCGATTCCAACAACTTCGATCCGCAACTCGCGCCCAAGCTCGGCGATTCCGTCGCCCGTTCCAATGGCCGCAGCCGATGCGTAGTGGAGACTTACGCAAGTGCCCTTCGCACGCCAGTGCGCGCCGCTGGACAATGGGAACTGACATTGGAGACGATGCGGGCGCAGGCAGTCCGCCTCCATTGCCTCGGTATGCGCCAGTTCCTCTGGCATGGCGTCTACCAGACAGACGGGCGGAGCGGCGACCCGACACCCTTTGCCAATCCGCGGTTTGACTATGGTCCCGGGATCAACTTCGAGCCCTGGTGGAAGTATCACGATATCTTCGCGCAGGAATCGGCGCGGATCTCCACCTTTATCGAACTGGCTGTACCCCGCACGCCGGTCGCCATCCTTTATCCGCTCCATACCGCCTGGGCGGAAGGCCCGCGCCACAGCCACGCGCACCATGTAGGCGCATGGTGTGAGCATCTGCTGGCGCTTGGCTACGATTTCATGCTGGTCAGCGAGAGCGATACTGCAAACGCCGAAATCGACGGCGACCGGATCGTCGCATCGGGGCTGGCCTTCCAAGCAGTTGTCCTGCCCTCCGTCACGGTGCTGGAATCGGGCGCGGCGCTGGTGACACTTGCGCGGTTCAAGGACGCAGGCGGCAGCATATGGTCATCAGGCGACCGGCTGCTGAGCCTGTGCGAGGGCTCCATTGAAGCCTTTACGGACCTCGCTACGACGCACCTGCCCGGGCCGCCGGAGCGGCGCACCATGGAAGAACTTCTCGCCGCAATTGCGGTTCCGGGGCCGCAGATCAGAAGCCTGTCTGGCGCGAAACCATGGCAATGGGTGGGCGAGGAGCCAGGCGGGCGTTGGCGCGTCGTGCTCTTCAATGACGCGGCAAAAACCATTCGCTGCGAGATATCGCTCGGTAAAGGTTTCATTTGTGAAGTCTGGTCCCCGGCCGACGGCACTGCGCACAGCACATCCGCATACGGGTACCTGACAATAGCGCTTGAACCGCAGGAAGTACGCTGCCTGCGGTTGTATGAAACGGACGAGCCGGTTGAAACGCAGGGGCACCTTAGGTCGCCCCCTGCCTTCGATGACAAACGCGCGGTCGTCCTTGGTGAGGGCTGGACATTCGCGCCAGACGCAGATGCTGCCTTTATCCCTATTTCCGTCCTGAAGGGCTGGGAAGAACAGGGCTTTGCCGCCTTTTCGGGAACAGGTATTTATCGCCTGGATATGGGGATCGCGGCCGACGACGACTGGATACTGCAAATTCCGGAAGCTCACACGGCCGTAACCGTCCGCATCGATGGGCGCGAGGTCGGACGGCGCGCATGGCGGCCCTATCGTTTCGTGCTCGGACACCTCAGGAAGGGTGCGTACGAACTTGAGATCGCCGTCTCCAACACAGCGGCGAACCGATATTATAACCATACGCCCTATCTGGGCAGCACGCGGGACACGAGCGGTTTAACGGCTGCGCCGTTCCTTGTCCCACTCACGCGAGAGGGTTGACACCGCCATGCTGCAACACACGACCATTCCCCTGAAGCGCGCCTGGAACACCTGGTCCGACCGACCGGCCGAAATGGTGTTCCTGCCACTCGGCGTTCGCATCACGCCGATCCTCTATTCGACCCGCAGCAGAACAACGTCAGCCATTGAACCGCGGCGCGATAAGGTGCGCCTCGGCCATCATGCGATAGATGGTTCGCGTATTGAACTTGAGACCGATCACAGCGGCACGACCATCGCCTTTTCGACCGAAAAGTCCGATCCCTTCGCGATCCGTGGAAGCTGGGAAGGCAAGGCGTCGGGTGAATGGGGCTTGCGTTTTTGGGTGACAATCGCAATCTCGGCCGAGGGTGGTGAAACCATCCGCTACGACGCGGAAAAAGGGATTGCCCTCGTCAAGATCGGCACTCGTTTCGTCGCAGTGACAAGCGCCGAAGCCCCTGTTCAAGTGACCGGTCACGAGACCATCGAGACATTGCGAACGGATTTCGAGAAAAACGGCTATTTCTATCTCGCCAGCCGCAGCGACCACGCACCGGTTATTGCGATGCGTTTCAACCTTGAGATGATGCGGCGGGGCGCCTATGCAGCTGCGGTTGCCGACAGTGCGGAACTTGCTATCGAAAAGGCGCGCGCTTCACTGATCAAAGACGTTCCGGCCGAACTCGGTTCGCACACAGGCACATATGAGGATGCGCTCGACGCGATCCGTGATGTCGTCGCCTGGAATACAGTGTGGGATGAAACGAACGCACGGCCCTACACAGCCGTCACACGCATCTGGAACCTTGGCAAATTCGCCGTCTGGTACAACGACCAGACCTTTGCTGCACTTTTGGGAGGGCTCTTCGACGCCGACCTTGCGCGCGAGAACCTGATGACAGCGTTGGCCGGAGTGACCCCTCAGGGCAATATCGCCTGCATAATCACCTCCAATGACGCTTGGGTTGACCGTAGCCAGCCACCATACGGAGCGCTGGTCGTCTGGCAGCTCTACCAGCGCACAGGCGAACGCTCCCTCCTCGAGACGTCCTACGAAGCCCTCGTCCGCAATCAGCGCTGGTGGCGCGACAATCGCGATCCCGATGACGCTGGCCTTCTTTCCTGCGGAACATCGGATGTCGGCGATGGCCTTTACAAAGGCAGCGCCTTTGGCGCTCGCAACGAAACAGGAATGGATAATTCCGCAACCCATGACGAGGCGGTTTACGATCCCGGAACGCGGACGTTGTCCACTTTCGATCTCGGGCTGAATTGTGCCGCCGCGCTCGATGCGGAAATGCTGGCGAAAATAGCCGGGGTACTGGGGCGTCACGAGGACGCCCGCGAGTTCGAGGCGATCGCGAACCGAAGCCGCAATCTAATTTCCGAGGAATTGTGGGATGAAAGTCGCGGTATATTCGCCAATCGCCAGCGTAAGGGCGGTTTCGTCCGCTCGTTGTCCCCGACAAGTTTCTATCCGCTCTTGTGCGGTGCGGCGAAGCAAGAGCAGGCGGTGCGGCTGCTCGAACACCTGAATGATGAAAACAGCTTTGCAGGGGCCTTCGTGCTACCAAACGCAACACGCAACGACCCAGCCTTTGCAGAGAACGTCTACTGGCGCGGCCGCATCTGGCCGAATGTCAACTACATGGTCTGGCTTGGCCTCAGACGCTATGGCTTTACCACCGAGGCGAGCCGTCTGGCGGGCCAGAGCTACGACCTCTTCATGAAGTCGTGGCGTGAGGACCGGATCGCCGCCGAGAACTATAACGCTGTCACAGGCGAAGCCATGGACCAGGGCGATACCGATCCGTTCTACATCTGGGCGGCGCTGTTGCCGCTGATGGCTGTCGGCGAGCTCTGTGATTTCGATCCCTGGAAAGGATGGACCCTCACCAATGTGGGCAGAGACGTCACTATGGGACCGATGCTTTCCGCCGCTGGTCATTTGCATGTGACCATCGAACATGCGGTTCTAAAAGCCTCCGTGAACGGAAGATTACTGATTTCAACCGATATTCGCGGCACACTCTCGAAGATCATTATCCAGAACGGGCAGTTCAGTTGTTTGGTCGATCCGCTGGACGTGAAGGGTTTCATCACCCTCGCAGGCGTCAACAGCGCTGATGTGGTCACTGCGCGGCTAAATGGCGAAGAGATTATCTCGACCGCGTGTGCGGAAGGAATACGTCTCGATATTCCGCAAGGCAATCAACCAAGGCAACTTGATGTTTACTTATCGAGTATCGGCGCGGCGTTGGCGCAAGGAAAAACTTGACAGAATAAAAATCCGTATTAATAATTTGCATACAAATGAAAAAATAAAGAAAAAAGCTGAAAAACCAGAGGGATTGAACAGGAGCCAATGCAGGGCATTTGAGTTTTCCAGGCGAATGAAGATACCGCTCTACTAAAGGTAGCAATGGCGGTTGGTTTGTCTCCACTCTAAGACAAGCTTGTTCTCTTAACCGGGCGCTCTTCGCTAAACGCTATCGCAACTGGAACTGCTATTAGTTTGTATACAAATGATACAGCAAGATTTTTGTTGTAGGAATCAGACTATGTGCGGCGCTTATCGTGAGCCTTGTTGGCCACCGTCATAAGCGTCGATAAACGCCAACATCCAAAATGAGGGGTAATAAAATGACCGAGATAACAAGACGCAATACGCTCAAACTGATGTCTGCTGCACTGTTTGCCGGTGCCAGCTTTTCACTCCTCGCGCGGAATGCTTTTTCCGCCGGTACGATCACGGTACTGAACTGGCAAGGTTATGGCACTGACGAGGCCTGGTCCGTAAAAGCCTTTGCTGAAAAGGCCGGTATTGAGGTCGTTCATGACTACTACAGCTCGGAATCGGAGATGCTGACCAAGCTACGGACCAATCCCGGCGCCTACGACCTCGTCGTGCTCAATGCCGCCCGTTGTGCACAGGCTGTTGCTGAAAATCTGCTGCAGCCCATCGATTTCGCCAAGGTACCGAATGTCGCGACGGTGGACGACAATCTGCGTTCCAACCCGAACTTCAGCAAAGACGGTAAGGGTTACGCTGTTCCCTGGGTATGGGGCATGACTTCGCTGGCTGTTCGTGAGGGACTTCCGAAGCCCGCCAGCTATGCCGCTCTCGCTGATCCAGCGTTCAAGGGCCGCGTGGCCATGGACGATGATGCGATTATCAACGTGGCGCTTGGAGCCCTGATGACCGGTCAGGACATGAACAATCCGAAGGACCTCGACGCCGTCACCAAGGCTTTGAAGTCGATCAAACCGAATGTGAAGCTGCTGTGGTCTACCGAAGACCAATGGAACAAGTCTTTTGCGGCCAAGGAATTCGACCTATCCATGTTCTGGTCGGGCGGTTCGGTACGTTCCAAGCGCAATTCGAAGCTTCCGGTCGAGTTCGTTGTCCCGAAGGAAGGCGCCATCGGATGGGTTGACGGTCTTGGAATTCCGGCATCCGCCCCCAATGCAGAAGGTGCGTTGGCGTTCGCGAACTGGTTGATCGATCCAGCCTTTTACGTCGAATGGGCGACCAAGGCCGGCGCCCCGGCATCGTCAAATTCCGCCGCTCTAAAGGGCCTTCCGGAAGACGATCTCAGCCGCCAAGTACACAAAGCGGAATATCTGAAGTCCATGAGCATCATGTCGGCGCTTCCGGACGACCGTCGTGAAGCTTTCAACAACCTCTGGCAGGAAGTGAAAGCCTTCTATGCAGAATAACCAGCTGACAGTAGCTTCAGTGCGCGGACTGGAAGGCCCGCGCAGCCGGCGCCAACTCCCCTCATGGGTCGCAACAACGGCTCTGTTAATGCCGACCTATGGCTGGCTGACGCTTGCCGTTTTCCTGCCGCTTTTGACCATGCTCGTGTTCAGCTTCATGTCGGCTACGCCGATGGGCAATGCCCCTATCGTTTTCACGCTGAAACAATATCGGGCCTTTATCGATCAGCCATACCTTGTGAGAATTGGCTTGACGTCGCTGATGATCGGATTCTGGACAACGCTGTTTTGCGCTGTACTCGGTTTCCTTGCGGCCGTCGCACTCGCGCGCTCGGCACTTGGCAAGGCACGCGAGGTGCTGCTCATCCTTATCCTTTTGCCATTCTGGACAAACGGTCTTGTCCGCGTCTTCTCCTGGACGATGGTGCTTCGTGAAAACGGCTTTCTCGACAGCATACTCCACATGGTAGCACCCGACTCAGGATCGATCGGATTCCTCTACACCCGCTACGCCATCGTCGTGGGCCTGGTCCACGGCTACTTGCCATACATGATTTTGACCTGCTACATCGCCCTTGTCACCATAGATGATGCGATCATAGAGGCGGCGGCAAGCCTTGGTGCTCGCTGGTGGACGATCCTGTTCCGCATCCTCGTGCCGATGGCTGCCCCTGGTTTGATTTCCGGCGCTGTGCTGATCTTCATTCCGGTTATCGGATCATTTATGGAGCCTCGCATCCTCGGAGGCCGCGTCGGCGTTACGATGGGTACCGTGATTGAGGACCAATTTACCCAGGCATTCAACTGGCCACTTGGCGCGTCCCTTTCGTTTACGCTGCTTGCCGTTGTGCTTGCCATATTTGCCACCTTCTCCGGCGTGCTGCGCCGCGGCACCACGGCATAGGAGAGACCATGAAACAGATTGGCCGCTTCTACCTCATTGCTGTGCTGATGTTCCTGTACACGCCCATCCTTGTGATGATGGCGATGGGCTTCAACGCGTCCCCGCTCTACGAGCTACCCTTCACCTTCTCGACCCGTTGGTATGAGGCGCTTCTCGGCAACCGGCAACTGCTCACCGCTGGCATGAACAGCATTATCATTGCTGTCATTACATCGGTGGTCGCAACGACCCTCGGAACAATGGCTTCAGTCGCTCTGTCACGCCGCACGTTCCGAGGCAAGAACCTGCTGCAGGTCCTGCTCCTGCCACCGATCGCCATTCCTTGGCTCATCACCGGGACGGCAATGCTGATCTTCTTCTATTGGAGTGGGATCGGCCGCGGAATGCACGCGCTTCTGATCGGGCATGTCGCCCTCGCCATTCCCTATGTGGTGCTTGTCGTCGGCACGGGATTTCGCACCATCCGCGCAGATCTCGAGGAAGCCGCAATGAGCCTTGGATCCACGCCCATCCATGCATTCTTCTCGGTAACGCTACCGCTCCTTTATCCCAGCATACTGGGTGCAGCACTGTTCGCTTTTGCTGTGTCCCTTGATCAGTTCGTCATTTCGTACTTTCTCGCAACACCCGGCTATACGACACTGCCGGTTCAAATCTACTCCGCAATCCGCAAAGGCTTCACCCCCGAAATCAACGCAATCTCGACCCTGCTTTTGCTGGGTTCGATGGCCGCCATCCTGATCTTTGCGCGCTTCGCCAAACCCGGAGACACCAGTGACAAACGTTAAAGTCAAATCCGTTGCAAAAACCTACGGAGCAGTACCTGTTCTGACCGATATTTCGACCGAGTTCACCGAAGGCTCCTTCACGAGCCTTCTTGGTCCCTCCGGTTCGGGGAAGACGACGCTGCTGCGCATCATCGCGGGCTTCATAAATCCTGATCAAGGCGCCGTATTGATCGGTAACAATGACGTGACGCACGTGCCGGTGTGGGGTCGCAATATCGGGATGATGTTCCAGTCCTACGCGCTTTTTCCCCATATGACGATTGCCCAGAATGTCAGCTTTGGTCTCGAACGCCGCGGTATCAAAGGCGAAGCTGCCCGAAAGGAAGTCGATCGGGCGCTGGAGATGGTCCGCCTTCCCGGCTTTGGCGACCGTACGCCGAAGCAGCTTTCAGGTGGTCAGCAGCAGCGCGTCGCACTCGCCCGCGCGATCGTGATCAAGCCGAGTGTGCTTTTGCTCGACGAGCCGTTGTCTGCACTTGACCGGCGGCTGCGGCAGGAAATGCAAGTGGAACTGTTGCGCATCCAGCGTGCAAGCGGCTTGACCACGATTTTCGTCACGCATGATCAGGAAGAGGCGCTAACGCTTTCCGACAAGGTCGCCATTCTCGACAGAGGTCGGATTGTTCAGATCGGCGCACCGGAAACTGTCTATGAAAAGCCACTGACACGTTTTGCTGCCGAGTTCCTCGGCGATTCGAACTTTCTGACCGGCAAAGTGGAAGATGGAGCAGTAAGGCTTGCAGACGGAACCGTGATCCACGCTTGCGAAAGGCTGCCCGGCAACGGTGCTGACGTGACGCTTGCGGTTCGCCCGGAGAAAATGTCCGTCGCGACAGGGGATACCACGGACAATCGAATTACCGCACGCATCAATACAGTCATCTACGCCGGACCCGTCCTTTCCTACATCCTGGAAACCGCTGATGGCTTGCCGCTCAAGCTTTTCTCGCAGAACCGGGACGGACACGTGCTTCGCGAGGGTCAAGCCGTTACGCTCAACTGGTCACGCGAACACACGGTTGCAGTGGCGAACTGACACGATGTCCTTGCCTCAGCTTTCCCCTAACACGTTGCATGTCGTCATCGACATGCAACGGCTGTTCGCGGAAGATACCGCTTGGCATACGCCGGTGACCAAAACAATTCTCTCCAACGTAATCAAGCTCTGCGACGTCTCCGGCCACAGATCACTTTTTGCGAAATTCATCGTACCGCCACGCGCCGAGGACGCCAGGGGACGTTGGAGAGACTATTACAACCGTTGGTCGACGATGACTGGTGATGTCCTCGAACCTGGTATGCTCGATCTCATGGAGCCGCTTGGAGACCTTGCAGGGGAGCATGACGTGGTCGAAAAGGAAACCTATTCGGTATTCGGTTCATCCAAATTTTTGGATCGACTTGCGGTTGATAAAATTGATACGGTTGCGTTCAGTGGCGTCGAGACAGATGTCTGCGTGTATGCCAGCGTTCTCGATGCGATCGATGTTGGATTGCGCGTCATCCTGGCTTCGGATGCCATCGGCAGCGCCGATGAAGCGGCGCACCAGGCGGTCATGATGCACCTTGCTCCCCGTCTCAGCGAACAATTGGAAGTTGCTACAACAAAGGCCATTATGGACGCCTGGATGTGCGGAGATTAATCGTTACGCGTTTTCAGACATCAATCCACGAGCGCCGCGACAACAAACGAGAGAAATGATGAACAGCCCTCTGGAAGAGCAGATCGCACCGCCTTTGGGGCATAGAGAAGAACCTGCCGGTAGCAGGACCAAGGCAACACAGTATGCGCTCGGTGAACAGATAGGTTTTTACTTGCGTCAGGCCAACCAGCGCCACGTTGCGATCTTCTCCGAACTGATTGCCGAAAAGCTCACGACCACGCAATGGGCTGCCTTGGTGAAACTGAAGGATCTGCAACCGTGTTCGCAGGGCAAGCTCGGCCGGGAGACGGCGATGGACATGGCGACGATCAAGGGTGTCGTCGATCGGCTCGTCAAACGCGGGCTGGTAAACACCGCACCGGACCCGTCAGATGCGCGCCGCCTGGTGTTGACCCTCACCGGGGCCGGGAAAGAAACCATCGATCGCAATCTCTCCGCTGCCCTTGATGTATCGCAGCAAACCTTGAACCCACTGACTGCCGGAGAACGCATGATGCTCATGGAACTGCTTCAGAAAATCTGCTGATGCGGCGGTTTTGCATCGCTAACACGGCACGCACAAAAGAGGACCTGAATGTTTCAAGATCGTGGTGACGACCTTGCCGCAATCGTCGCTTCAATGACAGCCGTTGAAAAGGTCGATGTGCTGAGCGGGCGCGGTCTGTGGAAAACAAGCGCAATCGATCGCCTTGGTGTGCCGTCGATCGTTATGACAGACGGAACCTACGGGGTGCGCTATTCCACACAGATTGGCTCTAGCGATGAAGACGGCGAGAGCCTCCGTCAGTTTCTTGCCGTGGTTAACCAGCGCGCAGATGGCAATGACCAAGGGATGTTCGGGGCGACGCGACCGGCTACCTGTTTTCCCAACGGCAATCTGATCGGCTGCTCCTGGGACGTCGATCTCGCGTACGCCATAGGTGAAGTGCTGGCGGCGGAATGCTTGAATTTGGGGGTGCGTCTGCTTCTGGGGCCTGGAATCAATACACGCCGGACGCCCTTGGCCGGTCGTGCTTACGAGTACTATTCCGAAGATCCGGTGATCAATGGCGAGTTGGCAGCCGGAATCATTTGCGGCTTGCAAGACAATGGCGTCGGGGCCTCGTTGAAGCACTTTGCCTGTAACAATTCCGAAATCGATCGCACGAATACGAGCTCCGAGGTCGACGAGCGGACGCTACGCGAGATCTATCTCGCCGGCTTCGAGCGCGCGATCAAAAAGAGTTCGCCGTGGACCGTCATGAGCGCCTACAATCCGGTGAATGGTATTCAGGCCGCTGAAAACCATTGGCTGTTGACGCGCGTCCTTCGCGAGGAATGGGGTTATGAAGGCGCTGTAATTTCTGACTGGCATGCGATTAAGGATCGCCCAGCCGCCCTTCGTGCGGGAACTGACCTCGATATGCCCGAAAGCAAGTCGCGCAAGGAAGCCCTGCTCAAGGCGATCGAGGCAGGGGAAATCGACCAGGAGATACTCGATGAAGCCTGCCTGCGGGTCCTGGACTTGGTCCGCCGTTGCCTTGGCGCTGCCGCTTACTCCACGATTGATCTCGACAGCCATCATGAACTGGCTCGCCGCATGGCGGCCGAATCGATCGTGCTCCTCAAGAA
>NZ_JBBNAN010000280.1:0-2588 GCF_037994405.1 Phyllobacterium sp.
TTTCAACGCGTTTGCGTTCCTAGGGGCATTAAATTTAAGCCATATGCCATGAACTGTGGATGAACAACGAATGTGGCGCAGTAAAGGCTCACTGCAAGGTGATCAATTATCGATCAATCTGCCCGAATTTGTGAGATGGGCGAGCCTGGACAAGGCCGCTTTTCCGGCGGCCCTGTCCGACCGGGCGTGATCCCGTCACCATATCACCCCCGCGTCACACAGGTGGTCGTATTCTGGCCATCCTTGACCGCGCCCCCATAACGGCGGTCAGCCTATTGGGATGAGCCGAAACGACAAAGTTTCGCACCTTGTTCAACGTTGCCCTCCTCCCTTTTGTCGTGCAACCACAACAGAACGATAGTCAGTCGAAATCTCCTGCGAGGGCGATAGCCGTACATTTTGCATGGTCATGATCTGGGACAGCGTTGAGTCGATCGTGGCGGGCATGGGCGACGATTGGAAAAACGCCCACCTTCCTCGGTGACGAGAAGGAATTGATGGAAGAATCTGACCTCGAGCACTTCGAACTCTATCCGTAGCTGGGTGATGAAGTAATGCAGCAGCAGCATTGACAGTGCTGGTGCAGTGCAACAAGCTCGCATGGTCGAGGGGCCAACACATCTCGACAGTGAGGTCCGGTATGCTCATTGAGCGATCTAACACCGGACCTCACTTTTTCGAACACTATCGTGAGTTGACCGAGACAACCCGCAAGCGCAGGATTTTTGCGTTACCTGTCTAGCGACTGGCAACAATGAGGCTCGGCCCGTTCCTTTCCTCCGGGTCCGAGCCTCGCATTTTACAGAACGTGAATAAAGTCCGGTCTGCCGTGGGCCAGTCGGGCCGGAAATGTGATTTGACACGCTGCACTTAGCGGAACACGCTGACTCGTGGTCTTCCGAGGGTGCTCTTGGGGTGCTCTTGCGAGGGTATAGAGGTTTAGCGGTTGGCAATCCGTCTAGTCCATCCGCCGAGCCTCGCCGTTGACCGGCACGACGGCTGCGCCATCTATTCCAATTGACCTTGCCAGTACCGGCTTCGCCCAGGGCACCTATTCCGCACAGCCCTGACCGGCAGAGCAATACAATTCACCTCGACACGCTGGAATTTTAGGTTTGATCGACGCCTTCTGTTGGTTCACAATCACTTATGAGGGAGGACTTCCGATGAGCAATATTGCAACTGTGCTTGCACTTTTTGGGCCCGGTTTAGCTGGGGTGGTCGCGCTTTTCTTTCTCATTCTGATTAGGGAGCGCAGATCTAGCGCAAGGCGGTATCTTTCCCAGTAGCTGGCTCAGGGAACCTTCAGGCCGCCGTTTACAATGAAGGCCACAAAGGCCATTACGATACCACCCAGGACAAGCCACATGAACTTGGTCAGCACGCCGCTGACCTTCTCGATTTTCTTGTCCAGATCATCAAATCGCTTGTCCGCGTTCTTCCATTTCTCATCTGTTCGCGCTTCAGCAATTTCTGTCTGCCTCTGCCATTGCTCCAGAACATTCAGCCGGGTGAGTATTGCTTGGTCAGCATCATCAAGAGCATTGACCCGCGCCCGAAGATCGCCGTTTTCATCGCGGTGACATCATCGCGCCCTGCCCACCCAATCGTCATGAAACTGCGCGCAGCGATCGATTTTGGTCGATCTCATCGGCGCTGTATTCCCACCGCTTTTGTGTCCAGCGGATCTTTTGGCCGCGCATTAGAACGACACGCTCCATATGCTCGCGGCATTCTGGAGGAAGCTCCGGGACAGTTGTCTGCGCCCTCGCCTCACCTTGCACCTTTGCCGCTGTTTCCAGCTTGCGGATCTGATCAGTGGTGCCGCGGCCCACTGAAGGTCATCGTCACCCCAAGTAGCACCATCAGCGCCAGTATCTTCCGAAATGATCTTTGCCAGCTTTTCATTTGCCACCTTCTTCGCTGCGACCGCCGCCGTGGCGCGCTTTTGTGCTTGGTCATAGAGTTGGGATGCCAGGAGACGGTCTCGCCTCTCGTTGGCCAGTTGCGCCTCGAGCGCGGTCTTTTCGGAGCCCGCTCAGTGCCTACACGGCCGACGATTAGTTCCCGCACAACCGGGATGCGATCGGCATAGGGAATGTCGCGGAGAACTGGCACGCCCTCGTAGAACGCCAGCATGCCAATGAAGATGCCGACAGGCAGGCCGGGCGCTCGCAGGACGATATGAACCGCGCCCATTATTCGAGCCCTTCGAGGCAGAGCTTCTTTTCGTCGGTGCGGCGAAGCACGAGGCTGCGGACATTAATCTTGGGGCCTGCATTGACGTCGAGCATCAGGGCATTGCAGGCGCTGCGGAGATCGCCGGCATTGGCCAGACGCGCCATGCTCGACCGGCAGAATGCCCCTACCCCGATGTTACAGGTGCCGGAAAGAAAGGCGAGGTACGACTTATCGGGTATCGCATCCGGATCCTTGAGACACTTTCGCATACCAAACTCGTGGTCAACGAGGCTATCACTGAGCATCGCATGGCACTGGCCTTTGGTAAACCTTGTGCATTCCCTTGGTCTCGCCATAGCAGCCGGTCCAGACACCAATAATGTCGGGATAGGTGACCAGCTTGAGCC
>NZ_JBBNAN010000281.1:0-3623 GCF_037994405.1 Phyllobacterium sp.
TGACTTGTAGCCATGTCTCGCAAAGAAGCGGTCGAGCTCTCTCTGCTGGGGGACTTGACCCGTAAAGATCGCGATATACTCGGGAATCCGCTTCATCCTGACCGCCAAGTCCTCTTGGGCTTGCATAGAGATGTAGCCAATCTGGACCAGATACGTTGTTCGTGAGCGGACGTCTGCGGTGATTTCCGAATGGCCGAAGCGAACAAGCATTCGTTTGATAGCTTCAAGACGCATTTGGTCGGCTTCCCGCACCGCTGCCAAAATTTCGTTTGACTGAAGCGCCCAACTGCGGACGGCAAACTCGAACTTGGAATCGAACAAATCATTGCTCAGCCAGCAGTCGAATACATTCAGCATCGCCTCAGCCAAGGATTCTGCGTAAGCTTCCGATTGCCTGATGATATTGCCGGTATTCTTGTCGCGCCAACGCCCGAGCAGAGCCCCGAGCAACTCCTCCCGATCTTTAAAAAACCAGTAGAAGCTTGTGCGCGAGAGATTGAGCCTTTTTGCCAGCGGTAAGATTTTTACCGAATCCACACCGGAATCCAAAAGCGCCTCGTAGGCGGCTTCAAGCCATCCCTCCTGCGATCCGCGCCAGCCGCTATCGTTCAAAACCTGCTCCATAAGTGTCTCCTAACAAATTATGCTTCGATTCGCAAGAAAAATGTACATCAATGTCTAAAATCATGACAAGTCTGTTTTCAGGATTGACATGTATGTACATTTGCGCTTAGCGTCTCTGCATACGTTTCTATTCTGGAGCACGACGCATGTCGAACGATCCTCTCCTTCAGCCCTATCAACTCAAGCATCTAAAGCTCCGCAACCGCATCATCGTGACTTCCCATGAGCCGGCCTATCCGGAAGACGGCATGCCGAAAGAGCGCTATCGCGCTTATACGGTGGAACGGGCGAAAGGTGGCGTCGCCCTAACGATGACTGCGGGCTCCGCCGCGGTATCAAAGGACAGTCCGCCGGTCTTCAATAACCTGCTTGCCTACAAGGACGAGATCGTGCCGTGGATCAAAGCCATGACCGACGCCGTCCATGAAGAGGGTGCAGCGATCATGATCCAGCTCACCCATCTGGGACGGCGCACGCGCTGGGACAAAAGCGAATGGCTTCCGGTCGTGGCTCCCTCGCATCATCGCGAAGCGTCCCACCGCGCTTTTCCGAAGAAGATAGAAGATTGGGATATCGAGCGTATCATCAAAGACTTTGCTGACGCGGCAGAGCGGATGAAGGCAGGTGGCATGGACGGTATTGAACTGGAGGCCTATGGCCACCTGCTCGACCAGTTCACATCGCCCCTAACGAACGAGCTCGATGGTCCATACGGTGGTTCGCTGGACAACCGGATGCGCTTCTGTCTCGACGTTTTCAAGGCGATTCGCAGGCGGGTGGGTGAGGATTTCATTCTAGGTATAAGATACACCGCCGATGAATGTCTTCCGGGCGGCACGGGGAAGGCCGAGGGTATCGAAATCTCCAGGCGCCTTAAGGATAGCGGCCTCATCGACTACCTCAACGTCATTCGAGGCCACATCGACACCGATGCCGGCCTAACGGATGTGATCCCTATACAAGGGATGGCGAACGCGCCACATCTCGATTTCGCCGGCGAGATTCGCGCCGCGACCAACTTTCCGACTTTCCACGCGGCAAAGATCCCGGATGTCGCCACCGCCCGCCATGCCATCGCGTCAGGCAAGGTCGACATGGTCGGCATGACCCGCGCCCATATGACGGATCCGCATATCGTCCGGAAAATTATGGAAAAGCGCGAAGAAGACATCCGTCCCTGCGTCGGCGCTAACTACTGTCTCGACCGCATCTATCAGGGTGGAGCGGCCTACTGCATTCATAACGCCGCTACAGGTCGCGAACTGACCATGCCGCATGTCATCGCAAAGGCCGATCTGCGCAAGAAAGTCGTCGTCGTCGGCGCGGGTCCGGCGGGTCTTGAAGCGGCACGCGTTGCTGCCGAACGCGGGCACGAGGTTGTCGTTTTGGAGGCTGCCAACAATCCCGGCGGGCAGGTCCGCCTTACCGCGCAGAGCGAGCGTCGCAGGGAAATGATCAGCATCATCGATTGGCGAATGAGCCAGTGCCAAAAGCGCGGCGTCATCTTCCGCTTTAATACGTGGGCCGAGGCGGAAAATGTCGAGGCAGAGAACGCCGACGTGGTAATTGTCGCCACCGGTGGCCTGCCGCACACCGAAGTGCTTTCCAAAGGGAACGAACTCGTTGTCTCTGCCTGGGACATTATATCCGGCGACGTCAAGCCCGGAACCAATGTCCTGATCTTCGACGACGCGGGTGACCATACCGGCCTGCAGGCCGCCGAATTCATCGCCAAGACGGGAGCCAAGGTCGAGATCATGACGCCGGACCGGTCTTTCGCGCCCGAAGTCATGGCGATGAACCTTGTTCCCTACATGCGCTCGCTTCAGAAGCTCGATGTAACCTTCACCGTCACCTATAGGCTGGAAGCAGCGGAGAAGCGCGGTAACCAGATAATCGCGCATGTCGGCAGCGATTACGGCGGAGTAGCAAAGCAGCGTACGGTCGACCAGATCGTCATCAACCACGGAACCATTCCACTCGACGAACTCTATTTCGAGTTAAAGCCGTCCTCGAGCAACCTCGGTGAAATATCGCACCAGCAGTTGCTCTCTGGGGAGCCGCAGTCTGTGGTTCGCAATCCGGAAGGAAAGTTCCAGCTGTTCCGTATCGGGGATGCAGTAGCCGCGCGCAACACACACGCCGCCATCTATGACGGCCTGCGGATTGCGAAAGATATCTGACTTGCGGGCGCAGTGCCTTTCACGAGGTGATTAAATGACCGAGCGCAATGAAAACCTGCAGGTTTTCGTGGACGCGGCGTTTGTGGCATTTGATCAATTTGCCCAAACGCCTGAATCTCGCCGCTCCATCCTTCAGATTTTCGCGGCCCTTGAGCATTCGGGAACGGCGCGCCCCGGGCCGGGAAGCCGTCTGCCCGTATGCGAATATTTGGATACGGCCCTGTCTGTAGACGTTCACCAACCTTCGCTCAAGCGATTGATCGAGTGGTTCAAAGGCATCGAGCCGCAACTCGAATGGCGCCGCCGGATGACGTACGACGGAACGGCGAGCGAGAATTTCCTTGACGGGCATGCCAACGCGATGATCGTAGGCCCTGGCGGGTTGGAGGAGCGCAAAGACATCTGGCTCGGCGTGACCCTGATGGCGCCGCACGTGCGCTATCCGGACCACGACCATGCCCCGGAAGAAGTTTATCTCGTCCTGTCGCAAGGCGAGTTCCGCCAGGGAGAGGGTGATTGGTTTTCCCCTGGCATCGGCGGGTCGTTTTATAATATTCCTGAAATCAAACACGCCATGAGGTCGGTCAACACGCCGCTCTTTGCTTTCTGGACTCTGCTTGCCGAACGGCCACACTGAATCCCGACCAATTGAGAGGGAGTCCCCATGAAAGTCCTCGTACCGGTAAAGCGGGGTAGTCGATTACAACGTGAAGATCAGGGTAAAAGGCGACGGCTCCGGCGTTGAACTTGCCAACGTGAAGATGTCGATGAACCCGTTCGACGAAATCGCCGTCGAGGAAGCGCTCCGTCTGAAGG
>NZ_JBBNAN010000282.1:0-21009 GCF_037994405.1 Phyllobacterium sp.
CTGCTGGACCGCATCGAGGATGACGGCGCGATCCGTGCGGTTATCCTGACTGGAGCAGGGCAAAAGGCCTTCTCGGCAGGCGGCGACATACATGAATTCTCGCAAAGCGTGCGTAAGGGCGCGGAAATTGCGGTCAAGGATTTCGTGCGGCGCGGCCAGACCATGACGGCGCGCTTGGAGGCATTCGGCAAGCCGATCATCGCGGCGGTCAATGGCATTGCTTTCGGCGGTGGTTGCGAAATCACCGAAGCCGTACATCTCGCCATTGCGAGTGAACGCGCGATCTTTGCCAAGCCGGAGATCTATCTCGGCATGCCGCCGACATTTGGCGGAACCCAGCGCCTGCCGCGCCTTGCCGGCCGCAAACGTGCGCTGGAACTCATGTTGACCGGCGACACGTTCTCACCGGAGCGCGCCTATGAACTGGGCCTGATCAACAAGATCGTCGCGCCTGACGACCTTCTGCCGGCGGCGTTCGACATGGCCAGCCGCATCCTGCGCCATTCCTCCGTGACGGCCGCCAGCATCATCACGGCCGTCACCCGCGGACTGAACATGACGATCGGTGAAGGCCTGGCTATGGAAAGCGAACAGTTTGCCCGGGTCGTGCCGACCCATGACCTCCGGGAAGGGCTCGATGCCTGGATCGAAAGACGCACGCCTGCCTTTACGGGAAACTAAATCCTGTCCACGAGCGCGTACCAGCTGAGCGCCAGAAACAGCAATGGTGCCCGCAAGGTTCTGCCGCCCGGAAAAGCCGGGATTTTCAGCTCCTCCAGCAGCCCCAGCCGGTCGCGATTGCCGGCAATCGTTTCGGCATAGAGCTTGCCGACGAAGTTCGACAGCATCACCCCGTGGCCGGAATAGCCGCCGGCTGAAATCACATTCGGCATGACCTCGCGCACGAAGGGCTGACGCGGCAATGTGATGCCCACCGAACCGCCCCAGGCCTGCGTGATCTCGATGTCCGCCAGCGCAGGGTAGATCTCGGTGATCTGGCGGCGGATATGGGTGCTGATGTCGAGCGGATTGTCGGCCGTATAGGCTTCGCGTCCGCCGAAAAGCAGCCGTCCATCTTTCGAGCGGCGGAAATAACGCACGACGAAGCGGGAATCGTCGACGCTTTCGCCGCCGGGAAGTACGGGACTGTTATCGCCGAGCGGTACCGTCGCGCCTATGAAGGAGCGGATTGGCATCACATGCGCCGCGCTGACCGGTTCCAGATTGCCGCCATAGGCGTTGACCGCGATCAGGCATTTCGCCGCCGTCACAGTGCCGGTTGCGGTCGCAACGGTTACGCGGCCATTTTCGGATTTGATGGAAGTGACCTTGGTGTTCTCGTAAAGATGCGCGCCGGCCTTTGCCGCGGCCCTGGCCGTGCCGACGACCAGTTTCATCGGCTGGATATGGCCTGTACCCTTGTCGTAAGTACCGCCGAGATATCGCGTGGAACCCAACCGTTCGGCGGTCTCCTTGGCATCCATGTAATGGATGTGCGGATAGTCGAAGCGTGTCGCCATCAGTTGCGCGTGGTGCTGATAGTGTTTCAGGTAACGCTTCTTGTGCACGACGGACATCTGTCCCGGCACATACTCGATATCGATCTTGTGAGTATCGGCAAATTCAATCAGGTGGCTCTTGGCTTCCTCGGCAAGATCGAACAATGCCTTGGCGCGTGTGAAGCCATATTGCTCCTCGAGCTCTTCCGCCCAGGCGCGCTGGCCGGTGCCGAGCTGCCCGCCATTGCGCCCGGACGCGCCATCACCAAAGCGGTAAGCCTCCAGCAGCACCACGTTGACGCCTGCCGCGGCCAGATGCACGGCGGCGGAAAGTCCGGTGAAACCGCCGCCGACAATGACGACATCCGCCTCGCGCGAGCCATCCAGCGCCGGATATTCAGTGCGATCGGCAATGGTGCACTCGTACGAGGAAATACCCGGTGAAATCGGAGACTGATACGGCATTTTTTACACGTTCAGGAGCAAATATTCACGCTCCCACGGGCTGATGACCTCCATGAAGGTCTCGAACTCGGCGCGTTTGATAGCGGCGTAGGTGATGGCAAAGGATTCGCCCAGCATGGCGATCAAGTCCTTGTCCTGCTCGAACAGGATCGTTGCCTCGATCAACCCGCGTGGCAGTTCAATCAAACTATCGTTGACTGTCGTCGACGCTGGCGCGTCCGGCTCGATCTTGTTGTTCATGCCGATAAGGCCGCAGGCGAGTGAGGCTGCCAGCGCCAGATAGGGATTGGCATCGGAGGACGGGATGCGGTTTTCGACGCGCCGCGCGGCTGGGTCCGAACGGGGTACGCGGAAGGCCGTGGTGCGGTTGTCATAGCCCCATTTGACATTAACCGGCGCGGAAGCCGCCGGCGTCAGCCGCCGGTAAGAGTTCACATAGGGTGCGAACATAACCAGCGAGGCCGGGACATGCTTCTGCATGCCGCCGATAAAATGCCGGAAAGCCTCGCTCTCCGTGCCATCCGGATTGGTGAACACGTTGCGGCCCGTCTTCTTGTCGATGATCGACTGATGAATATGCATGGCTGATCCCGGCTGCCCCTGGATGGGTTTGGCCATGAAAGTTGCATACATGTCGTGTTTCAGTGCCGCCTCGCGGATGGTGCGCTTGAACAGGAAAACCTGGTCGGCAAGCTCGATCGGATCACCGTGGCGCAAGTTGATTTCGAGCTGGGCTGCGCCTTCCTCGTGGATGAGCGTGTCGATCTCAAGACCCTGGCTCTCGGAGAAATGGTAGATATCGTCGATCAGCTCGTCGAATTCGTTGACGCCGGCAATGGAATAGCCCTGTCCGCCGCCAATGGCGCGGCCCGAACGCCCGACCGGCGGGGTGAGCGGATAGTCCGGATCGGGGTTCTTCCTGACCAGATAGAACTCGATTTCCGGCGCAACGACTGCCTTGAGACCCTTTTTGCTATAGGCGGCCATCACGCGTTTGAGCACGTTGCGCGGGGTAAACTCCACCGCCTGGCCTTCCTTGTTGACGAGATCGCAGATCACCTGAGCCGTTGGATCGCTTTCCCACGGCACTTCCGACAAGGTGGACAGATCCGGCATCAGCTTCAGGTCGCCGTCATCTTCGGGGTACGAGAAGCCATGGCCGTCTTCCGGATAAGAGCCGGAGATCGTCGCCATGAACACCGCGGAGGGTAGGGCAAGTGATGTGTTGGAGGTGAATTTCTTCGACGGCATCATCTTGCCGCGCGCCACACCTGCCTGATCCGGCGTAATGCATTCGATGTCTTCGATATCCCGCCAGGCCAGCCACTCGGAAGCTTCGCGCCAGTTTTTCACGCCGCGCGTGGCCTTTACATAAGCGGGCGTACGCCGCCGTGTTGTGGTTCGTGCGGGCTTTTTTTCAGAAGTTTCGGAAGGCATCAATCACCAAAATGAGTTGCGGTGACAGGATGATAGAACAAAATATGACAGGATGGGAGGCGGGCCTGAGAAAATTATGAAACCTCAAAACCAAAACCGTCCGCAATCGCTTGCGGACGGTTCGGCGCGCCGTGCTGGCCCCAGAGCGAAGCCAGAGAAGGCCACGGCGAGTCTATTGCCTTGTAACCACGACCGGGATCAGAAGATCACCCCAGTTGCCGTCGCCGCCGTGATGGCGGGCCGAGCGGACGAGTTCTACGGACACGCCGGCGTCAACCGCCTTCATCACGGATTGGTTGAGGCGATGCAGGTCATTGGCGACCATGCGAATGACAGCCTGCTGGTCTGTACTCATGGCCGATGATTGCTCCTCGGCCCGTTCCTTAACGCGTGTCTGCGGTGCCATGATCTTCTCCTTGTTTTGGCGTTGCAGTGGGCAACCTCATGGTTGTCCTTAAAGACCAGCGGCATATGTGGGCCGTGCCGCCGGTCCTGATTTTTGGTTATTCTGCAGCCGGACGGAACTGGTCCGTCTCGGTCGAACCCTTCATTGCCGTCGTCGATGACTGGCCGCCGGTGATTGCCAGCGAAACCGCATCGAAATAGCCGGTGCCGACTTCGCGCTGGTGCTTGGTCGCCGTGTAGCCATTGGCCTCGGCTGCAAATTCCGCTTCCTGCAGTTCCGAATAGGCCGACATCTGCCGGTCCTTGTAACCGCGGGCAAGTTCGAACATGCCGAAATTGAGCTGATGGAACCCGGCCAGCGTGATGAACTGGAACTTGTAGCCCATCGCACCGAGCTCGCGCTGGAACTTGGCAATCGTCGCCTCGTCCAGATGCTTCTTCCAATTGAAGGAAGGCGAGCAATTATAGGCGAGGAGCTTGTTGGGATGCTCTTTTCGCACGCCTTCGGCAAAGCGCCTTGCCTGCTCAAGATCCGGCTTCGAAGTCTCGCACCAGATGAGGTCCGCATGCGGTGCATAGGCGATCGCCCGGGCAATGCACGACTCTAGTCCGTTCTTGACCTGATAGAAGCCTTCCGTCGTGCGTCCGGCATCGTAGTCTACGAAAGGCCGGTCGCGCTCGTCGATGTCCGATGTCAGGAGCTTGGCGGCTTCCGCGTCGGTGCGGGCGATGACCAGTGTCGGCGTCCCCATGACGTCGGCGGCAAGCCGCGCGGCATTGAGGTTGCGGATATGCGCCGCCGTCGGGATCAGCACCTTGCCGCCGAGATGGCCGCACTTCTTTTCCGAAGCGAGCTGGTCTTCATAGTGAACACCGGCAGCACCTGCCTCGATGAAGGCCTTCATGATCTCGAAGGCATTCAGCGGTCCGCCAAAGCCTGCTTCCGCGTCAGCGACGATCGGTGCAAACCAGGTGTCGACCGACAGGCCCTTGCCCTCCGCCGTCTCGATCTGGTCAGCGCGTTGCAGCGTCTTGTTTATGCGCTTGGCCAGTTCCGGCGCTGCATTGGCCGGGTAGAGCGACTGATCAGGATACATGGCTGAAGCCGTGTTTGCGTCTGCAGCAACCTGCCATCCGGAAAGATAAATTGCCTTGAGGCCTGCACGAACCATCTGCATTGCCTGATTGCCTGAAAGAGCGCCCAGCGCATTGACGAAACCATCTTCGTGGATGAGCTTCCAGAGCCGGTTGGCGCCGTTCTCAGCGAGAGTATATTTGATCTGAACCGAGCCTCGCAGTCGCTTGACATCGTCAGGTGTATAGGGGCGTTCGATACCATCATAGCGGCCCTCCGGTGCGTTTGGTACGAGGTTGTAAAAATCAGTCATTATCGTCTCCACAAAGAGTTTTATCCCGCGGCAGCCTGTCTGATAGGAGTTTGACGACTGCGTTGATATGACTAAATTTACATCGCAATGCGAAATGATCCAGAAATATCGCCATATATCGCGATTTTATCGAGTTATGCTGTCGGGCATTTGACAAATCAGGATTGTAAATTTGTAAATTTTGTAATATTCACTTTGAAAGCCCGGTTGTGTAAATCTTGTCAAAACAAACAAGGGAACAATCAGTATGCGTAAACATTGCCGCGTCTTACCCTCCCCCTTGCGGGCAGGGGCGGAGCGAAGCGACGGGGAGGGGCCTTTCTTGCTAGTGTCAATAAGGCCCCTGCTTGCTCATCAACGGCCTGCCTCCCCCCAGGAGGGCCGGCCAGAAGGGGCCTACCTTGATGGCTGAGGGCAAGATTTTCGCCGGTCCGCGCATCAGGCGCATCCGCAATGAACGCGGCCTGACGCAGACCTCCATGGCCGAGGCGCTGGGCATTTCACCATCCTATCTCAACCTGATCGAACGCAACCAGCGGCCCTTGACCGTACAGCTGCTGCTGAAACTGTCCGCTACCTACAAGATCGAACTCGACACGCTGCAGATGGAGACCGGCTCCTCCATGGCGGCGCTCAAGGAGGTGTTTTCCGATCCGCTGCTCAATGGCGAGCTGCCCGGCGATCAGGAGCTCATCGAGATCAGCGACGCGGCGCCCAATGCAGCGACTGGCTTCATCAAGCTCTATCGTGCCTATAAGGAACAGCAGGAGCGGCTTTCCGATCTGTCGGAACTCCTCGCCAAGGATGGCCGTGCACCGTCGCTGTCGGCCACGCGCCTGCCGCTGGGCGAGGTGCGCGACGTCTTGGAGCGCCGCGCCAACCATTTTTCCCGCATCGAGGGCGAAGTCGACAGTTTCACCAGCCTGATCAAGCCCGGTGACGATCTTTTGGGTGCACTCAAAGCCTGGCTGAAGAGCGAACATGGCATAACTGTCCGCATCCTTCCCGTCGCAACCATGCCCAACTGGCGCCGCCGCTATGACCGCCATTCGCAGCGACTGTTCATCTCAGAACGCTTGTCGCCTTTCGACCAGCTGCGCGAAGTGGCAATGGAAGCCGCGCTGATGCGCATGCAGGTGGTCATTGCCGCCGAAATCCAGGACCTGAAACTCTCCTCCGACGAAGCGCGGCGCATTGCCCGCTTCGAGTTCGGGCGCTACGCCGCGCACGCACTGATGATGCCCTTTCAGGCGTTCCAGACAGCCGCTGTGCGCGCACGCTACGATATTGATGTTCTCCGGTCGCGTTTCCATGTCTCGTTCGAACAGGCCGCCAATCGCCTGACGAGCCTTACGGGCAAGAATGACATTCCGTTCTTCATGCTCGAGGTCGACCACGCGGGCAATCGGTTCCGCCGGGCAGGGGCGCAAGGTTTTCCGCAGTCACGCTTTGGCGGCGAATGTCCAAAGCTTCCCATCCACGCCGCCTTCGCCCAGCCAGGACAGATCCTTGTCGAGGCGGTGGAAATGCCCGATGGCGCCGAGTTCCTGACGGTTGCCCGCACGCTGGAAGGGCCGCAGGGCGCCTTCAATGAACGCCCGCGCCGCACGGCGATCCTTCTCGGCTGCGATATCGAATATGCCGACCAGACGGTTTACGGCAGCGCGCTCGGCAACCGGAGCATCAGCGCACCACCGCTCGGCAAATTCGTCGGTTCGACCCCTGTTGGCCCGGCTTGCCGCCTATGCGAGCGCTCTGCCTGCCTCTCCCGCGCCGAACCGCCGGTGACACGGCCGCTCGGCCTCGATGAGATGGTGACCGGGCTGAGCGCGTTTGATTTTCAGTAGGTGCATGGATTAAGCAACCCACTACCACTTCGGCGTGTCGCTCAACTGGCGCAGGGCAAAGCGCAGTCCAAACACCGTTCGCGGCAAGGGTCGCAGGCAGCAACTTTATATTTCATCATGACAGAAAAGGCGGGCAAGCCTATGTCATGTTAAAGCAACCAACCCCTAGCCCAGCGTCGAACCGCCGGTCACCCCGCCCGCTTGGCTTGACCGGGATGGTGAGCGGGCTTGAGCGCATTCGATTTTCATTGGTCGTCGCCGTTTTGTCGGCGACCCCGATAGCCACGTGGCAATTGCAGCCCCGATCTCGTCTGGCGCGTCCTCCTTTGGATAGTGGATGCCTTAAACTGCGATCTCCTGCTGGTTCATGTCCGGACCTGTTCGATCAAATTCAGACCCGCGGTCTTTGCCCGCAAAACAGCGGTCGCTGCTTTTCGATCAGTTGCGTCAGCCGTTCGACGAGCGTCCTGATTTCCGGACGATGCCGGTCGTCATTGTGCATGACCAGCCATTGCCGGTGATAAAGATCCTTGATCTCGTCGCCCGCGCGCACCAGGGCGGGATCGGCATCGCCGACAAAGCATGGCAGCACGCCGCGTCCGGCTCCGCTGCGCAAAAGATCGTGCAGCATGCGCGGCGTGTTGGCCCAGATCGTTACCCACAAATCTTTTTGCGCCAGCAGCCAACGTGCCGATGGAGTGACGGCGTCGTCGGCGCCGATGCCCACCCAGTTGCAATCGCGCACCATATTGAAATGACTGGCGCAGTAGGGCGCGTAAGCGACATCGCCTACGGGCCGGGCCGCCAGGCTCTCGCTTTCAGGAAAACGGTTGCGAATGCCGATTTCGGCCTCGCGATGCACCAGATCCAGACGGATTTCCGCTGTCTTGAAGCAGATGCGGAATGGATCGTCCGGTGTCCAAAGCTGGTCCAGATTGACCGCCATGAAATGCGACATCCAGCTTCCCGCTGAAATCCGCACTGCCGGCAACTCAAAGACGTCCTCGTTCCAGGCGTCGATCGACCGGGCGGCCTCGTGCATCGCGACCACATGCGACAGCAATGACTGGCCATCCTTGGTCAGCGAATAGCCCGTCTGCCGCCGCACGAAAAGATTGCGCCCCATCTGGCGCTCGAGCGCCAGCACACGGCGGCCGATCGTCGCCGGACTGATGCCGGTTTTCTGCGATGCGCCAGTCAACCCGCCTTCGCGCGCGACATGGAGGAAGAATTTCAGATCATCCCAATTGTCATTTTTCATTTTTGAAAAACACATTTCAGCCGCAACTGTAGAAATTGCCTAAACTCTGGTCAATTTAAGTGTTCGCTGCAAGTTGATTTTCAATGGAGATAAACGTGGACGCTTACTTGCTTTGGACTTTCGCGTTTCGGCAGATTGCAAACCGCGATCGGCGGAAATTGACCGAGGACGAATTCTACATGCGCTTCGGTCACGGCAATCATAGGATTTTCAACTGGGTCGAGCATACGATCCGCAACATTGTCAGCTGATCATTGGCATGGCGCGAAACCGACAATATCTGGTCGTGTTCTGCTCTTGACCTTGCATGCAGGCTTGGCATTGTGCGCGCATGAGTGTCTCAGCTGTTCCATTGCCGCCTGTCACCGGGCCTGATCCTGCAAAAAGCTCTTCGGAAGCTGCGATCGGCTGCCTGCTGGTGGCGGGCGCTGCGATCGCCTGGAGCACCGGCGGCGCATTGACCCGTTTCCTCGAGGTTAGCGACAACTGGACCGTCGTCTTCTGGCGCTCGGTCTTCGCCGCGCTGTTTCTAATGTGCTTCATGCTGGTACGTGACGGTCCGCGCGGCACATTGCGCCTGTTCCAGCACATGGGGCTGGCCGGGCTTGGCGTCGCCATCTGCTTTGCCATTGCTTCGTCCTGTTTCATTATTGCGCTGTCTTACACCACTGTCGCCAATGTGCTCTTGCTGCAGGCGGGTGTGCCGTTGCTCGCAGCCCTGATCTCGTGGGTACTGTTCCGCGAGCGCGTCAGCACGGCAACCTGGATCGCCATTGCCGTGGTCATCGCCGGTGTGGCCATCATGGTGTCGGACTCGCTCGATGGCGAGGTTTCTCCCATCGGCGACATGCTGGCGCTTTTGATCGCCGTCTCCTTCGCCTCGGCCACCGTCATCACCCGCCGCAAGGCACATCTGCGCATGACACCGGCGGTCTTCCTCGGCGTCGTCATCGCCGCCTGCGTTGCCTCGCTCATGGCCGGGCAATTGTCCGCAAGTGCACGCGATTTCGCCCTGCTCTTTGCTCTGGGCGCGGTTAATCTCGGCCTCGGCCTCGCGCTTTTCGTCAGCGGAGCGCGGCTTATCCCGTCCGCGCTCGCCGCGCTGATCAGCACACTCGAGCCGGTCCTCGGCCCGGTCTGGGTCTGGCTTCTGCACAATGAGGTTCCGGCCCCGCGCACCCTCATCGGCGGTGCCATCATCCTCTGCGCTCTGCTCATGCATCTCAATTGGCAATACCGTCGTCAGCGCCGGATTCAGGCCGCGCGATAGCGCAGCCTAGCACTCACCCGAAACTGCGGCGGAAATGCTCAGGCCGGGTCCAACATTTCCATTGCCTTTGTGCGAGGTATTTGTGAGTTTACGCTCACGGGAACCACGGCACAGGCCAGTGAAGGCGTGCCGGCAGCTTGGAGAAGTAAATGGGTATAAAATCTGTTCTGTTGACGGCCACACTCGCCCTCGGGCTCGCCTCGTCTGCATGGGGTGCGGACCGTGTCGTCAATGTCTATAACTGGTCGGACTATATCGACCCGTCCATCCTCGAAGATTTCACCAAGGAAACCGGCATCAAGGTCGTCTATGATACCTTCGATTCCAATGAAATCCTTGAAACCAAGCTGCTCGCCGGCGGTACGGGTTATGACGTGGTGGTCCCCACCGCCAACTTCCTGCAGCGCCAGATTGCCGCTGGCGTGTTCCAGAAGCTCGACAAGTCGAAGCTTCCGAATCTGTCCAACACGTGGGATATGATCAACGAGCGCATTAATACCTACGATCCCGGCAACCAGTATTCGGTTGACTACATGTGGGGTACGACCGGTATCGGCTATAATGTCGACAAGATGAAAGCCATTCTCGGCTCGGACGAAAAGCCGACCTGGGACGTATTATTCAAGCCGGAGGTGGCCGCGAAATTCAAGGATTGTGGTATCCACATCCTCGATTCCGCTTCCGACGTCATGCCTTCGGCGCTGGCCTATCTCGGACTCAACCCTGACAGCAAGGACCCGGATGAGTTGGCCAAGGCTGGAGCGCTGCTGGAGTCAATCCGCCCGTATGTCCGCAAGTTCCATTCCTCCGAATATATCAACGCCCTTGCCAATGGCGACATCTGCCTCGCGCTCGGCTATTCCGGCGATATCCTCCAGGCCAAGACGCGCGCCGAAGAAGCCAAGGCCGGGGTCACTGTAGCCTACGCAATTCCGGCTAAGGGCGCCCAGATGTGGTTCGACCTGATGGCAATCCCCGCCGATGCGCCGCATGTTGCCGAAGCGCATGAATTCATCAACTACATGCTCAAGCCGGACGTTGCCGCAAAAGCCTCGAACTTCGTGTCCTATGCCAACGGCAACAAGGCCTCTCAACCGCTGATGGACAAGGCGGTCCTTGAAAATCCGGAAGTATATCCGGATGAAGCCACGCAAAAGAAACTGTTCACCGTCACGCCTTACGATACGAAAATCCAGCGCGTGGTGACGCGGCTGTGGACGAAGGTGGTCACAGGCCAGTAACTCCTACAAAAGACCCCGGCAGCCGATGCCGGGGTCTTTCAAAATCAAGACCAAGAACCGGGGCAAATCATGAAATCATTGGGAAGTTTTCGCCGTAAGTTCGCACCCTGGAACGATCCGGAAGCGAAACCTTTTATTGCGATCGAGAGCGTCACCAAGAAGTTTGCCGATTTCGCCGCAGTCAACGATCTGTCCCTGAATATCTACAATCGCGAGTTCTTCGCGCTGCTCGGTGCTTCCGGCTGCGGCAAGTCCACCCTGTTGCGCATGCTTGCCGGTTTTGAGGAGCCGACGGCTGGCCGCATTCTCCTCGATGGCCAGGATATGCGGGGCATTCCACCCTACAAGCGCCCGGTCAACATGATGTTTCAGTCCTACGCACTGTTCCCGCATATGACGGTCGAAGGCAATATCGCTTTCGGCCTCAAGCAGGACGGTATGGAAAAGGGCGCCATAGAAGCCCGCGTTGCCGAAATGCTCAAACTGGTGAAGCTGGAACAATTCGCCAAGCGCAAGCCGCACCAGCTTTCCGGCGGTCAACGCCAGCGTGTCGCGCTGGCGCGCGCCGTGGCCAAGCGTCCGAAAGTCCTCCTGCTCGACGAACCGCTCGGCGCGCTTGACAAGAAGCTGCGCGAGGAAACCCAGTTCGAACTTATGGACCTGCAGATGAAACTCGGCCTCACATTCGTCGTGGTTACCCACGACCAGGAGGAGGCGATGACCATGGCCGATCGCATCGCCGTCATGGATAAAGGCAAGGTGATGCAGGTGGCAACGCCGGCCGAAGTCTACGAAGCGCCAAACTCGAAATTCGTCGCCGACTTCATTGGCAATGTAAACATGTTCGAAGGCCGGGCGGCCGCCGTGGCCAATGGGAGGATCGACATTGCCGTCGAACCGGATAATTTCACGATCCGTACCGATGCTTTGAAAAGCTGCACGGTTGGCCAGCCGGTCGGCTTTGCCATCCGGCCGGAGAAAATCCGTATCAGCCGCAAGCAACCGGCGGACCCCTCCGTGAACTCCGCTTATGGCGAAATGTGGGATATTGCCTATTTCGGCGATATGACGGTCTTCCACGTGAAGCTTGAAAGTGGCCGGATCATCAAGGCCGCGAGCCTCAATGCAGTACGCACGGTCGAGGATCCGCTCGGTTATGACGACATGGTCTGGGTCAATTTTGATACCGACGCCGGTATCCTGCTAACCGCGTGAGGGAGGCGATGTCATGCAAAAATTGATATCGTCCCTCGCAAGTCGCCTGGTCATCATTGTTCCCTATCTGTGGCTGCTGGTCTTCTTCCTCATCCCCTTCGTCATTGTCTTCAAGATATCGCTGTCGCAAGTGACGATGTCGATCCCGCCCTATGCCCCGGCGCTTGACTTGTCAGCGGGTTGGCAGGCGCTGAAGGCCAGCTTCTCGCAATTTGCGTGGGATAATTACGTCTGGCTTGTCGAGGATCCGCTTTATTACAAGGCCTACCTGTCAAGCCTGATCATAGCCGCAGTCTCGACTGTCCTGACACTTATCGTCGGCTACCCCATTGCCTATGGGATGGCGCGTGCGCCGGCCACAATAAGGCCGACATTACTGATGCTGGTGATCCTGCCGTTCTGGACCAGCTTCCTGATCCGCGTCTATGCCTGGATCGGCATCCTCAAGCCAGAGGGCCTTCTCAACCAATTCCTGATGTGGGCGCATGTGATCGACACGCCGCTCAACATCCTCAATACCAACACGGCCGTATTTATTGGTATCGTCTATTCCTACCTGCCATTTCTGGTACTGCCGATCTATTCGGCGCTGGAAAAAATGGATTATTCGCTGGTCGAGGCTGCCGAAGATCTCGGCTGCCCACCCATATCCGCCTTCTGGAAAATCACTTTTCCACTCTCCATGCCCGGAGTCGTCGCTGGCTGTTTCCTGGTTTTCATTCCCGCAGTCGGCGAATTCGTTATCCCTGATCTGCTCGGCGGATCGCAGACCCTGATGATCGGCAAGACGCTCTGGAATGAATTCTTCTCCAACCGTGACTGGCCGGTTTCGTCAGCCGTCGCGGTGGTCCTGTTGCTGCTGCTGGTCGTACCGATCGTTCTGTTCCAGCGAGCAGAAGCGAAAGCCCAGGAAAGCGAGAAGTGAGGCATTGAAACAATGAACACCACCTGGTCTCGCTTCAATATAGCCTCCCTGGTCCTCGGCTTCGCGTTCCTCTATCTGCCGATCGTCCTTCTGGTCGTCTATTCGTTCAACGAGTCCCGTCTCGTCACTGTCTGGGCGGGTTTCTCGACGAAATGGTATGTATCGCTGTTCAACAACCAGAGCTTCATCGATGCTGCCTGGGTGACGATCCGCGTCGGGCTGGTCTCTGCGAGCATCGCGACGATCCTTGGAACGCTCGGTGCCCTGGCAATGACGCGCTATACGCGCTTTCGCGGCAGGCTGTTGTTCTCCGCAATGATCTACGCGCCGCTGGTTATGCCGGAAGTCATTACCGGCCTCTCGATGCTCCTGTGGTTCGTGGCGATCGGCTTTGACCGCGGCATCTGGACCATGATCCTCGCACATATCACCTTCTCCATGTGCTTTGTCGCCGTGGTTGTACAATCGCGATTGGTGACATTCGACCGCTCGCTGGAAGAAGCTGCAATGGATCTGGGCGCTACGCCTGTTACCACGTTCTTCAAGGTGACATTGCCGGTGATCCTGCCAGCGGTCGTTTCCGGTTGGATGCTGGCCTTCACACTGTCGCTCGATGATCTGGTGATTTCGAGCTTTACCTCGGGCCCCGGCGCAACCACCCTGCCGATGCGCATCTACTCGCAGGTCCGCCTTGGTGTCACGCCGGAAATCAATGCCGCCTGCACCATCCTGATCGCTATGGTGGCGGTCGGTGTGATCATTGCATCGATAGCCAACAAGCGCCGTGAAGTTCAAAAGGCGCGCGACGAGCAGGCCGCCGCCCGGAACCAGTAACAACCTAACAACCGTTTTGGCGCATGCGGACAAAACTCTGCATGCGTTGCCGCACGCATCGAACCCAGCAATAAATGAGAAATGGCTTACGAGCGCGACCGGATTGAAGGCGAAGCAGCGCCACCGGGCCAGCGGTGCATCGGGAAAGACACCCCGACTTGGGCAACGACCTTGCCTTCAACTTGGAGGTGACGTGATGGGGTATCTGCCGCTTAGCATCACCCTGGAAATGAAAAAGACCCGGGCGAGTTGGTACCTCGTCATCCGGGTCCATTTCATTCACCAGGAACGGGGAAGCTCATCCTCCTGCTCCAGGAACAGTATATTATTTCCATCGTGTTTTTAAGGGTTGTCCCAAGCCTTCCAGCGAACTTTCGACCTACGATCTGGCCTGCATCAACTCAATTCGATTGCCAAACGGATCATGCACGTATCGGCGTTCAAAGCCGTCCAGCGGCTGGTCCTTTGTGACCAGATACCCGGCATATTCCAAGGTCCGCACCAGGGTCAGGAGGTCGTCCACCACGAAGGCAGGATGAGCTTTCCTTGCTGGTTCAAAATCAGCCTCGACCCCCAGATGGATTTTGACCACACCATCTTCAAACCAACATCCGCCTCTCGCAACAAGTTGTGGTGGCTTGGGCACCTGCGGTATACCGAGCAGGCTTTCATAGAATGCTCTCGCGGCCTTTTCGCCGTCGGTAGGCATAGCAAGCTGAACGTGGTCAACTCTGATTATCGCCATAAAGGACCTCCGCGTCAGTTCTGGGGGGAAATGATCGGTGAGATAAAGGGATTGTCCCAGGAACCGCCGATGAAGAAGCGCGTATGGTTGAACGTAGGTTCGGGTTTTGGAGCATCCGTCGCTGCGCCGCCTTGCGCCGTTGCCGCAGCCGCAACCGGCGCAGCGAAATCGCCAGTCAGCGCGAGAGACTTGCCGATCAGTGTCACGATACCGGCAAAATTGAGCGTACCGGATTTATTCTGGATTTGCGCAGTGTCGAGCGACGCGACCCCATCCATAATATTGGCCTTGATCTCGAGCCGGTCGAACGCCAGCCAGGCGTCTGTCTTTTCGTTCAGACTGAAGAACCGGTCAGTCTTGGCCTTGCTCAAAAGGCTGTTGAAATCCAAACTGCGAATCTGACCCGCGCCAAAACGCATGCTCAGTGTTCCCTTGGCATTGGCCAGTGCTGTGGACCAGCGTGATATTGGCCCCTTCAGCACAAGTGACATTGTACCCTTTCCAAGCTCAAAGCGTTTCCCAAGACCAAGCAGCGAAGCGATAGACGCGCTGTTCACATCGGTCCCATTAAGACGCAACTCTCCGAGTGCCGCGCCATCGCCTTCGTCTGCCAACTGGAAGCTGGCGGCGACCGAACCATCGAAAGCCGACGCCTCACCGATGTCGAAAATGGCGCGTCCATTGCGCATTTGTGCCGTGGCCGCGACCTTCGAGAGATTGACCGGGCCGAGCGTTGCCTTCGGGGCCGATACGCGCAGGTCGAGATTGAGCTGTTTTAAGAATGCCGTATTGATGACTGCATCGGAATTCCCCGAGCCATCGGGAAGGGGCATGAAACCCGAGAAGACCGAGTGAAGGTCAAGCGTTTCAAAGGCAAGCGTCCCCGCGATGCTTGGCGTGCCCTGATCCAAGACGACTTCGATGACACCCTTGGCCGGGTTGTCATTGAGCGTTGCCGTCAATCCGTCGAGCTTCATTCGCGTGGCAGAACCGGAGACGGACGCATCCAGCGCGAAACTGCCGATCGGTGCGGCCGGTATCGTTGCTGTTTTCGACCATTCGAGCGTTCGCCGCAGCGAGGGCGAGGTCAGCGATAGAGTTCCTTCAAAGAACTGATCCTTGGAGATATTGGCCGATCCGTTGAACGACAGCGTCAGGGGCGTCGAACTCAGGCTTATCTGAAGCGGGCTGGTTCCTCCGGCAAGCAGGAGCACCGCCTTGGTTGCGGAGCTGTCGATTTCCGTTTCTTCGCCATGCCAGATCGCTTTGCCCCGAAAGCTTGCGACGCCGGAAGTCTGTGGCCAGTCGAACACGCCGCTAATGCTGGAGATCTGTTCTTCAGCGCCGTTGATCGGCCGTTTGAAGATAACCATCGCGTCTTCGAGTCGTACGCGCCCGAAGGGTTGCGACGACACAGTGCTCATATCGGGCTTTGCCGGATTGGCTAACACCGCCGCGCGCGCCTCCCGCACGACATCGCCGATCCGCCCGTCGCTCTTGGCAAGCGCCTCACCGATTTCCGAAAGGCTCTTGATCGGCTCGTCGATGACAAATCTCGGGCGCACGATCTTGGTTTCCGTGAATTCGATATTGCCCATCAGTGCCGAAAGAAGCGACAGGTCAACTTCGATCCGTTCCGCCTGCATGAAAGGCGCGCCCTGGCTCTGCCATGGATTGCGAATGCTGACATCACCGAGCGAAGCACTGAAGATCGGGAAGAACGAAATCTGAGGCGATTGCCGCGACTCGACGGTGTATCCCGTCCAATTGCTGATTTCCTGGATCAGCCTTGCGCGGATCAGATCTGTGCTGACAAGATAGGGCAGGGCGACAAGCACTCCCCCGGCAACGAGAGCCATCATCAAGATCGTCGCAAGAAGGTTCCTCGGCCTCAACCAGGACATGAGCGTTTCCGATGTTTCATCCTGCCAACTTATCCTCACCGGCAGGATTTTATGCTTCGCCATTCACCGTTTAGCGATCATGCATGGCAATTCAAGTCGGTATAGGCCCTTTCGCGTCAAATTGTTGCACATTGTAACAATTGCGTGCGTATTTGGGTAAGCCATAGGGCATAGGCCCGTCCAGCTTCGTGCAGCGTCTCGTCCGAAGCTTTCATTGTCTCGTAGACCACGAACAGCTCGCGCCACGGCAGGCCACAGCGATTGGCCATCGCCCGCAATGGGTTGAGAATTTCGCGCACAGGCAAGAGGTTGGCCCCTCCTGGCGAATAAGCCGACGGCGTGTTGCCCGCCGTCACGGCGATCAGCAACGGCTTGCCTTCCAGAAGGCGGCCCTCGCTCTCATAGCTGATATAATACATGCGCGTCAGCACTGCGTTCTGCCAGGCCTGCAGGATCGGCGGGGCTGCGTACCACTGGATCGGAAACTGGAAGACAATGCGGTCTGCGCCAAGCAGCCGTTCGACTTCCGCATCCGTATTGATCTTGTTGTCCGGGTAAGCCGACTGCATGTCGAAGACCTCGGTATTGGCGAGTTTGGATACCGTATCTGCAAGGGCGCGGTTGGCACGCGAACGGCTGAAATCAGGGTGGAAGATCAATATCAGTGTCTTGGGCATGACGTTTCTCCTTTGTCAGAAGAAGAATGCCAAGGCAGTTCAAATCACTCCAATGGATGATTGATATATCGTATTATTGACTTGGTGAATTAGATTATTCTGCAAGAACGCGGGTTGAAGGAAACGTGATTTCCACCATCGTGCCGCGCCCGGGCGTGGACTCAATGGTGAAATTTGCCCGGTTCGCTTCGGCCATTGCTTTCGTCAGCGGCAATCCAAGCCCGGTACCGTCGCTGTGTTGATGTTTCGGCGTGGTGATCTGCTTATAGGGACGCAGCGCCTGCTCGACTTCCTGCCGGGTCATCCCGATGCCGGTATCGCGCACGCGCAGCAAAACGTCGCCACTCGCCTCATAGCTTGTGGAAACGATCACCTGTCCGCCCGGGCCGGTAAACCTGACTGCATTGGACAAAAGGTTCAGCGCAATCTGCGTGATCGAACGGTGGTCGGCGACGATATCGGGCAGGCGCGAAGTGAGGCTCGAGCGGATGATCACGCGCTCGCGATTGGCCTGCGGCTGCATGATGGCAACGGCTTCAGTCAGCGCATCATTGAGCGACACCGCCTCGAAGTCCAGCTCCACCGCGCCTGCCTCGATCTTCGAAATATCGAGGAGATCATTGACGAGCGACAGCACATGATTGCCGGAACGGCTGATATCGTTGAGGTAATCGCGATAGCGCTCACTGCCGATCGGACCGAATTTCTCGTCCGCCATCAATTCCGAAAAGCCGATGATCGCATTGAGCGGTGTGCGGATCTCATGGCTGATGCGCGCAAGAAACTCGCTTTTCTGGGCCGATGTACGCTCGGCCTCGCGCTTGGCGCTGACGAGCTCTTCTTCCGCCCGTTTCCAATGGGTGATGTCGCGCAGGACGACGCAATAGCCCTTGGACGCATCCAGTTTGCCGATCGTCATGAACAAGGGAATAAAGCGCCCCTGGCTCTCGCGGCCTATCACCTCACGCCCGTCATTGAGCAGACTGGCCACGCCATTATCCGACAGGCTGTTCAGATAATCCATCGCAGCACGCTGACTTTCGATGGCGAACAGCAACGAAAAAGGCTTGCCGGTCACATCTTCCGGTTCATAGCCGAAAAGCGCCGCAGCCGAGTGATTGACGGAACGGATCGCACCGGCCGAATCCAGCAGGATGACGCCATCGGTTGCGGTGTCGAGAATGGCGCTGAGTTCATCGATGCGTGTCTGCAGCAGCAGCTTTTCGTTGACGTCGAAATGGGCTTGAGGTTGCACCTGCGGCGAGAGCGCCAGCAGCAATGCACGCTCGCCACTCTCATCCCAGCGAACTGCCTGCAGATGCGCCTGCGCCCGCATGAGCGAGCCGTCGCTGCGGCGCAGGTTCATGCCGCCTTCGTCCTCGTCGGTGCCGTCGTCCGGTCCGTCGGCGAAGAGTGTGCTTAGGCCGCCGGCTTCGTTGATTGCATCGGCTGACGGATACAGTATCGCATCCAGCAGTGCCGGATTTGCATAAAGGATCTGGCCGTGGCGGTGGATCAGCACGGGCAACGGCAGTGCACCAAGGATCGACGTGTCGACACCTTGGCGCGCCTGTGTCCTTATATCTTCGGCAAAGTCTTTGGCGGCTTGTGCCGCGCTTTGTTCATCGGTCGTCTTCGTTGTGTCCGCATTGGCAAAGCCTGGACCAACAACTTCCGCGGCTGGAAACTGCGCTGCCACAATCGGCTCGGGCTGCGTCTGCTCTCCGTTTTTTGCGGCCGGTTCAACCGGCCCAACATTCGTGGCGGCGGCCGGACTGTCAGCCAGCACTTCCCGGCGCAGCCTCTCGGCTATTTCACGAAACGCATTGCGTTCCGCATCGTTCAGCCGGCCTTCATCACGCATCGGCCGTTGGGTCTTGAGTGGAATGACATTGTCAGCTGTGTTTGGTGTAATGGAAAGCGCAGGCATTTCCCCATTGAAAGCGTCTTTCGTTGCCGCTTCCTTGGAGGAAGAATGCACCTTTGGCCGTTCGTCATTGACCAGTGGTCGGGTATCAGGCGTCATCCCAACGGATTTGAGGACGGCCGTGACGTCGCCCATGCGCGCAACGCCAAATCCCCGAAAGCCCATGAAGGCGCGTTCGCGCGAATATACGGGAAGCGCTGCAAGCTCTATCGGAACTCGTAATTGAGTGCCTTCGATCGGCCACAGCACGGTTCGCCCGGACCAGGTGTCACGCCGTTCCAGGAGTTCGGCAATTTCCTCGCTGCTGTCGAGACCATAATCAACGGCCACTTGACGGAACGATTTGCCGATGATCGACGCGCAAGCCGGCCCGACTGCCGCCGCAAACTCGGGCGAAATCTCGCTGAAACTCGCCTGCGCGTCCACCTTCCAGACGAAGCGAACAGGCGTCTCCGACGGCGTATAGCGGTATCCTTCCGATGGGCGTTCGCCGTCCGCTGCGTTCAGCTCATCAGCACCTGACGAGGCCGAGAATTCGGCCGGTTGTTCGAATGCGAGCGACCCCTGTGCCTTTTCCGCATTCGTGACCGAGGGCGCTTCGGGATTGCGTGCAGCATTGTCCGCTGGCGGCGTTTCGGGCGAAACAGGATCCCCGCGTTGAGCCTCCCGGGCAGCCGTGGCCTGCTGTTCAGTGCTCTCTGGCTCGATTGCAAACAACAGATGCAATGCAGGGCTATCGGTCAGTCGCGCAATCCCGGTGGGCACCGCCCCCTTCGCGGTCTGCACAGGGCGTTTTACCAGGCGGTTGCGCTCCAGCCTCACTTCGCGCACGAGATCGCCCAAAACTTTGTCGTTAAAGCCAAGCCGTCCAAAATGCTCCGACGCGGCAATGACTGCACCGACAGAATTGATCATCGCCGCGTGTGTCGTGTGATCGACAAACCCCCTGATCGCCAGCGCGGCAGCCTGCTCGTGCGAGCCTGTCCGGTCCGCATTGGCAACTGTGAGAAGAATAGCCTGTTCGCCCCGCGGCAGTGCGATGTCGCTGGCCTGGAATGTCTGAATGCGGCTGGAAAGGCCAAAGGCCATGCGCAGGGAAACAGTGCGTCCGTGGCCGATGGCCGGAAAGCCGTCCAAAGCCATAAGCTGCCGTCGAGCCTGGATGCCGAGAAATTTTTCGCTGCTCAGGATATCGTCAATGGCCTCGTAACCGAGCAGTGATGCGCCCTGACCATTGGCCCAGATGACACTCTCCATATCTGGCGAAACCACGATCAGCGCGTCGCCATTGGCGAAATGCTCACGGATCTCGTCCAGGACGGCGATGTCGATGAATGGGTAGGTTCCAGATGCCATATTCTTAAAGCATGCCCAAAGGTGAATAACCGCATTCATGCGGCTGTCTTAATACATTGTTAATAATGATCCTGCCGCCGCCCGTCCACTCACAGCCCCTTATCTTACATGTCTTTCTCTTGGTTTAGTTAACTTCCGCGGGCACGCGACCACCGTCCACACAATATTTTGATCGTGAATCACGCAATCGATTGTGCACTGCAAAATAAATGTTGCAATGCACAATAAAATCCCCTATATACCGTTCATCAAATCATTGGCAGAGGCAAATGACCATCTGCACCAAGGAAGGACACGAATATGAGCAAGACCACCAAACAGACTGCTGATGCGTTCTCGATCCCGGCTTTCGATCCGACTGCTGTAACCGATCAGGTTCGCGAATTCACCGAAAAGGGCGTTGCCCAGTCCAAGGAAGCTTATGCCAAGATCAAGGATCAGGCTGAAGCTGCGCAGAAGACCCTCGAGACAACCTTCGAAACTGCACAGTCCAACACTGCTGCTCTTTCGCTGAAGGCATTGGCTGCGCTGCGCGCCAACACCGAAGCCAGCTTCGCTCATATCGAAGCGCTGATCGGCGTGAAGTCCTTTGGTGAAGTGATCGAACTGCAGA